>VFJO01000064.1 GCA_009886045.1 Verrucomicrobiota bacterium
ACCGAGATCGACCCCATCAACGCTTTGCAAGCCGCCATGGAGGGCTTTCAGGTCAACACCATCGAAAGCACACTCGGCGTCGGCGACATTTATGTCACCACCACCGGCAACAAAGACATCATCACTCTCCAACACATGCTCGCCATGAAAGATCAGGCGATCGTCTGCAACATCGGCCACTTCGACAACGAAATCCAAGTCGAGGAACTTAAGAAACACAAAGGCATCCGCTGCGAAACCATCAAGCCGCAATACGACCGCTACTTCCTGCCTGGCGGCAAGAAGAGCATCTACATGCTAGCTGACGGCCGTCTCGTAAACCTCGGTTGCGCCACAGGGCACCCAAGCTTCGTGATGTCGAATTCCTTCACCAACCAGACACTCGCCCAAATCGACCTCTGGCAGAACAAGGACAAATACGAAAACACCGTCTATCGCCTGCCCAAAAAGCTCGACGAAGAAGTCGCCCGCTTGCACCTCGAAAAAATCGGCGTCGTCCTTACTAAGCTCACCAAAAGCCAAGCTGATTACCTCGGCGTGCCGTCCGAAGGGCCCTACAAGCCCGAGCACTACCGCTACTAAAACAGGCTCGCATTCGCAAAATACCGCTGGCAACGATCTCGATTCGTTGCCAGCCGTTTTGTTTTCGGGTCCGTTTCAAATGCTGACTCGATATAAACATTTCCTAGAATCCACTTTTCTTGATTAGCGAATTTCAATTTTGGTTTCATGCCAACGTCCTTCTGGAACGGGACTATCGGATAGATTCTTTGTCTCGCTTGCCAACAAACAATTTAAGCTCTCAGGCGAGGATGCCCGCGCCAGGGTTAAAGCTCAATCGCAAGGAGCGATTGGTATGAGGGGCTAGAAGGCCTTCCGCAGATGGCTGGGAAGAATGCCCAGCTGCTCGCGATACTTTGCAACAGTGCGGCGGGCTACGCCGAGGCCTCGGTCTAAGAGAAGCTTGACGATATCCTGATCGCTATACGGATTACGGTTATTTTCTTCGCGCACGATCTGGGCAATCGCCTGTCGGACGCTTTCATTACTCACGCTTTCGCCGTCGCTGTTTGTGTAGCCGTGGGTAAAGAAATACTTCATCTCAAAAACCCCCTGTGGTGTTGAAATAAATTTCCCGGCAGCTGCTCGGCTCACCGTGGTTTCATGGACACCAACCGCATCCGCGACTTGGCTCATCGTCATGGGCTTCAAATGCGAAGACCCGCGTTCCATGAATTCACGCTGGCGTACTGCTATTTCGCGCCCGATATTAAGAATCGTCTGCTGGCGCTGTTGAATGCTTTTGATGAAAAAGTTGCCGCCCCGGATTTTATCTCGAAGGTATTCTCGAACCTCTTTGGAGGACCCCGCGAGCATGTCTTTGCAGGAGTCGGAAATCCTAAGCCTTGGGATTTCATCCGTATTCAGGCTCACTATATAATCATCCCCGTCGTATTCAACGATGACCTCCGGCGTGACGACCTGATTCGTGTCCGTTGTGTAGGCGCGACCGGGCATGGGGTCCAAGCGCGAGATCAACTCGGCTGCATGCTGGATTTCCTTTGGATCCAAATCCAGAGCCTTGGCAATTTCATTGAGCTTTTTACGGCCAAGCTCGTCGAGATAGTGGCGGACAATTCTCGTCTCGGTCGAATACTGCCGCCCCTGGCTTTTCAGTTGGAGCAGGAGGCATTCGGCCAAGTTCCTAGCAGCAACGCCTGGAGGATAAAATTCCTGCACTTTTGCGAGCACCAGCTCGACTTCGTCTGGCAAACAATCCACTTCCACAGCGATTTCGTCCAGCGTCGAGCGAAGGTAGCCACCCTCATCAAGATTGCCGATAATCTCCACCGCGATGAGTCCTTCCTCTCTCGACCATGACGCGGTCAGTAGTTGCTCAAGAAGGTGCTCCGACAAAGTGGGTGGGCGCACTTGGGAGTCAAAAAAATGTTGCCTCTTCTCAAGGGCCTCGCGCGTCCAAATCTCGCCCGAGGAGCGCTGAGTGTAGTATTCGTTCCATTGTTCCTCCATCGGGCTGGCTTGTTCCGAGAAGGGTTCGGCTGCCCTTTCTGGAACGAGTTCCTCGAGTGCGGGATTTCCACGCAATTCTGTATCCACAAGTTGCCTGAGTTCAGCCAATGGGGCCTGAAGAACATGCAGGCTCTGCTGCATCTGAGGCGACAGCGACTGCTGGAGCGCCATCTTCGCGACTTGTTGCATGCCAAGCATATTTAAGGACCAAACCTAGGCACGAATGCTGCTCTAGCAAGCACTTTCCGCGCCAATAGTGCTTTTTTAAAAAACCCGACTCAGTGGAGCGCCGCTTTTTTAAGGCGAAAATTTTAAAAGAGTTCCCCCTGCAGGGCCTCGCTAGAGATGAGAGCTTCCCCCTCTATTTCCTTTACGAGCGATTGAAACTCGCACTCTCTGAGCAATGTCAGAAATTCTGCATGGTGGGGGAGGATTTGGAGCGATTCCCATGGGACTGGCAAGGGGAGGTCCTCATCGAGGCGAACCATTTCTCGGTTGGCGATCACGATGTCGCGGCAGGTGATCATTTTCTCACGCAGTTTGAGGTTTGGAATGACGCTGGGGTTTTTCAGGATCGCCTGCACTGAGCCATGGGCATTCACCAACTGCACGGCCGTCTTGCTACCGATCCCAGGAACACCAGGGATGTTATCGGAACTGTCGCCTGTGAGCGCAAGGACATCTGCGATGCGTGCGGCAGGAACCCCCCACTTTTCTTTGACCTCATCGGGTCCCAGGAGAGCAAAACCACCGTCTTTGATGTCGGTTTTATTAGTCGAGTAGATATGGATGTTTGCATCCACAAGTTGAAGAATGTCTTTATCGTTCGTGGCGATCACGATATTGGCACCGTCTTGGCGTGCCGCCCACGCGTATGAAGCAATGAGGTCGTCGGCCTCCGTATCGGCAAGTTCCAAGCTGCAAGGGCCCAGCAGGCTGATGTTTTTTTGGAGCCAAGCCTCTTGTGGTCGGAGGTCATCCGGCATGGAGGAGCGGTTCTGTTTGTAGGCCGGCTGCAGCTCTACGCGTCGCGCGGGAAGCCCAGCATCCCAGATCACCGCCGCGCGATCGGGCTTGAGATCGGCCAGCATTTTGCGAATGGCCTTGATAAACCCATAGATCGCATTCGTTGGCTCTCCTCGGGAATTTCGCAATCCCCGTATAGCGAAAAACGACCTGTAAAGATAGTAGTGGCCGTCAACGAGAAGGAGACGCATCGAAAAACGCTGCTTCAGCTCGCGATCGTACCAATTTCCACAGGCTCCACCTTGATACCGTTTTCTTCCAGCCAAGCGATGGATTTTTTAATTTCTTCTCGGTCCCCGTCGAGTTCGAGAGATACAAGACCGATCTCATCGGTGACGCTGGCTTGACGGATATTTGTAACGACCTCGAATTTTCTGGAAAGTTCCCAAAGGATGGGACGAGTGATGAGCCGTGCCGGAAACATGAGCCAAAGGCGTGTCTTTTGCATAAAGAAACTATAGCTGTGCGATCTCAAACGCGCCACATTTATGACGCAGAAAAAAAACCATGTGCGAAGGGTTCTTAGATATTGGAAGCGCATCGAAAAACCGATAACACGTCTTGCTGTCAGCTAACTCAACGCCCATGGATGCATCCACTCCTGATACTCACAGCCTCTCACATGTTGACCAGTTTCTGGCTGTGGGAAAGGAATCCAACGCCTCCGATATTCACCTGAGCGTGAATTCCCAGCCGATCTGGCGACGCTTCGGCATCCTAGAACCAATCTGGAGAAAAGCCGAAACGCTCACGCTGGCAGATACGGAGAGGCTCGCTATGAGCTTTCTCTCGCCCACGCAACAAGAACAGCTCGCGTCACGCGGAGACGTGGATTTTGCTTACTCTACAGAAATTGGTCGTTTTCGAGCGAGCGTTGTCCGCCAGCGCACCGGCTACGACTTGGTTTTTCGAATCATCAGTGACCACGTCCGCACGATGGATGAGCTGGGACTTCCAGAGCAATTAAAGCTTCTCACGGAATTCCACAATGGGCTCGTGCTTGTTACCGGCTCGGTCGGAAGTGGAAAAAGCACGACCCTGGCCGCATTGGTGGACCAAATCAACCGCACGCGCCACGACCATATCATTACTTTGGAGGACCCCATTGAGTACCTCATCTCCTCGAACAAATGCCATGTCACGCAGCGCGAGGTCCACACCCACACCAAATCTTTTGCCAATGCGCTGCGTGGAGCTCTGCGTGAAGACCCTGATGTGATCATGGTAGGAGAGATGAGGGACCTCGAAACAATCTCCCTCGCCATCACGGCATCCGAGACGGGTCACCTCGTGCTTGGCACATTGCACACGAGCAACGCCGCAAGAACTCTCGACCGCCTACTGGATGTTTTTCCCACCGACCAGCGCGACCAAATCCGCATCATGGTGAGCGAATCCTTGAGAGGAATCATCTCCCAGCAACTCGTGCCACGAGCCGATGGCAACGGACGCGCACTGGCGATCGAAATTTTGATGAATACCCCAGCCGTTGGAAATGTGATTCGTGAATCCAAGACGTTTATGCTCCCGGGCATCATTCAAACGGGAAAAAAACTCGGTATGAAGCTCATGGACGACTCGATCGGCGAACTCTTCCACGCCGGCATCATATCTGCCGAGGAGGCCGTGTACCGGGCCGAACAAGAAGGCGATATGAGGCGTCTCGTCGGCATCAAATAAATGACTGCAGAGATCACACAGAAGGACTTACCCGCAGCTAGGCGCTTTAAACCTAAAACTTAAAACTTTCCTGCCCATGCCATATATTAACCAGTTTTTCCAAGTTCTCATCGAAAGCGGAGCCTCGGACCTCCACCTCGCCGAGGGGCAATCTCCGAAAGTTCGCCGTCACGGCGAGATCGTCCCGATACGAGAGCAGCTCCTCACTTCCGAGGAAATGAGCTACATGCTTAGCGAAATCTGTACACCAGAGCGCTGGCAACGTTTCGAGGAGAACGGCGACCTGGATTTTGCCTATGAGATGAACGAAGAAAATCGCTTCCGTTGCAACTATCTCAAGCAGGCCCACGGCTACGGAGCGGTCTTCCGAATCATCCCCACAAAAATCAAAACCCTCGAGGATCTGTGCGTGCCGCAAGTCATCAAAACCTTCGGCCATATGCGCGGTGGGATCGTGCTTGTGACAGGTCCCACAGGCTCAGGAAAGAGCACCACCCTCGCGGCCCTCATTGACTACATCAATGCGAATTTTTCCCGCCACATTGTCACCATCGAGGAGCCAATCGAGTTTGTTCATTGCAATAAAAAAAGCATTGTCACGCAACGCGAAGTTCCCGAGCATGCGGAATCTTTCCCGGTCGGCCTCAAAGCCGCATTGCGTGAGGATGCCGACATCGTTCTCGTCGGTGAAATGCGTGACTTGGAGACGATTTCCCTCGCCCTCACCGCAGCAGAAACCGGCCTCCTCGTCTTTGGAACTCTCCACACAAATAACGCCCGCAAAACAGTGGATCGTATGATCGACGTTTTTCCGAGTGATCAGCAGTCGCAGGTGCGCACGATGCTCGCGGCCTCGCTGCGCGGCGTCATTGCGCAGCTCCTCATGAAAAAACAAGACGGGACCGGGCGCGTCGCCGTGAACGAAATCCTTGTCGTGAACAATGCCGTCTCCGCCATTGTGCGCGAAGGCGCGACCCAGAAATTGCAAGATGTGATCGTATCCGGCAAAAGCCAAGGCATGCAATTCATGGACGACGCCATCTGGGAGCAACTCCTCGCCGGAGTCGTATCCCCCCACGAGGCCTACATGAAAGCCATCGACAAAGCGCGCTTCCAACCCTTCCTTCCTCCCGAGGAAGCCGGCCTCGCCAACGCCGCCGGAGCGTAGCCGCAGATTCTAAAACTCTGACTGGGCGATTATTCCCGCCCTTGGCCCCTTTGCGCAGCCCTGCATCGCACAGATGTAGTAGGAATGAGCGATTTGAATTAAAAAGAAAAGGCCGGCTTGGAGACCAAGCCGGTCTTTAACTCAGGGGAAATCCTGAGGCGATTGCCTTATTTCACGACGCCGAACTCAGCGCGGCGGTTTAATGCCCACGCTTGATCATTACTCGAGGGATCGGCTGGCATTTCACTGCCGAAACTTACAGTTTGAATGCGGTCGGCACTGATGCCCGAATCAATGAGGGCTTGACGCACGGCTTGGGCACGGCGTTCACCGAGACCGCGATTGTATTCTTGAGTTCCACGTTCGTCGGTGAAGCCAGCAATAATGAGGCGCTGTGAGGAATCCTTCATTGCTGTTGCGACTTGCTGTACCTTTGAGGTTTCAGCGGGTTCCACAACATAGCTGTCATATCCAAAGCGCACTGGCGAGAACTGGCCTTTTGTCACGGTGTTACTGAAAAAATTCGCCCCGCCTTCGAATCGTTCGGCGAGTGGTGTGCTTGTCACAAAATCCCCATCAACTCCGGCGAACTGATCGGATTTCTTCTTGTTACAAGCCGACAGGCCTACGAGTGCGGTGAGTGTGAGAAGCAGGGAAAAATTTTTCATAAAGGGAGATTGGACGATTTCAGCAAAAACTCAAGTCAGAGCATCGGAAATATCAAAAAAAACCCGGCCTCACGCTGAGCGTGATGACCGGGCCTCTTTTCGGGGTGGGGAAATTATTTCATCAAGAGGGCAGCGCGAGCGCGCTTGACCTCACGGGTGATCTTGCGGTGAAGACTGGCCGACATACCGGTGACACGGCGTGGCAGGATTTTTCCGCTCTCCGTGACAAAACGCTTGAGAAGATCGGGATTTTTATAATCGATGGCTTCGAGGTTGAGATCCACGCGACGGCGTGGCATGGGGCGGTTCGCCCGACGGAAGTTTGAGCGGCGTTGTGGTGTTTTAGGCAGCATGGCGTTTTATTTGATTTCGCGGTGGAGTGTGTGGCGGTTCAGATGGGGATTGAACTTTTTCTTTTCAAGTCGGCTCGGTGTGCGCGGGCTTTTCTTGTTACGTGTTGTGATGTAGCGCGAGGCTGGTTTTCCCTCAGCTTTGGCCTCGGTGCATTCGAGGGTGATGTTTTCCTGTGGCATAAATTAGTCCTTGGTATCGGTGGTGGTATCTTCTTCCTCGCCTTCGCCTTCACCTTCCTCGCCGAGACCGAAGAGAGAGGTGACAGGTTGGCGGACACGTGTGAGGCGATTGGTCTTTTCCAACTCGGTCTGACACTCAACAGTGTAGCGAGCGAATGGAAGTGCTTCGAGACGATTGTGAGGGATTGGCTTGTTGGAAAGTTCGCAAAATCCGTAATTGCCATCGTTGATTTTTTTCAATGCGGCATCGATTTCAAAAAGAGAGTCGCGTTCTTGCGAAAGCAAGCTCAGCGCAAAGTCGCGGTCGTAAGCATCGCTGCCAGCATCGGCGGTGTGCATTCCAAATGCAGAAGCTTCGCCCCCCTCTGCGCGATTACGGAGGGAATCACGTCCCACTCCAGTCATAGAATCGAGGAGTGTATCTTTGAGCTGCAGAAGACGATCGCGCTGTTTGGCGACCCACCCAGTCACCTGCAAGGGGGGCGCAGTTTTTTTAATCACCACAACAGGCATTTTTTTGGCCAAAGTTGCCTCCTGCACGGGCTTGGTCTTTTTTGACAAAACTTCTTTTTTAACAGGGGCCGTTTTTTTGACCGCAGTGACTTTCTTAGCTGCAGCCTTTGAAACTGGTGCTTTCTTAGAAGTGGGAGCAGGTTTTTTGACAGCGTTCTTTTGAGAAACAAGAACTGCCTTTTTAACGGGGGCTGTTTTTTTAACTGTAGGAGAAGGCCTTTTCACCAACGCAAACTTGCCCGCAGTGGCTTTGGCTTGGGGCTTGGCCTTCGGTTGGGGCTTGGCCTTGGATGGCGCTTTGGCCTTGGATGGAAGCTTAGCCTTGGATGGAAGCTTAGCTTTGGATGGAAGCTTAGCTTTGGATGGAAGCTTAGCTTTGGATGGAAGCTTAGCCTTGGATGGAAGCTTAGCCTTGGATGGAAGCTTGGCCTGGGGCTTGGCTTGGGGCTTGGCTTGAACAGCGGGCTTCTTGGCAGGAGCTGCTTTTTTTGCGACAGGCTTTGCCTTGGCAGGTTTTTTGGATTTTATAGCCATAGACGATTATTGAAGTGAAAGGGGCGAGATATCTATCCTAGGAGACCATGCTCGGCAAGGGATTTATTTTATAAAATTTCACGTTCCGAAGTTCGAGCGTCTTTTCAAAAAATGCCATTCGCTCTTTGCTTTCGTCACAATTTCTCGTGGGCGACCGACCCGATCACCACCCGGCTAGAAATCAAGTCTAGGCACTCGATTGCGAGATTTGGATTGAAAGAGATCGCCGATCATGTCTTTTTAATCGCCATATCAATTATGAAAAAATCTTCCGTCATCGTGCTAGGATCAATCGTGGCCGTTCTAGTTCTCGCAGCTTGTGAGACGCAGCGCCCGGTCCGCAAAACTGGCACAGGTCGTTTTGGCTACCAAGGCACAGCGTCCACCGCCACTGAGTATGTAGCACCCACGCCCACGCCGGAAGGCTACACCGAGACGCCTCCAGTGGTGGATCCAATGCCCACCCCGACTCCTGCTCCCACCCCCACTCCTCCGCCCGAGCCAGTGGCATCGCGCGACCTTTCCTACGGCACTCCAGTGCCCGGTAAACCAGGCTTTGTGACGAGTCCCCACTCGCCTTATGCTGGCTATGTCGATGTGCGAGGATTTCCTCCCGGCACTGAGGTGAAATGCCCCTATTCGGGCAAGATTTTTCTGGTGCCCTGAACAGGCGCGTAACCATTCTGGGACCTGGTCTCATCGGGGGTTCGCTGGCGATGGCTTTGAGCCGAGCAGGCGGATCTCGTGATATCACCATCTGGGCACGCCGTGAGGAAGCCGTACGCGAAGCAGCAGCTCGACTTCCAACTTGCCAAGTCACCCACGACCTGGCCGCAGCTGCGGCAGATTGTGACATCGCGGTCCTCTGTCTCTCCCCCCATGCGATTGAACTCATCGGAACAGAACTTAAAAAATATTTACCGAGTCGGGCGGTTGTAACCGATGCAGGCAGCGTAAAAGGGAAAATTGTCGCGTGCTTGGAGAAGATTTTTGGCGGACGCTTCATCGGGGCGCACCCCATGGCAGGCTCGGAACAAAGCGGCCTCCCTGCCGCACGCGAGAATTTATATGACGGCGCAGTCTGTATCCTTACCCCAACAGTGTGCACCGACCCGTCAGCGCATAATCTTGCAGCCGACTTGTGGTCTGCGGCCGGTTGTACCCTGCAGGAGATGTCGCCCGAAGCGCACGACCGCGCCATGGCACGCATCAGCCACCTTCCGCATGCTGCTGCTGCCGCCCTGGTTCATGCCGCTCTAGGATGCGATCCCGCGCTCGCCCGCCTGGCAGGCGGAGGCTATCGAGATTCGACCCGTATTGCCGGTGGACCCGAGGGTCTGTGGGCGGAAATTTTCCTCGATAACAGCGGCGAGGTATTAAGCGGAATCCATGACTTGCAAACCGCGCTCGAGACGCTGAAGCTCGCTCTCAGTAGCGGCAACCGAAACGCTGTGGAATCGTTTCTTGCAGACGCCCGCTCGCTTCGAGCCAGCCAGCCACCCGCGATATGAAGGCCATAAAGGACAAATATTTTTTAAAATCCCGCCGAGCTAAGCTCATCGATTCGGAAATCGCTGTGCCTCCCGATAAAAGCATCTCGCACCGTGCGGTCATGCTTGCGTCCCTCTCTAATGGGACATGTGTGATCCGCAACTTCCTCGAGGGGGAAGACTGCCGGAGCACGGCTGCCGCTATGCGCCAGCTTGGAGTTTTTATTGACGCCCCTGAGCCGGGAACCTTGATCGTGGAAGGCCTCTCAGGGCGTTTTACAAAGCCATTTGGCGATATCGACTGTGGCAACTCCGGCACCACGATGCGTCTCATGTCGGGCATTCTCTCGGCACAAAATTTCACCTCCCGCCTGACGGGTGACCCCTCGCTTTCAGGACGTCCGATGCAGCGCGTCATCGACCCGTTGCGCCTCATGGGAGCAACTCTTCAAGCACAAGGCGAAAAATCCTGCCCG
The DNA here is from genome assembly GCA_009886045.1 of Verrucomicrobiota bacterium. Classification (GTDB taxonomy): domain Bacteria; phylum Verrucomicrobiota; class Verrucomicrobiia; order Chthoniobacterales; family Terrimicrobiaceae; genus UBA967. The sequence goes on from VFJO01000064.1 coordinate 10,120, forward strand.
CCTCTTCTTGTCGAGGGGAATGGAAATCTGGATGGCATTGTTTACCGCACACCGGTTGCGAGCGCGCAGGTCAAAAGCGCAATTCTTTTGGCTGGGCTCTTTGCCAAAGGCACAACCACGCTGATTGAGAACGTTCGCTCCCGCGACCATACCGAAAGGATGTTTGATTATTTCCTCATTAAATCGAAACGTGAAGAAATCTGGGAAAACAAAACTTCACCAAAGGACCGCCGGCTTGTGGAAATCCAGACAACCGTCGAAGGGGGGCAGGTGCCAGAGTCCATGGATTTCACGGTTCCCGGCGACATTTCGAGCGCGGCGTTCTGGTTGGTTGCATCTGCCGCGCAGCCGGGATCTCGACTGTTGGTGAAGGATGTCGGCCTCAACCCGACTCGTACCGGCATCATTGATGTCCTCATCCGCATGGGCGCACGCATCCGCGAGGTAATCGAATCTTCGCTCAGCGGGGAACCCGTTGGGAATATCGACATTAAGGGTACCACCCTCCGCGCCACCACAATTACCGGAGCTGAGATTCCGAATGTGATCGATGAAATTCCGATTCTCGCCGTAGCCGCCGCACTTGCGCAGGGCACCACGATTATTCGAGATGCTGCGGAGTTGAGGGTGAAGGAAACCGACCGCATTGCCGCTGTGGCTGCAAATCTCCGCGCTATGGGCGTGCAGGTGGAGGAATTTCCGGATGGCATGGCGATCACTGGCGGCAGTCCGCTCAAGGGAGCCCGTCTGCCTTGCCACCACGACCATCGCATCGCCATGGCTTTTGCCGTGGCCGGGCTTTTTGCAGACGGCGAAACAATCATCGAAGATACCGCCTGTGTGAACACTTCCTACCCCGGCTTTGCAGAAGCCCTCATGAAGATTCAAAGCGGCGGACACATGAAAAACCGCACGCAGGTTCTTTCAGGGCTGAAAGGCACTGGTCGCCCGTCCGTGAGAGGCCCGCAGCCATGACGGTCATCGCCATAGATGGTCCGGCCGCCTCAGGCAAAAGCAGTGTGGCCACCCGCTTGGCGAGGCGCATGGGGTTCGCTCATGTCAACTCGGGGGCGATGTACCGCGCTGTAACCTGGGAAATTCTTCGCCAACAGCTCGACATCGTTCTTCCTGAACAAATCGAGGCCGCAGTGCAGCGCATGTCAGTGGATTCAGGCTTCAGTGAATCGGGCGATTCGTTCATCCGGATCAATTCGGAATTGCCGGATATCGAGCTCCAAACTCTGGAGGTGAATCAGAGCGTTTCCTCTGTCGCCTCTATTGCCTCGGTCCGAAACTTGGTGAATAGCCAACTGCACAATCTTGCCCGTCAACGCCCGATTGTGAGCGAGGGTCGCGATATTGGATCTGTTGTTTTTCCCGACACACCACACAAATTTTATCTCGACGCCACGCCAGAGATCAGACGCCAGCGAAGGGCTTCTCAAGGGCAAGACGACGCGATCGAACAACGCGACCTGCTGGACTCAACTCGGGCCCACGCACCCCTGAAAGTCGCTTCCGGAGCCCATGTCATCGACACCTCACACCTCACCCTCGAAGGCGTCGTGGACAAAATCGTTGAGACTCTTGCATTATCCGGCCTTCATCCGGCATGACGATTGTTTATAATATTTTTTACAATCTGGCGAAACTCCTCGCCCGTGTGATTTTTTCGATGCGGGTGGTTAATCAGGAGCGGATGATCGAATCTGGCCCACTCCTGATCGCCGTGAACCACTCGAGTTTCTTCGATCCCCCGCTGGCAGGCATCTGCAGCAAGCGTGGAGTGTACTATCTCGCCCGCAAAACGCTTCTGAAATGGCCGTTTTTCGGACCCCTCTTCCCCGCGATGAATGTGATCCCAGTGGAGCGCGACGGCAACGACATGTCTGCCCTGCGTGAAGTCATCAAAAAGGTTAAGGACGGAAATGCCGTGCTTCTTTTTCCTGAAGGCACCCGCTCGTTGGATGGCCATCTCCAGCCTGCCCGCGCGGGCATAGGGCTTGTAATCGCAAAAACCGGCGCTCCAGTGCTCCCAATGCGTATTTTTGGAGCCTACGAGGCATTCCCAAAAAACGCTCGCCATCTCCAACTTTCTCAAATCACCGTGGTCATTGGTGAACCGATTCATTTCAGCGCAGACGAAATTGCGCATTCCTCTCGCGAGACTTATCAAATCCTCAGCAATCGTGTCATGGATGCCATCGGTGCATTGAAAATGCCATGAACTCGCCCGAACGCGTTTCAGCTCCCCTGCCTTGGCTAGCCAGTGCCGTGGTGCTTCTTTACCTCACCCTGCTGATCATGAGATTCGCCTTGCCCCCCGCAAAAATGAGTGTGGAAGTCATCGTTCGCCAATCGGCACCAGCTGTGCCTAATTGATTGAACAAAGCGCCCAGCGAGGTAATTTTAAACGATGTTCAAGGAGCATGACTTTCAATACGCGATGGAAAACACCCGCGTCGTCGTCACACCACAGAGTGCGATCGAAACGTTTGGAACCACGCGATTCCACTTTTCGTTGGTAAGCGAGCCGCTTGACGAGATCGAGACTGTTCGCGTTCGCTCAGGCACGATCGAGGCCGAGCGTCCGCGCATCCTCTCGCCAACGCATTTCAGCAAAGTCTTCCTAGAAGGATTTGGCGAAGAAGCCCGGGACTTTGCGGATTGGCTGGAAGCAAATCCAGCCGCCGGTCGGATTTTACGCTATGGGTTTCAATTCCGAAAAACCGATTTCTCCGAAAAAATCCTACGCGAGCCATTTGATGAGGCCATCGCTCGCATGGAAGGGGAAATGAAAAAAGGCGACGACCCGTTCCGAGCTCTGATCGCCGGAGTGGATGATGTATGGGAGGTATGTCTTCTCAAATTCTCGATGGAAATGATCCAACGTTCTGCGGGAGAAAATGTCGCCGAGTGGAAACGCCGAGGCCTCGCCTGATTTCGGGGTTTTCATTTTCCAAGCGCAGCGGATAACATGCTAAAAAATCTCCATGTTTATTAAAGCACTCACGATCTTGTTTCTCATCGCCGGAATTCTGGGGGGTAGCGGCTATTTCATTTACGAACTTTACTACAAACAAAAAAAACTCGATGTCGTAGAACAGGTCGCTGCTCCCACGCCTACGCCTGCTCCCACCCCAAGTCCCGCCATCGCGGCCTTGGAAGCACTCAAGCCGATCCTTGGGAAAAATACCATCGAGGCGCGCGATGCCCTCACTGCCTACATCGAGACCTACCCAGACGCCCCTAAAGCTGCCGAGGTCCGCTCGGCCCTTGGACGTATCAATCTCGTTCTGTTCCGAGATCCGACCGCTTCTCCCACAAACACTCTTTACACGGTCAAAAAAGGCGATTCGCTGGACCGCATAAAATCCCAATTTAAAACCAATGCTGAGTTTATCTATTGGGCGAATGGGTTGGCCTCCATCAATCTCAAGATCGGTCAAGAGTTGCTCATCCCCGTTGTGGATACCTCGCTTGTGATTGATCGTGGTGCATCCACTGTGCTCGTGATGAATGGGGGAGTCTTTTTTAATGAATACCCAGCCGTTTCGATCAGCCTCACCGGTCAGGCAGCCAAGGGGGAGTTGGAGGCCAAAGTCGCAGACCGCCTTGCCCGCAAGGGAGAGACACGGGTCGCTTTTGGCTCTAAAGACTACACCGAAGCCGAACGAACGATTCTCATAAACCCGGGTAACATCGTCCTGCGAACACCTCCCGCACCAACAACCGATGGCTCGACGCCTGCAACTCCGCACGGGGTCGTCCTCAGCCCAGCCGATTTCGAAGACATTTATGCCCTCGTGAAATCCGGTACCCCAGTCAGCTTCAAATAACTCACCCATGAACAAGCAGACGTTGGATTTCGAAAAACCCCTCGTTGAACTCGAGCAAAAAATCGAGGAACTCAAAAAACAGTCCGAAGACAGGAAGATCGACCTCGGCGGCGAGATTCGCGGCATGCAGGAGAAGCTGGAATCCCTGCGCGGCCAAATCTACGGTAATCTCACCGCATGGCAGCGGGTTCAGATTTCTAGGCATATCGCCCGGCCGTTTTTTCTGGATTACGTGCAGATGTTATCCACGGATTTCATCGAACTCAAAGGTGACCGACTCTTCGGCGAAGATGCCTCCATGCCCGGTGGTCTGGCCTCGATCGATGGCATCCGCTGTGTGGTGATCGGCCAACAAAAAGGACGCAACATGAAGGAAAACCTCTTTCGCAATTTCGGCAGCCCACACCCCGAAGGCTACCGCAAGGCGCTCCGATTGATGCGGCTTGCCGAGAAATTCGGCCTCCCCGTCGTTGCCCTCATCGACACCCCTGGTGCCTACCCCGGCGTAGGAGCTGAGGAGCGTCACATCGCTGAGGCGATTGCAGTGAATATCCGTGATATGATGACTCTCCGCACGCCTGTGGTTTCCGTAGTGATCGGCGAAGGGGGGTCCGGCGGGGCCCTCGGAATTGGTGTCGCCGATCGCGTACTCATTCTGGAAAATGCCTACTACTCGGTCATCAGCCCAGAGGGCTGCGCGGCCATCCTCTGGAAGCACCGCAAACACGCCCCCGAGGCAGCCGAGGCTCTCAAACTCAGCTCTCCCGACCTCTTGGAAATGGGCCTTGTGGACGGAGTCATTCCCGAACCCGCAGGTGGAGCCCACTGCAATCCCGAGAAAGCTGCAGAAAACCTGAAATCCGCCATCTCCAAGGAACTCCAAGTCCTCATAAAAACCCCGATTGATAAGCTCCTCCGCGCGCGTTACGAGAAGTTTCGCAAGATGGGTGTCTTTGAGGAGTAAGAGCTCGCCCTCCGCCTGATGAAAATCATTGATCGCCATGTCGCCACCGGCATTCTTGTCACGGCGGGATTTGGCGTTCTCGTCCTCAGCCTCGTTCTGGTCCTCGGGAACATTTTTCGCGAACTGCTTAATATCCTCGTCAACAACCCGGACGTTCCGATCCTGACCGTACTCGGGTTCATGGGCCTCGTACTCCCATTTTCCCTCACCTTCACGATTCCCTGGGGGTTTCTCACCGCGATTCTTCTGGTATTCGGCAGGATGTCCGCCGACAGCGAGCTGATCGCCCTCAAGTCTAATGGCGTAAGCATCCCGCGTGTGAGCGTTCCCGTTTTCGTCATCTCCGTCGTCCTCACGATGGTTTGTTTCTGGATCAATATCGACATCGCCCCCCGCGCCGAGCAGGCGATGACGCGGGCTGTGGTGGACATGGCGACGAGCAATCCCACAGCGCTTTTCAGGGCCGATGAGGTTGTGGATGCTTTTCCAGACCGGCGCGTCTATGTCGGAGGAAAAGATGGCAACAGGCTGTTGAATATCCTGGTTTTCGAACTCAACGACGATGCGCGTGTTTCCAAGATGATCTTCGCCAAAGAGGGCGCGCTCACGCCTGATACGGCGAACTCGCGACTGCTCTTCAAGTTGTTTGATGCACGCTTCGAACAACGCGATGCAAAGGCCCCCGAGGACTTTTCAAAAATCCAACAAGGCATTGTGATGAAAGAGGGCGTGTTCCCCCTCGCTCTCGATAAGTTTTTCAAGGAGTTTCAAAACAACCGCCGACTCAGTTCCTACACGCTCCCAGAGCTCTACGCAGCCTACACGTTGGCCGAGGGTAAGCAGCGGCAGGAAATGCTCGTGGAACTCAACAAGCGCTTCTCAACTTCCCTCTCCTGCATCGCCTTCGCCCTCATCGCCATTCCCCTTGGTATCACCACTCATCGAAAAGAAACCTCGGTGGGCTTCGCCATGAGCCTCGTCGTTGCCTTTAGCTACTTTTTCTTCATCCTCATGGCAGATACCTTCCGCGGCAAACCATCGGCCTTCCCCCACTTTCTGATTTGGATTCCGAACGTGGTCTTCTTCGGCCTCGGATTGTGGCTTTTTAAACGCCTCGCGAAACGCTGATGTCATGAAACTCCGACTTCTCCCGCGCATTCTTTTTCTCTTTTTGGTTCTTATCCTCTTGGTTCTGGGCGGGATCCTAGCTTGGTTTCAGTCCTGGCGATCCGCTCGCTTGGTGGACCTCTATTCGGCTTCCCAGATGGCTACTACCGAGAGCGGGCCGATCGAATTCATCCGTCGAGGGGAGGGGCCCCCAGTGCTTGTTTTTCACGATGCCCCGGGCGGCTACGACCAAGGCGCAGCCTTAGCGGGATTTCTGGTTAATGAGGGATTTCAAGCCGTCATTCCCTCGCGCCCGGGCTACCTGCGCACCCCACTTGCCACTGGCATCACTCCCGAGAACCAAGCAGATGCCGCTGCTCAGCTTCTCGATTCCCTCGGGATCGGCCAGACTGCTGTGCTTGGCATTGGCTGGGGTGGCCCCGCAGCACTCGAATTCGCCCGCCGCTTTCCCCAACGAACCAATGCGTTGGTTTTTGTTGGAGCCGTCGTGAGCCGATTGAATCCCCCCCCCGCTCCTGCCATCCCGTTTCCTCAAGCTGTAGGAGAGGGCCTGACAGGCGACATTGGCTCCTGGCTCTATGTGCGCCTTGCGGAGAACGACCCCGCCCGCGCGCT
>VFJO01000129.1 GCA_009886045.1 Verrucomicrobiota bacterium
ACAGGTATGCGCGACATCGGACTAGTAAACAGGAAAAACCGAAACGCTGAAAAGACTCTTTTCAAGGATTGATTGGAGGACTCGAAGCCGCGCTTTGTTACGAAATTGTAACCAACAATCCCTTTGCAGTGGGTGAAAATTTTAGAAACTCGGCACCCTCAGACCCAAAAAAACAATCCTGGTCTGTCAATTTCCACACCATGAAAAAAACAACCATCTTTAAGCTTCTCGCCGCATGCGCGGTTTTGTCATCGGAAGCCTCCTATGCGCAGATGAGCCTCTTGAGCAACTTCAGTGCGAACTACGGAAACGGCACAAGTGCTGGCGAAATCGCGGGCTTCGACAAGGTGTCAAAAAACCTCTTTGTTACGAGTTCCAGTTCTGCCGCCTACCAGATCAATATTTTTGATCTTTCGAATCCTTCAAGCGCCATCGGCATTGGATCGATTGATTTCTCATCATCTTTTGGAATCAAGGCGAACATGAGCGCTCTCAGCAGCGTTGCAATCAACTCCGCCAAGGGATTTGGTGTCGCCTCTTTGATTCCCACGGCCAATACCACCACGCTCGGCAAAGTGGGTTTCTTCAATCTTTCGACCGGAACTTCCCTGGGAACGATCGACGTCGGATACCACCCAGATAGCGTTTCTTTTTCACCTGATGGATCAAAACTCATTGTCGTGAATGAAGGGGAATTCAGCTCGAATAGCACAACCAATCCTACAGGGGTCAATGCACCCGGCTCGATTTCCGTTTTCGATGTCTCCAGCATTACCAGCAGCAACCTCGCCAACCTTACATCTCTCACGCCAGTCACCAGGGATTTTTCCTCCGCCAATCTTGCCTCCGGAGTCTCTCTGAGCGGCATTCGCAATTCGAATGTCGCGGCCATTGGCACCAGTGGAACCTTCATTGCCTCGATTCCTGATTTTACCCAAGCCGCAAACCAAGACCTGAATGCCATCGAGCCAGAGTATGCCTCGGTGATTGGAGATAAAGTTTATGTATCCCTCCAAGATAACAATGCCATCGGTGAATACGACCTCACGCAGAACTTGTGGACCAAGGTGACCAACCTCGGAACCATTACCCAGACGATTGATGCCAGCGATCAAAACAATTCAGGCGTCGCCAATAACTTGATTGCTATCAACCAAAGCATCAAAGGCTTGCCTATGCCGGATACGGTCGCCACATACTCCAAGAACGGAAAAACCTACGTCGTTACGGCCAACGAAGGCGATGCACGCGTGGATGATCGCGATATCAGCCGGTTCGGAGACATCGCGGGAAACGACAGCATGAACAATATCATCGACCAGAACGCCCCATCGAATTTTCCGCTCACTCAGACAGGTGCCCGGGCGAACGAAGCACTCGGTCGCCTCAGCGTTTCTCGTCTCGACGGCGATACCGATGGAGATGGAAAAATCGACGATCCAACGATGCTCGGAACCCGAAGCTTCACCATTTGGGAGGTCACCGGCGACGGGTTGAAACAAGTCTATGACTCGGGCAGTTATTTTGAAACATACATCCGTGATAACGATCCCACTGGCTGGGTGGACAGCCGCAGCGATGAAAAGGGTCCCGAACCAGAAGGCCTGACTTTGGGTGAAATAGATGGCAAGACATTCGCATTCATCGGTATGGAGCGAAATAATGGCATCTTCATGTTCGATATCACTGATCCGAATGCCCCATCATTTTTTGGCTACACCCGCGCATCGGATGGATCACTGCGTCCGGAAGGAATGAGCTTCATTTCAGCTGCCGATAGTCCGAATGGACAAAATCTTCTCATTGTTGGCTACGAAGGAGATGGGGCAACTGCCAGTGAGCGCATTGGCGTGTATTCCGTCGTTCCCGAGCCGCAGACATACCTTCTCCTCGGCATCGGTGCCGCTTTCCTCCTCTGGCGCGTGCGCCGTCGGGCCTGAGTGATCGAAGCAGCGCCGCGTGAGAGACCGCGGCGCCAGAGTGCAAAGTGCCAGTGATCGTGATTTCTCTAATGCGCAGACCCTAGGCTGTTCTTGGGTCCGCGCTGCTGCCGATTTGTTAAACCTCCCCACACTTGGACGCCAAGCCCATTCGGGCTATGGCGAAATGAGGGAAACGCTCGGGAAATAAGAACGGTATCGCTCGGTGTCGCGCGTCAAAATCGGGATTTTTAAAGCTTGGGCGTGGGCACCTATGAAAAAATCCGCCAAAAGAGCCGTTTTTGTTCCGCCTCTTTCTCGATAAATTCGGAAAGCTTGAGCGGTCAAAAAAAGAGCCTCCTTGGGCATTTCCTTGAAAGCTAGACCAAGAATATTCACCGCCGTGTCAACCTGCTCCACATCGGCGGCCGTGTAACAGAGTTCCGTGTAAATGATCGGATTGATCATCAAGCGGTTTGCAAATTCGCTCAAGCGCTGCTCCGACCAATGCCCCCACTCGGAGTCCGAATTCAAGACATCCAAGAGGACATTTGTATCAACCAGCACATCCTCACTCATCGCTTCGGAGTCCGCGCATGATGTCGTCCGTGGATTTTTCACCGGAAGGCTTCTTCCAAGTTCCACGAACCGCAGCAATACGACGCTGCATTTCCCTGGCAAGTTCCAGCGGATCATGCTCCGCTTCCGCCATGGCTTTCGTCAAAATCTCCCTCGCTTCCGCCTCCATCGAGCGCCCGTGGTTTGCGGCAAAAACCCGCAAGCGCTGCTTCACTGGCAATGCGAGATTGCGGATCGTGAGTGTTGTACTCATGGACCTAAAATTATTATTGCTAGCATTGCTGTCAATGATGATTTGGCGAGCATGAGTTGAGTTTGACAGGCCTTACTGGAGTCCCACTTGAGCCAGAATCACGGGCAATGTAACGTGCCGTCTCGGGGATCGCACCTGCCCTCTGGTTTTGTTGGGCGTGCCACGCGACTGACTTCTCGTCGCACACCGGTCCATGGCCGCAACTTTGCGTGGTATCGACATCCTCCTTCATCAAGTATATTCCAACAAAATCCTCCTCGCCTACGCCAACACGAGAGATGTTGTCTACGAAATCTAAGAGCAAATTCCAGCGGATCGAAAAACACGCAAATCCCCGCACTGACAAGCGGCATACAATTCCACGGCGGAATCATAAATTCAGACTATTGATGGCGTGGCGTGACCGGCGGGTGTGGCATGATTCTAACAGGCTTCGCCGAGGGCGCTTTGAGGGTGTAGACAGAATGTCTTTTTGACCGAGGCCATCTTCTCTGCAATATTTCGCTCATGCTAGTTACTCTTGAGGAAATTACCCAGCAAGTATTGCAGCTTCCTTCCCGTCAGCGTCTTGTTTTGGCAGGCCTTCTTCTGGAAATGGGCGAGTCCGGTGATCATCCAGACGTTGATGACTCATGGGAACAGGAGATTCAGGATCGGATCAAAGCGGTGGACAGCGGGGCTGTTGTAGGTATTTCCTACAGCGATGTCATGCGCGAGGCTGATCAGATTTTTGCTTCGTGAACATCATTTTTGTGCCTGAGGCCAAAAGGGAGTTTCTTGATGCCATCTCATATTACGAGGCGGTGAGGGCGGGCTTTGGTCGGAGGTTCAAGGACGAAGCGAATCGCTGCATTCTTTGGGTGGCTGAGCATTCGGGCCTATACCGGGTTCGTTCAGGCGGGTATCAAAGGATTAACTTACGCGTGTTCCCCTACTACATCCCTTTCATCATTCGCGATTCGACTCTCTGGGTACTGTCTGTCGCTCATGGTGCCAGAAAACCGGAGTATTGGATAAACCGAAAACAAGAAGGCTGATCTTCTGATTTCAGGCAGCCTTAAGTGAGCGTTGTTCCGATAATGGGGAGAATTCTCGGAACTCGCCCTCTTACTCCCCGCGTCCGGCGAAGTCGACTTTCGGATAAGTCTGCAGGTAGGCCGCGACTTCGTTGGTGAAGGTGGTGCCGAATTCGGCGAGTTTCTTTTCGCCCATACCACCGATTAGGCGCAGGGCGTCGATGTGGGTTGGGTATTCGCGGGCCATTTGGCGGAGGGTGTTGTCGCCGAAAATCACATAGGCCGGGACGCTGCGTTCGTCGGCGAGGCGTTTGCGGAGTTTGCGGAGGCGGTCGAAGAGCGTCTCGTCGCATTCGATCTCGCCTGCGCGCGGGACGCTGATTTTTTTCAACTCCACGCGCTTCGAGAGCATGATGACGCGGCGGGATTTTAAGGCTTCCAGGCCGAGGTCGGTGATGGCGATGGTGGGGAATTGCCCGGCATCCTGGGCAAGAAATCCGAGGCGCATCAGATCGCGTCCGATGGCGCTCCACTGTGGGCGTGTGAGGTCTTTACCGATCCCATAAGTGCTGAGTTGATCATGACCCCAGCGCTGGACTTTTTCATTTGCGGAGCCGGTGAGAATTTCGATGAGGTGATTCATGCCGACGCCGAAGCGTCCGCCTTGCCGCACGCGGTAAACACAGGAGAGCAGTTTCTGGGCGTGGGTGGTAGCATCGTAGTTCTGGCGTGGCTGGAGGCAATTGTCGCAGGAGGCGCAATTTGGCTCCGTGTAGGTCTCCGCAAAATAGTGGAGTAACTCGCGGCGTCGGCAGGTCGGGCAGTCGGCGTAGCCCAACATGAGCCGCAGTTGCTCGCGGGCGATCTGCTGCTCGTGTGCATCGGTCATTTCATCGATGAAATGCGTCTGCTTCGCGGCATCTCCCGCGCTGAAGAGCAAGAGGCAATCGCCGGGAAGTCCATCGCGGCCGGCGCGGCCGGTTTCCTGGTAGTAGCCTTCGACCGAGCGCGGCAAATCAAGGTGCGCGACGAAGCGCACGTCGGGCTTGTCGATGCCCATGCCGAAGGCGATGGTGGCCACCATGACAATGCCGTCTTCGCGCAGGAAGCGGTCCTGGTGGCGCTGGCGCAGGCCCGCATCGAGGCCGGCGTGATAGGGCAGGGCGGCGATGCCCTCGTCGTTGAGCCAGG
>VFJO01000121.1 GCA_009886045.1 Verrucomicrobiota bacterium
CCGGCATGACGGCGCTTGCGCCAAAAGCAATTCCTTAACAACAAAAACAAAAAAATCACTCTACGCAATCACCATGAAAACGACATCCATCCTCCTCGCATCACTCATCACTGCAATCAGCGCACTACCCGCCCAAGACATCACGCCAGTTCAGCCGGAAGCCATTCAAAAATGGCAGGATGCCCGCTTCGGCATGTTCATCCATTGGGGCCCCGTTTCCCTCAAGGGCACTGAAATCGGCTGGTCGCGCGGCGGACAGGTTCCCACCGAGGAATACGACAACCTCTACAAACAATTCAATCCCACCAAGTTCAATGCCGACGAATGGGTCGCCGTCGCCAAGGCGGCCGGCATGAAATACATGGTTCTCACCACCAAGCACCACGACGGCTTCTGCCTCTGGGACACCAAGCAGACCGGTCACAACATCATGAACACGCCCTTCAAGCGGGACGTGGTCAAGGAACTCGCCGAGGCCTGCAAAAAAGGCGGCATCGCCTTCGGCACCTATTACTCCACCTGCGATTGGCACCACCCGGATTTCCCGCTCACCAGCCCCGGCGGCAAAGTGACACGCGAAAAATCTGATCTCGAAGCCTACACGAAATACCTGAAGGCCCAGGTATCCGAGTTGCTCACCAACTACGGCCCGCTCTTCACTCTCTGGTTCGACGTGCCGCAGAAATTCGACGCCACGCGCGGTGCCGGCGTCATCAACATGGCCCGCGCCATCCAGCCCGACATCGTGATCAACAATCGCACCGGCCATAAGGGCGACTACGACACGCCCGAGCAACGCATCGGCGGCTTCCAGTTCGACCGCCCGTGGGAAACCTGCATGACCATCTGCAGGCAATGGGCGTGGAGGCCTAACGACACGATGAAGTCGCTCAAGGAATGCATCCAGACCCTCATCCGCACCAACGGTGGTGATGGCAATCTGCTCTTCAACGTCGGCCCGCAACCGGACGGCTTGATCGAAGGCCGCCAGGTCGAACGCCTCAAGGAAATGGGCACCTGGCTCGCCAAAAACGGTGAGGCGGTTTATGGCACTCGCGGCGGTCCGTGGAAACCCTCCAGCCACATCGTAAGCACGCGCAAGGGCGATAAAATCTATCTCCATATCCTGAGCAAAGTGGATGGCCCCGTGATCGTCCCCGCACTGCCCGTCGCCATCAAATCTGCGAAACTGCTAAACGGTCCAAGCATCAAAACCACTACGGAAAAAGGCTCACTCTCGTTCGTCATCCCAGACAACTCTTGGGATGAAATCGATACCATCGTGGAACTCACCATCGAGGGTAATGCCATGGACATCGCGCCGCTCAAGCCCGCCACCCGCCCGAACATCCCCGGCGCGAAGGCCACCGCATCCACGACCGATCAGAAGAACCCACAAAACAGCGCGGACATGGTTCTCGATGGCGATCCGGAAACCCGCTGGGCCACTCCAGCTGACACAAAAAATGTCTGGCTGCAAATCGACTTCGACAAGGAGACCACCTTCAACGGCATCACCATCGAAGAAGCCCAGTCTGGTCACGGCAGCCGCGTGCAGAAGTTCGAACTCCAGAAAAAGGACGGCTCCTCCTGGGTCACCTTCCACAAAGGCAGTAGGCTCGGCGCGCATTTCAACGCCTCCTTCTCCCCTGTCACCACCAGTGCCATCCGCCTGAATATCCTCGACGCCACCAAAGGCGTGACAATTTCCGAGATTTTTATCCAAGCTCCCTGATTGGTGATGGGTATTAGATCCGTAACGAAGCGAGCACGATTAAACTCGCAAACATCGGACAAAACCAAAGATCAATCATTCATGAAGGCTTTGCTCACCCTCCTCGCGCTGGCATTATTGACCCATCTCGAAGCAACGGCAGCGCCGGTCGCTCCGCAGATCGAAGTCGATTGGCCCGCGTTCCTCGGTCAGCACGACCTCGTTTGGGAGGAAACCCCTCGCCAGTGGGAAAATCACCCACTTGGAATAGCGAAGTGTCCGAACAACTCTTCGCTGAATTGAGTCGGTGTTTGCTGAAAATAGGACTCGCGCAGAGGCGTAGAGACGCGGAGGGTAGGTGGGCGTTGAGCCAGCGGGGGACTGGCTTTGGAATGCGCTCAGCGTGGCGCGATTTC
>VFJO01000076.1 GCA_009886045.1 Verrucomicrobiota bacterium
TACCGTCTTATGCAGCAAGCAATTCTCTTTCGCCCTAAACCAATCAAGGATTTTTATGTTGCCAAACCGCAACATATGGTAGGAACTTGAGTCAAGCAGCCACCCAGAAATTCTTTTGATGTCAGGCGGGACGCCTGACCCACTGGAGGCCTTCGAAAATCCACAACTTGGGAGGCATCGGTAAAATCAGCGGAGGTCAGGTTTTTTTTAAAAAACAACTTGACGATAGCCCGCTTAATTTTGCACAACCATTGCTGTTCCGTCCTTGTGTCTGTCATTACCAATCATTTTTCTCAGTTTTTTGCAGGCATACGCGCTTTTTAGTCGTTACCTTCAGATACTTTCCCCAAGCAGTTCTTACGCCAATTCCAGCACAACTCCTCAACCAACTTTCCCAGTTCCCAAACTAACTCCTCGCCAATATTTCACCCATGAAATTCAGACCTCACATTTCCCAAGTCCCTCCAGCGGTGCCGCTCCTTTTACTCGCCCTATCGCTTTTGTTTTCTGCCAGCCAGTCAGTCCATGCCCAGCGCATGCCGCAGGATAGTTGGTATCTCGCGAAGGAATTCCGAGGGGATATCGAGGGAGGAAAATTTTATAACCCCACAGAAGTGGCGATTGGACCGGATTCCTTAGTATACGTTACAGATCGATATAATCATCAAGTCCAAGCTTTTGACTTGGACGGTAATTTTATTCGCAAATGGGGTTCGTATGGAACCCAAGCAGGATTCTTTAATGAACCAATCGCAATTTTTGTCGATGCCAATGGCCTTGTCTACGTGTGCGATTACAACAACAGAATTCAAGTTTTTAACAACACAGGTAAGCTCATCCGCGCTATTGGTGAATATGGAACAGGTCCAGGGAAATTAAACCGTCCTCATGGAATAACAGTCGATTTAAATGGAGATATTTATGTTTGTGAATACGGTTCTTCGCGCATATCCGTCTTCCAATCTGACGGCACCTTTTTGCGAACTTGGGGAACCTATGGAACTGCTGACGGGCAATTCCAAGGGCCTGTTGGCTTGTGCATGACTTTAGATGGTAGAATTGCAGTTCTTGAAGGGAGTGGGTGTCGTGTTCAAATTTTTGAGAAATCAGGCATTTTTTTATCAAAATTTGGAACTTACGGCAATGATGCAGGGAAACTCTTATATCCTCATGGAATTGATACAGATTCTTCGGGTAATTTTTATGTGGGCCAGCATTACAGCGACCGAATCACTGTATTTTCTCCCGCAGGCTCATACATTCGCGTATTTGGTTCAGAAGGAACGGGCAATGGTCAATTCGACAATCCTTTTGGCCTGGCGATAGCCTCGAATAAAGTCTATATTGCAGATAACTATAACAATCGAATTACCATATTCACACTGAATGGTAGTTGGATCAAGAATTTCGGGAGTCATGGAAAAAAGGAGTTCTCACAACTTTCCGCTCTTGCGAAGGATGAGGAAGATAACTACTATTTAGTTGATTCTGGCATGAGCGAAATCCGAAAGCTTAACAAGCGCTTTGATTTTTTGCTTCGATTCGGCAGTGCAGGAACGGGTAATGGTCAATTTAGCAGCCCATCTGCAGCCGCAACCTCCCGCGAAGGAATGTTATATGTGGCTGATAGAAATAATCATAGAATTCAAATTTTTGATCTTAATGGGAATTTTATTGGAAAGTTTGGAGCTCAAGGAACTGGTAATGGTCAATTTCAATATCCAGAAGGTATTTGCGTGGGAACAGACGGTAAAGTCTATGTTGCGGATACTGACAATCACCGAGTTCAAGTTTTTAACAAGGATGGGGAGTTTATTATAAAGTTCGGTAAATATGGAAGTTTTGACGGGGATTTTTATTACCCAAGATCTGTTGCTATAACTCCGCAAGGTGAGATTGCGGTTGCGGATGGAAGGACACAAATATTTTCACCGTCTGGAGAATGGGTGCGAAAAATGAATATTAGCGGAACCCTCTCATACGGAGGTGATGGTCTAATTTATCTTGGATCAGCAGGTGTATTCTCTGAAGTAGGCGAGACGTTAAAAAGTTGGTGGCTTGGAAGCTCTGCAATTGAAACCGCCGAAGGGGATATCTTAGCTAATTATTCTGGAACTTCAGCACGAATTTGGAAACGAACCTATCGAACAGTGCACAGCGAACCATCAAACGCGTTGCCTTTGCCGTCGATTCTTTCGCAGAAGCGCCGTCCAGGGACCTCGCTCGTGGACGTGGATTACACAGTGAAGGATGCCGATAATGCCACCGTTCAAACAGGGGCTCTGGCGTTCAAGAATGGCGGGAATTCGTTGGCCGATGTGATTCCTATCAATAGTTTTGCCGATGGGACGGCGAACAAGCTCGGCCCCAACATCGCTACTGGCGAAACCCATCGCTTTACTTGGGATGTGTCGCGCGATTGGTCCACGGATTTCGGCGAGGTGCAGCTCGAAATCCTTGCTAAGGATGGTCGCGGCTTGCTCAACCTCGACTTTATCCAAATCCCCGCTACGGGCAACCAGACAGCTCTGAAAATAAGCCGTTCGCCGCTTAAAGACAACGATTTCCTCTCGGCCTGGTATTGGCTTCTGGGAACTGGATCCGACAGCGTAAGGTTGGATAACGGAGAAATTTTCTCCAACGCTGCGAAGCTTAATTACGATGGATCTTACGGCGTCCCGGGTTTGGTTGCTAATTACTACAACGGAAACACCTCATTTTCAGGAAATGCGACTACCCAGATTGATTTGGATGCCAATATTCCTTCAACTCCCTCGACTGGAAACATGTCGGTTCGATGGACAGGAACCTTGATGCCTCAAGAAACTGGGAGTCACAGAATTTATCTGAAAGCAGATCATTCTGCGAAGGTATTTATCAATAATTCCCAGCTTTTTTCTGTTACCTCCAATGGAACTGCTTCAAGGGAATCTTCCGCAGCGGTCAACCTAACTGCTGGAACGCCTGTAGCGTTTAAGGTTGAATATACCGATAACGGAGGTTCTCGACTTTTTGAAGTGAGTTGGGAATTGCCGAGTGGAGTTAGGCGGGCCCTTACATCTCCGTATTTGTTCACAGGTGTTCAAGGCCAATCCGGCAGCATCCCATTAAATGCCCGACTCGCTTACGGAACAACCACAACCGCAGTGGGCCGAAAGTTTATTTTTGACAGTATGGGTCTCCGCGAAACCACCGCCGCCGAGGTCACTCGCGCAAAGGAGGCCGGCACGCCCGGAGTGATCAACCAGTGGCAACCAAAGCTTAGAGTTGGCCCTGACGAGCGGCCCGCCACGATCAACGCCTACGGCTTTGACACCGGAGCCTCTGGCTTCTGGGTCGTGCCTGTCGCCGGAAATAACTGAGCGCGGGAGAACGAATCGTCCCATGCTTGGCTTCATCCAAAACGGCGGAGACAAACCTCCCGGGTTGAGGATTCCCTCGCGCCGGAAGAAGTTTGTCTGGGCTGCCGCGCTGGTCGGCGGGGTCGCTTTGGCGGCGTTGGTGACGCAGTCGATTTCGACCCAAGTCCAGCTCACCACACGCTCGATTCCGCCGGGGATTGTCAACACGAGCGCCTTCCATGCCGTGGAGAGCACGGTGTCCGTCCCCGTGCCGCCGATATCCTCGAACGGCTACCGATTTTCCTATTGGAAACTCAACGGCACGCGTCAGCAGGATCCCTACGGAATTTCCGTAACGGCCTTCTCGTTCATAATCTTCGAGAATAGTGACGCCGTGGCCCACTACACGCTCGAGACGGCGGACGCCGACGCGGACGGCGTGCCCGATTGGTATGAATTTTTCAACTACGGCGACCTCGCTCAAGATCCCGACAGCGACACGGATGGTGACGGCGTTACCTTCCGCGACGAGTTCGTCAAAGGCTCGCAGCCGCGTATCCAAGACAGCGCGGCCGACGGCGGCATTCTTGAGGGCGGCATCTCGCGGCGTCGCGCGGGAAAAATGGCCGTCATTGTGGGCTCGGACTGGAATTTTTATTCGGAAACCTCCACGCCTCCTGGCGTAGTCTCGCGAGCGGAGTATCTGAAAGCCGGCATGCGGGTGACCACCGCAAATCTCAACGGCGAAATCCATGGTCACCGCTTCGCCCAGTGGACTGTCAATGGCATCCGTCAGGAATCGCCCGTCGGCGTGGCGCTCTCGCAGGTCAATCTCGTGGTCGAGGCCGACACCTCGGCGGTGGCGCAATATGTGCCCAAGGTGCAGGACCTCGATGCGGACGGCATTCCCGATTGGTATGAGTTCAACCAATACGGAACAACCGATATCGGCGCCGACAGCGACTCGGATGGTGACGGCCGCACATTTGCCGAGGAATACGCGGTCGGCACCCAACCCCGCATCGCCGACAGCGCGGACGACGGGTCGGTGTTGGAAGGTGGCATCTCGCGCCGCCGCGGCGAAAAACTCGCTCTCGCGTTCTCGGAAGACTATGCGCGCTACATCGAAACCAGCCAACCGCCCGGCGTGGTCTCCCGCGACACCTACCTCACCATTGGCACCAGCGTTTCCACCCCCAACGCTCAGCAGGAAATTTACGGCCACAAATTTGCCCAATGGAACCTCAACGGCGTCCGCCAAGCCTCGCCCGCCGGCATCGCCATTTCCCAAGCGTCCTTCACTCTCTCGGAGGAAACCACCGCCATCGCCTATTATTATCCCGCCACGCAGGATCTCGATGCCGACCAGATTCCCGATTGGTATGAATACCAGCAATACGGCACGCTCGACTTCGGCCCGGATAGCGACAGCGATGAAGACGGTGTGAATTTCCTCACGGAATACCAAGGCGGCACCCAGCCGCGCATACATGACAGTGCAGCCGATGGCGGCATTCTCGAAGGCGGCATCTCGCGCCGTCGCGGTGAGAAAATGCTGGTGAACCTGCAATTCTTCCCCGCCGAACGCCGCTTACTCGTGGAGAACCAACTCGAGGAATTTTTCGGCGATCCCTACAACCAACTCACTGGCAGATTCGGAATCGGCCCCGCCGGTGGAGCCGCCCCTGCGCTGGGCGATCTCGATGGCGACGGCGATCTCGACATGATCGTGGCCGGTGCCGATGGAACGCTTCGCGCCTTTGAAAACCGGGGCTCGCCCTTGATGGCCAGCTTCGTCGAACGCGCCACATGGGCTGCGGGATTGGAAGGCCTGCCGGCGAGTCCGCTCTACCCCGCCTTCGGCGATTGGGACCGCGACGGCCGCCTCGATCTCGCCATCGGATCGAACGACGGCATCATCCGCTTCCGCAAATCGAACGGCTTCTCCGCACCGCCCACTGCGGCGGGTTCGCTCACCGCCGCCACGGGCGCGGTGGTTCCTGCCTTCCTGCCGAATGTCGCGGGTGGCCTAGACCTTCTCGTCCTTAAGCCCGATGGCCTTGTGGCCCGCTACACCTACACCGGCAATCCGCTCGCACCCTACGCCGCGCCCGCCGCCGCCGAATCCATCCTGCCCGATCCCATCGAAAACGGCCGCGCCCTCTCCGTGGCGGATGCCAATGGCGACGGTCTGCTCGATATTCTGGCGTCCGACGCCGATGGCCGCATGTGGCTCTTCCGCTCGGTTTCCACCGGCGGCTACATTCTCAACAGCAAGGTCTGGGGCGGTGCCTACGCAGGCTTCGCCAACGACCTCCGCGCCGTGGTGGCCGATCTCAACGGCGACGGCAGCCCCGACATCCTCGGAGGCACGGGTGATGGCGGCCTGCTCCACCTCCGCAACCCCGCAAAAAAACTCCGCGTCGATCCGCCGCTCA
>VFJO01000187.1 GCA_009886045.1 Verrucomicrobiota bacterium
CCAGAAATTCAGCCTCGAGGGCGTGCCGGTGCCGTTCGGCCAATACGGACCCGGCCCTTTCCTCTATCCGAAGACGACCGGTTTTACGAGCGCCCACGCCAACGCACTGGCGATTGACTGCGACCCCTCACGCGTTCTGGAGTCGGTGGAACTTCGCGCCACTTGCAGCGAAGCAGTCATCGGCCTCGCCGGCATGACGGCGCTTGCGCCAAAAGCCGTGAGTCCATGAAGCGGTTCTCCACTGCTGGCACCATGAAAATTCCAACTCCCCATCAAGTCATAAACTCAAGCAAAACAAGTCATCGTTTCCAACCGGCCTTCACCTTGGTGGAGCTATTGGTCGTGATCGCCATCCTCGCCATTCTGGCTGCCCTGTTGTTTCCCCTCGCGAGCAGCATGAGGAGATCGACCAGCAGCGCGATCTCCGTTTCGAACCTGGGGAAAATAGGGACGGCGATCGTGACCTACGCCGCTGACAACAACGGCACCCTGCCTGGCCCGACTTACGCACACCTCTACACGAAATTCCAACTTGCCGGCAGCACCAATAATCTTAACTGGATTCTGAGAGATTACCTGCCATCCGTGCCCCAACCGGACAATCCAATTCCAAATACGCAATATAGTCCCACCTTTGACTATCCCGCGGCAAGGACGGATGGAAAGAACCCGAGAAGCGTGTCTAAGCCGACCTATACTGTCTATAGCAATGTGAGAGACAGCATCGGCACCTTCCTTCCGCTGGGCTACCCCGGCACAGCCCCACCTATGACCAGCGCCGGACTCGCTGCAAGAGATACACGCTATTCAAGCGCAAGCGGGGGGAAAGGCAAAAAACCCTGGATCACTGAGAGCACCCATCCCACCGCGATCCAAAATCCTCACGGGCAATATCGCAACACGCTGATGTTCGACTACAGTGTGCAAGCCATTCCGCTCAGTGAGTTGATTAATCCCAACATCCCCTAGATCCGGCACCGGAACTCATACAACTACGCCCATGCGACCCCTTAATCTCAGTCTTGCTCAGTTGTCGGGCATGGCACGAGCCGATGTGACTCCCGATCAGTTGGAATTCCGCCGCCAGGCGACGCGGCGGATGTTCTTCGACCGCGATCAGGAAATCCCTCTCGCCGGTCTCCAGCCTGCTAAGATCGTGGGGATCGAGGTCATGCATCCTCTCGTCGGGACGCAGACGGGCAACGCGGAGTTTGAAATCACGGAGGGCAAGCTGCGGATCACCGCGAAAAGCGCAGCGCGGGCGGACCGTTGGGTCGGGGGCTTCAATCCCTTCGCTTCGTATGATCTTTTGTTAGAGAAATGTGTCGGATCGGGCGAGGTCGGCATCCTGTTCCGCGATCCGGAGCAGGAGAACCGCATCAGCGCCTCGCTGGTGATGAAGGACGGGAAATGCTCGGCCATCCGCTGGGTGGTGGTGAAGGACGGCAAAGAGGTCGTGCGTGAGGACTACCCCCTGCCGGAAGGCGTGAAGGCGGAGTTTCCCCTGCGCCTGCGTGTCCAGATGCTGGCGGTGGGCGTGAACCTTTTTCTCGAAAGCAATGGCGAGGCGCACCTCATCGCTTACCCGGATTTTTCCGAGCACTTCGAATTGCGGGAAAAATCCCTGATGCGGCGGTTCGAGTTCTGCCTGCACAGTGATCTGAGCGCCGGGGCTTCGGTGGACATCGCGGAGATGACCGCCGCGCTTTCACCGGGCTGCGGTCAGGCCGACATCCGCGCCATCACCCGCGCGGATGGCGAGCCGCTGATCGACGAAGGCCGCCTGTGGTTCACGATGACCGTGCGCGGCCGCGGGCTGCCGCACCCGCTGCAAGGGGTTTTCTCGATGAATCCCTCGGTTTTCGACATCAAGTTCGAGGGCATCATCGTGTTCGATATGGGAGACGGCATGCTCCGGAACGAACTCGCCTCGCACTTGTTTTACGACGATGCCTCGAAGGAATGGCGCGGCTGGACGGTGGGGTTCAGCGTCTACGGCAAGGACGCGAAAGGTGAACAAAAAGCCGTGCTCGCGGTCTCCAGCAAGCGGGATCCGCGCAAGGGATTTTCCGTCATGCGCGCCAAGCCCATCGGCCTGCCGCCGGGGGCGCACGAGGACCCACATGGAATCTATGATGCGGAAGCGGGCAAGTGGCGCATGTTAATCGCCGAACACACTGGGAAATTCGGTGCCAGCATGTGGGAGTCCGACGCCTGGGACCATGGCTACACGAGACTCACCGAGCCTGTTGAGTTGGACCGCACCGGCACTTCGATCACTAAAATCGGATCGAAGCGCTACGCGATGTTCGGCAGCGCGGATCGTGAGGTGTATATCCGTTCGTATCCCGGACTCGAGCCGGCGGGCGAACTGAAGATGCACCTGCCGCCATGGGACGAAACATCCGGCACCCGCATCTGGCCCAATGTCATCCCCTTGCCCGAGGGTTATCCGGCCCGCTACATCGCGCTGATGATGGATCGCATCAATTTCCCCGGCATGCCCAAGCAGAACTGGACATACGGTGCCATGTATCTCTACCACGCCCATTTGCCGGAAGGAAACGGGACGCCTTACGAGTATGAGAAACACTGAGAACACTATGTCCACACCCACGAAGAAAAGTCCGAAAGTCTGGAAGGCCGGAACACTTACCTACAGCACGGGGGGCTTGCTGGTGCTCTTCGCATGGCTCCTTGTCGGGGATTTCGCATGGCAGCTCAAGGAGCGGTCGGTAGCCACCACGGCCCAGCTCGTGCTCAAGAGCTTCGGATCGCCCGATCTGCTTGTTGGACTGTTGATTGGGTCGGTGCCTGCGGCCATCGGGCTCATCATTGGGCCGATCATTTCGGTAAAGTCCGACCGGACCCGCACCCGATGGGGACGCCGAATCCCGTTCCTTCTCATCCCGCTGCCCGTTGTTGTTCTCTCGATGTTCGGCCTTGCGGCTACGCCGCACCTTGGCGCTTGGATCCACGAGTTCCTCGGGGCCCGCTCGCCGGGACCGATGGGCAGTTCGCTTCTTGCCTTCTCGATCTTTTGGGTTCTCTTTGAACTGGCCACCATTATCACAAATGCGCTCTTCGGTGCGCTCATCAACGACATTGTGCCCCACGAAACCATAGGCCGCTTTTTTGGCCTGTTCCGCATCGTGAGCTTGGTGGACGGAATTATTTTCAATGTCTTCCTCATCAAACATGCCGAGGAATACTACAGTTGGATCTTCATTGGCACGGGACTGATCTACGGTATCGGGTTCACGCTGATGTGCCTCATGGTCAAGGAAGGGCAATATCCGCCGCCGGAGCCTCAGGCTCCGGGTGCCAGCGGGCGTTTGATGGGATTCAAAACCTACCTTCGCGAATGTTTTGCCACTCCATTTTACCTCCTCGTTTTCGGTGCCGTGATTTTGGGAGCGGTTTGCTTCGGCCCGGTCAATTCCTTCAGCATCTTCTACGCCAAGCAGCTTGGCATCAATATGGAGATTTACGGACAATTCACCGCGGTATCTTATGCTGTTTCCCTCGTGCTGGCCTACATCCTCGGCATTCTCGCCGACAAATTTCATCCCATCCGCATGGGCATCGCCTGCCTGGCCCTCTACGCTGCAATGGCCCTTTGGAGCGCGTTTAGTATTACCAATCTCACCACTTTCGGAATCGCTTACATTGGCCACACGGTGATAAGCGGCGCATATATGACCTCCACTGCATCCATTACCCAGCGCCTCTATCCCAAACTCAAGTTTGCCCAGTTTGCCTCTGGGCAGGGCATCCTTCTTGCCATCTTCAGCGGCATCATGCCTCCCGCTGTCGGTCTGTTCCTTGATCTCAATCACCACAACTACAGGATGACATTCCTCTTTTCCGGTCTGATAGCGGTCGTTGGGCTCGTCTTCTACATCTTGGTTTACCGTAGGTTCATGCAACTCGGCGGTCATCAACACTACCGGGCGCCGCTGTCCGAAACCTCCGAATTCCAGTAGAACGGCGCATTCACGCCTGAGGCTTCGGACGGCGACGGCGCGCCATTCCTACCATTTGTTACGATTCCCCTCTTTCGCGCTACCGCGCTGGGCTTGTAGCGGCGGTCTATGACCGCCGTCCTCCCCAAGGTAGGGACGCCGCGCCGCCGGGGTCCCATTCTCGCGGCGAAGCCGCCCTTATCTCGCAGAACGGCGCATTCACGCCTGAAGCTTCGGACGGCGACGGCCCGCCATCCCTACCATTTGTTACGATTCCC
>VFJO01000132.1 GCA_009886045.1 Verrucomicrobiota bacterium
TATAGCAGGAGCCATCCAATTCGTACGCGAAAGAAACCCCTCCATCACGATCCTCGCCCGCACGAAATTCAGCGCAGAAGCCGAGAAACTTCGAGCCGCCGGCGTGGATCTCGTTATCCTAGACGAAGCCGAGAGTGGGCGCGCCGTGGCCCGCGAAGCCCTGAGCGTCTTCAATCACACGCGGCAGACCTGAAAAGCGCACCCTTACGGCGTCATTCAGCAAGAATGCGCTGAGGACCAGTTGTGAAGAAATGTCATTCGCAGAATATGCGCCGCTGAACATTTAATATGCGAGTCAGCTGGAAAATAGCTGTCATCAGAAATATCAAGAATTGAAATTCATTTGCGCGATCAGTTGCAGATTTATCCATTGCTTTCACAAGGACAGCCTGGCAACAAAAAAAGAGATTAGCGAACTGCTTCTGGCATTATAGCGCCTGCGATACGCCGCAAGTGAGTGAAATAGAAAGCACTACTCTATTGTTTTTCCTATTTTTTTAATATGATTATTACTGCGTATTTTTGTAATTACCGGAGAAGTTGCAAAGTGCCGCTCCTTACTCCATCTACGGGATCAGACCCTGAGATCTACGAAAACCGTTCGATCATTGATTGTGTCCGCAAACTCGGCATGGCTCTTCCTGAAAGGAACCGATTATCAAAATGCAAGTCCGCCTATCGAAAAATAGTCGAGTCACATCACAGGCATCACATAGAGCTTTCTCGCATGCTCGTTATAGGCCAGCGATTCACCTGTGCCATTTCGAAGGCATTTACCCAGTAGGTGCTCCGTTGGGATTCTCTTTGCCTCTCAAGGGTCATAATTTCTTGCACCGTTCGGGAGAACACACTATAAGGCGCCCCCGTGAAAGCTTCGGTGCCATTCTGTGCTGGTGGAACGTGTTTCTCTGAGTATGACACGAGGGATGTTTTCATCCTTTTTCCATGAGTGAAATTTTTTTCCAAGGCTTCTGGCGGATGGATTGGGGGCTAGGCAACCCGAATAAGACGGCTGCTCTCATTGCTATCCTCATGGTGGCCGTCTGGTCGCTGGGCTTCCTTCGCAACTGGCTTTTCTGGGTTTCCCTCGTGCTGTTTTCTGCTCTGGGGATCTGCTTGGTGCACACCTTTTCCCGTGGGGGCATGGTGGCTGCTCTCTGTGGGCTGATCCCCCTGCTGGTTTGCCTGCGGCGTCCCCTGCCCATGAAACGGATCGTCGGGATTGTTGCTGCCTTCTGGCTGATCATCGGCGCATCCATCTCTCTCCAAGCCCACGAACGCTACGGGAAAGGCGTCGTTCAAGAGGATCGTTCCATTTCAAATCGCTTCGTCCTGTGGAAGGCGGCTCCCACGATGATGGTTGACGCCCCTGGCGGATGGGGATTCGGGCAGTCTGGCAAAGCCTACATGGACTGGTATCAACCCCTCGATCGGAACGAATCTTACCGCACCTTGGTCAACAGCCATCTGACTTGGCTTGTGGAATTCAGCTGGCTCGGTCGGTTCCTCTACATTTTCGGCTGGCTGGCAGTGCTTCTGCTCTGCCTGCCAACGCAGGGAAATCGCTGGCTCGCCGTCCCGTTGGGTATCTGGATCTCGCTTTTCATAGGGGCGTGGTTCAGTTCAGTTGGAGAATCCGTGTGGCTGTGGATCGTGCCTGCTGTCGCTTTGGTGTGGGTGATCGTGTGGCGCCTCGCGAATCGTGCTTGGCCGGAAACCAAGTTGCTTTTTCTGCCTCCTTCATTGGCCGCCGCCAGCCTGCTTTGTCTGGCCCTAATTGTCCCTCACTCGCCGGTCACAAAACGAGGCAAGGCCCTCGCCATCGGACATGGAATTCCCAGCATTTGGGTTGTCGCGGACCAGGTTGTTTTGGGAAAATCGTTCCCTCGGCCGCTGAGGGATGCCTTAGCGAAAAATCCACAACTCTCTTGCGGGATTGTCGAGAGCATTGACGATCTTCCTGACAATGCGGCCTCCGCTCTGATTTTTTCCGGCAAGCTGGAGCCAACAAAGTCTGATGTGATCGAGAGAAAGTTGAAATCCGTGAAATTGCTGACCCTCGTCAATCCATCTTTCTTGCCAGCCGAATTCCCCATCCCGAAAGGTGCAGCCTCGCGGATTGCCATCGGGGAGTTCTCTCAACTTGCCTCTGCTTCCGATTGGGCTCCTGTCGCCAAAATCGAGACTCTGGTTGGGATTGGTGATTTTGTTCCCAATTGGGCAACCGCCCTGCTTTCTGCCGCTGATTCAGGAAAAGAAATGGACCGCTGATGAAGCGGATGGAACGGATGACAACGCGGACCCATACTGGAAAGAAGAACGCCGCAATGAGAAAACAGGCTCAGCCACAAAGAGGCACAAAAATGCACAAAGAAGGAGAGGAACCGCTGATTATGGGCATGAAACAAATAGCAGAGGGAACAGCCGATTTTCTGGGCTTGAATAGATCTGCCCTATCTGCATCATCCGCGGTGCATTCTTCCCGCACCTTCCCTTCTTTTTTTGTGGCTTCCCGTGCCTTTTTGCGGCCATTCCATCTGCTGCATCCCGTATGAAGATTCTCCGCTCCGATTTAATGCTGATCTGGCTTGTGGCAACCACCGCGCTGTGCGTGGGATTGCTCATCAACCAATTTCGGGACACTCCGCTTCCCCTCGTCTATAGAGACAAGGCTGAACGATTGCAGGATTCCGTTCAGCGGATCGTGTCAAAGGAATCGGCATCTGCTCCCGCGCCGATAGTCCAGCTACCGGAAAAGCTCACCCTCGAAGAATTCTCCTCCTATGTGGAGAACAAGCGTGGCTTGGTCCTCGATACCCGTCCGGAAATCTTCCATCGTTTGGGACATGTCCCCGGTGCCCTCAGTCTGCCGCGAGACGACTTTGAAACGGGCTACGCAGCATTGAAGGGAAAACTCGAGGCCGACCGCTCCCAAGCCATTGTCATCTACTGCTCCAACGCCTCCTGTGAGGATTCGGGATTGGTGAAAAAATCTCTTGACGCACTGGGATTCAGCAATGTTGCCCTTTATGAAGGAGGGTGGAGTGATTGGACAAATGCCAAAAAACCGGAGGAAACGGCGCAATGAAAAAACAGGTTCAGCCACAAAGAGGCACAAAAATGCACAAAGAGGGAGTGGAACCGCTGATTACGCGGATGAAACGGATAACAGAAAGAAGAGCCGATTTTCTTGGCTTGAAAATATCCGCCCCATCCGCGTCATCTGCGGTAAAACTCTTTTCGGCTTCCCTTCTTTTTTTGTGGCTTCTCGTGCCTTTTCGTGGCTATGAAACTGATGCCTTTTCACCTTCCCACATCCGCCAAATCCGCGTCATCTGCGGTAAAATTCTTTTCGGCTTCCGCGTGTTTTTTTGTGTCTTCTCGTGACTTTTCGTGGCCATGAAATTCTTCAACAACCGCTGGTTCCTCCTCGTCCTCCGCTTGGCTCTGGGAGGCGTGTTCCTTTACGCAGGGGCAACGAAGGTCACCAATCCACAGGCATTCGCCGACAGCATTGCCACCTTCAAAATGCTGCCGCCGCAACTCCTCAACATCGTTGCTCTCGGGCTGCCTCCTTTTGAAATCCTCCTCGGGCTCATGCTCATTTCAGGTTGGAAAGCCCGTGCGGCCTCTATGGCGCTCGCCGGACTTTCCATCGTTTTTGGCCTTGCTCTGGGACAGGCACTCATGCGTGGGCTTGTGGTAGATTGTGGCTGCTTCGGTTCTGGGGAGCCTTCGACCCTGAAAACATGGGCATCTTTTGGGCAGGCGTTCCTGCTTTTTGCCGGTTCGATCTGGGTTTTCCGAAGCGCATCCAACGGCTTGAAGCAGGATGCGACATAGTCCAATTGTTACGATTATGTCACGCAAAGAGCGCTTGACGTTCTCTCATGCGCCTGCTTGCCTCCCATCCGTCATTATGAAAACCTCATCTACAGTTATATTGGTCGCATGTGCCACTGTCGGCCTTCTCGTCCTGCTTTCCTCAACATCGTCACAGGCGGCAAATGCGGGCTCTCAAAGTAAGGGGCTCCATGCCCAGCCCCGCACTGCCGCAGGCTGCACTCCTACGCCGACACCGACACCTGCCGAGTAGTCACGCACTCATGAAGATTTTCCAGCCCATCCTCGCTCTGCTCTTGCCCCTCAAGGCGATGGCCTGCGGATTGGATTGGAGCCCGCCGGTCTCTCACTTCGAGAATGTGGACTATCAGGGCAATGTCCATATTGTGCGCAAAATCGGCGAGGTAGAAAAACTCCCGCTTTATCTGATCTTCAACTCCACCTTCGGAGTTTCTCCCTATGTCGGCTCCGGGTTTGAACTCCCGTTCCTTGAGGCGCGGATGTGGCAGGTGGACGAGGGGCGTTTTCAGGTGAAGATGCCCACCGGGTGGTTGTGGATCTTCCAAAGAACAAAAGACCCCACAGTTCTGGAAGGCAACGCGGGGTGGAAAGCTGTGATCAAGGACGACACGATCACCGCATGGGCCCCGTGCGGGGACAAGATCACTTTCAAAACGGGCCGAATCGCCTCGATGAAGATCAAAGAGGATCTCTACAGCTACAATTACCGGGATGGACGGGTGGCCAGTGTGGAGAAGAACGGGAGATCGGTCCTTGAGATCGAGCGCGACGCGATGACCGGGGAGGTAACCGGGCTTGCCCTCCCTGGCACCTGGGAAACGATTGGCCTCGCGGCAACGGCAGAGCGCCCGATCATTGAATCAATCGGCGGTAAGAATGTGGTGAGTCGTGTCGAGAAGACCTTGGGCGAATTCACCCCGGCCAGCGGCGGAGGCAAGGTAGCCTTCGAGCAGAGTGTCAACGGCGAATTGAACCCCACGATCAAGCTTGGAGACCATCTGATCGCATGGAACCCGGCCACCAAGAAGATTGCCAAGGATGGTGAATGGACCTACGACATCAAGCCCGGAGCGGGGGCTTTTGACAATGCTGCTATTGGACGTAAGAATGCCAAAAACCAGAGCGAGTTCTGGCATCGTGATAATGCTAAGGGGGAGGAGATTGTTCAGGGGATTGATGGTAGCAAGAAAGTGACTACGTGGTTTACGAGTGGGGTTGTCACTGGGAGACTTAGAAAAATTGTAACAACTCATATTTCAACGGGTAAATCATATGTCCATTTAAAGGTTAACTATGATGAAAAAGGAAATCTTCTGAGCAAGTCGGACAGCAGGACAGTTGTCTATTTTCTTCCCAGTAATAAACCTCATTATATCGAAAGAAACGGCGTCAAACTCTACAGTTATTCCTACAATGAAGATGGCACCTTATCTCACATTTCCCTAGAACGTTATTCTTCAAATAAAACATACAAATGAAAACAAAGATACTAGCACTCGCATTAACTTCAGTTCCATTAACCGCTTCATTCTCTGCAGACTGCACTGGGCGAACTAGCGGCTGCACATTTACAACGCAGCTTCAGTGCGTCAAAGACCATTTAGAGTGCAAGATACCGTCGGGCGCAACAAAATGGGTTTCCCAACCCGCCCCAAGCGGATCAGTGTGTCCACCTCCAAAGACTCATGTAGCAGAGACGACCGGTTGCGCCAAAAAATATAAGCCGAATGCGGAATTTCAGTGTGACGATCTAGCGCCTGGTGACTGCGGTGAAAAAGCTCCGGATCCAAACTGTACCACCCCCTAATGCGAGACGTCTTACTCCTGGTGAACTTGCCAAAGATAAATTACGGCCTGCTTGCAGCTTGCTGCATTGTGGTCATGGGTTCTCGTTGCTTCGCTGGTGATGGGGCAGAAAAAGAGGCTGCGCAGATTGCATTTGGCAAGTTAATGCAGACTTTTGCGCTCCACGCGTCGTTCAACATATCTTACACGATGAATAGGATGGACGAGGATCCCCCTCGCAAGTCTTACTTAGAGTATTCTAATGGTCGCTTTATAGTCACAAGTTGGTTTGATAGCGAGAGACCTCAGACAACGACTACTGCCTTTGACGGAACTATATGGCAGAACTTAGACAGTGAAACTGGCCGTATGATCATTTCTAAGAACAGCGCAAGTCTTAGCAATGAGTTGAAATCAATTTGGAGTGGTTTCCCTGGAACGAGAATGTTTGGAATACTTACAACTTGGCCTTCTTCCCCACTTACACTGAACTCGTTTGGTAATCTTGAGCAATGGACGCGGCTTTTTTCCAAGATGTCAGATGTTGAGGTTCTTGCCAACGGGAAATTGATTATAACATTTGACTTCGAAGGATTCAAATCCGCAGTTACTTTTTCAAAGCCTCACGATTATTACCCAGTTCATGTATTAAATACCTCGAAGATTGACGGGGCTTCCTACAGTATTACCGCCTCCTTTAAAGATATTTGTATACAAGTTGGGGATTTTATTATCCCAAATAAAATTGTTATTCAACATCACAAGGTGACAGGTGAAGAGACTAAGTTGGGTTACTCAATTACGGTCGATAGTTTTGAACAAGTGAAGCGGGAGAGCAGTGGAGCCGAGTTTTCGATTCCTCTTACTGCGGCAGACTCAATCTACGATGCCGACCTCGAGCTTCAATTAAAAGATGGAGCCACCCAGAGGCAGCCTCCAGAATTCCCGATTGAAGTTTTACCATGAGCAGGCTTCGAGTGTTGTGTATTTGTATCCTCCAGACCACTGCAGTTTTGCTTGGTGCAGAAGTGGAAAATCAAATTGTTCTTTCTGAAACATCAGAAAATGGATTCTCTATAGGGCTTGGCAATGTTCATCCCAATGAACAAAAAAGTGTCAGTATCAAAATTATAAATGATCTTGCAAAGGATGTTACTATAACGAATGTCCATACCTCGTGTGGTTGTCTGACTGCGACAATATCTTCTGACAGAGTAGCTCCTAATCATGCTATTACTCTATCAATTAACATAAAATCCCCAAAAAGACTCGGTGCATTCACTGAGTCCTTGATTCTTACATCGTTTGATTCACCTGAGAAGATATTGATCAATTACAGCGGTGTTGTTTCTGCCCTCTACCGATTCTCCCCTGATAACGTTGCCTTCGGAACTATCGATAGTAAAACGAACGCCTCGAGAGCAATTAATCTTGGATCTGCAGATTTTAATCATCTACCGGATGACTTAATCGTACGGCCGGATTCTGATTTTTTAGAGGCACACCTCATTAGAACTCCTCATGAGGGCACAAGATTAGCTATAATAGAACTAAGTCTATACGAAAACGCGCCACTTGGTCAAGTTAGTGGTTCGGTGTTCATAATGTCCAAGGCAATGGGATTTAAAATTCCTGTTAAGTATAGCTTCCAACGCGTTGGCAAGTATTCGGCAATCCCATCATTTTTGTTTTGCGATGATTCAATTAAGAAGAATGAATCATTACTGACCGTGAGATTAAATGGCTATTCATCAATGCCATCAGTTAGAATTTTACCCTACGAAATTTCTGATTATTTTTCTGTCAAGACGGAAGTAAATGGCCCTCATCAGGCATCAGCAAGCATTGTTAAGCCCGGCATATTGAAATCAATTAAAGAGTTTGGCGACCCTTACATTGTTTTTACGGATGCTTCCGGTGCTGAGTTATGGGTTCCTTTTTTAGTTAGGTCCGGAGTCAAAGGGGTCGGGCATTAATTCTTGATATTTGGTTGATCGCGCAAGCGAAAAACCTATGGTCATTTTGATCGACCCCAAATTGTTGCCATCGCTTTGGTCGGTATCGGGGTGCGAAATCCGGCGGGGATCATGTCGATTTCACCGGGCGGAAAAATCTCCTGATTGACGAAGTCCCCGTAGAAGGCGGGGTTACTGAGGTGGCCCCGATTTTTAGACCAGTAGCCGGTTAAAATAAGCGATGGTTGGCAAGAGTTGGTTGGTTGTTACAGGGGATTCTGGTTGAGTTCAATCTTCTTTGGGGA
>VFJO01000105.1 GCA_009886045.1 Verrucomicrobiota bacterium
CTTAGGCGCGGATACGCCGTTTCGTTTGATCCAAAGGCGGCTACGCCGCGCAAGTCGGACGGCGACGGCGCGCCATCCCTACCTTGAGGGAACGAGGGACGCTGTCGCGCCGTGGTGCGGCAGCACCTTCGAAAAACAAAGGTAGGGATGGCGCGCCGTCGGGGGCCCAAGATTCAGGCGCGAATGCGGCGTTTCTTTCGATGCAAAGGCGGCTTCGCCGCGCAAGTCGGACGGCGGCGGCGCGCCATCCCTACCTTGGGGGAACGAGAGACGCTGTCGCGCCGTGGCGCGGCGCGGCAACACCTTCGAAAGCGAGTCGGACGGCGGCGGCGCCGCCATCCCTGCTCTGGGAGGCACGAGGGGCGTTTCTAGAATTATATCAGGCTTAGGCTCAGAGGCCTACCATTTCCTTTACGGAAGCGGCGGTGAACTCGCGGTTCATGCGGCCGATGAAGGCGGCGGGGACGCCGGCGGGGCAGACGGCTTCGCAGGCGTAGTAGTTTGAGCAGTTGCCGAAGCCTTCCTCGTCCATTTGGCGAACCATGCCGAGAACGCGGCGGCCAGCTTCGGGCTTACCTTGGGGCAGGAGTCCGAGATGGGTGACCTTGGCGCTCACAAAGAGCATGGCGGAGCCGTTTGGGCAGGCGGCGGCGCAGGCACCGCAACCGATGCAGGCGGCGGCATCCATTGCTTTGTCGGCGATGGTCTTTGAAATGGGGATGGAGTTGGCATCCGGCGCGGAACCGCTGCGCTCGCTGATGTAGCCACCGGCTTGGATGATGCGGTCGAAGGCGGAGCGGTCCACCACCACATCGCGCCGAACGGGAAATGCGTCGGCGCGAAAGGGTTCGATGGTGATGGTGTCACCATCGAAAAAATTGCGCATGTAGAGCTGGCAGGTCGTTCCACGACCTGGACCATGAGGGACGCCGTTGATCGTGAGCGAGCAAGTGCCACAGATGCCTTCCCGGCAGTCGGACTCGAACTGGATGGGGGGAGTATTTTTTCCAGTGAGGCTGTTGTTCACGATGTCGAGCATCTCGAGAAACGAGGCGTTAGCCGGGATGTTTTCAGCCGTATAATCTTCGAGCGCGCCCTCGGAATTGGAATCTTTCTGCCGCCAGACTTTGAGGTAAAATTTCATGGTTCCAGATTATTTGTAGCTGCGTGTGGAAGGTTTGACCTGTTCGTAAACGAGGGGTTCTTTGACGAGCGTGGAGGTGTTGCCCTCGCCCTCGTATTTCCAGGCGGAAACGAAGGAGAATTGGTCGTCATTGCGGAGTGCCTCACCGTCGGGCGATTGGTGCTCGGTGCGGAAGTGACCACCGCAGGATTCGTCGCGCGTGAGGGCGTCGAGACACATGAGTTCGCCGAACTCCAAGAAATCGGCAACGCGACCGGCGCGCTCGAGTTCCATATTGATACCATCGGCTCCGCCAAGAAGTTTGAGGTCGCTCCAGAACTCCTTGCGGAGTTTTTGAATTTTGCCAATCGCCTCGGTGAGACCTTCCGCCGAGCGGGCCATGCCACAGTAGTCCCAAATGATGAGGCCCAACTCACGGTGGAAGCTATCCACTGGGCGCGTGCCTTTGATGTCGATGAGGCGCTGCACATAAGCCTTGGATTCTTTGAGAGCCTGCTCGAAGGCCGGATGGTTGGCCTCGACTTTCTTGCCGAACTGGGTGGTGAGGTAGTTGCCGAGAGTGTAGGGAATCACGAAATAACCATCGGCCAGGCCTTGCATGAGGGCGCTGGCTCCGAGGCGGTTTGCACCGTGATCCGAGAAATTCGCCTCCCCGAGCACATGCAGACCGGGGATGTTGCTCATGAGGTTATAGTCCACCCACAGACCGCCCATCGTGTAGTGGACGGCGGGGTAGATGCGCATCGGGCGTTCGTAGGCGTTCTCGCCAGTGATGTTTCGATACATCTCGAAGAGGTTGCCGTAGCGTTCTTCGATGGTTTTTTGACCAAGGCGCTTGATGGCATCCGCAAAATCGAGATAGACGCCGAGTCCGCCGGGGCCGACTCCCCTACCCTCGTCGCAGGCTTCCTTGGCCGAGCGGGACGAAATGTCGCGAGGGGCGAGGTTGCCGTAGCTTGGGTATTTGCGTTCGAGGAAATAATCGCGGTCTGCCTCGGGGATGGATGAGGGTTCTTTTCCGCAATCCTCCTTGCTCTTGGGAACCCAGATGCGGCCGTCGTTGCGGAGCGACTCGCTCATGAGCGTGAGCTTGGATTGGTAGTCGCCACTCACAGGAATGCAGGTCGGGTGGATCTGCGTGAAGCAGGGATTGGCGAACAATGCCCCACGCTTGTGCGCACGGAAGGCGGCTGTGACATTGCTGCCTCGGGCGTTTGTCGAAAGGTAGAAAACATTGCCATAGCCACCGGTGCAGAGCAGGACGGCATCTGCCGAGTGACTGGTAATTTCGCCGGTATTCAGATCGCGGACGATGATGCCCTTCGCGTGGCCATCAACCAACACGAGATCGAGCATTTCCGTGCGGGGAAACATTTTCACCGCGCCTGTGGCAATCTGGTGACTGAGGCCGGAGTAGGCGCCGAGGAGAAGTTGCTGACCGGTCTGTCCGCGGGCATAGAAGGTGCGCGACACTTGAGCACCGCCAAAAGAGCGGTTGTCGAGCAAGCCGCCGTATTCGCGAGCGAAGGGAACGCCTTGGGCGACGCACTGGTCGATGATATCCACACTGACCTCAGCCAAGCGATGCACATTGGCCTCGCGGGAGCGGAAGTCACCGCCCTTGATGGTGTCGTAGAAAAGGCGGTAAACGCTGTCGCCGTCATTCTGGTAATTTTTTGCGGCATTGATGCCACCTTGCGCGGCGATCGAGTGGGCGCGGCGGGGACTGTCCTGGAAGCAGAA
>VFJO01000093.1 GCA_009886045.1 Verrucomicrobiota bacterium
AGTTTTAAGTTTTAAGTTTTCAGTTTGAAGTTGGTGAGAAGGAGTCTTCGGTTATTCGGTCTACTCTTCGTATCTGTGTCAGAAAGTTTTAAGTCTTAAGTTTGTAGGTTTTAAGTTGTCGTCTTGGAGACAGTTTTGAGTCCTAAATTCTGTTAATTTTGTCTAAAAAATCCTGTTAATCCTGCTCATCCTGTCATCCTGTCTAAAAACTCCGTGTCTTTGTGTCTCCGTGAGAGAAGATTCTCAGCAAACAGACTTCCGGCGAGTGCGCCAGACGACGAACGCGCTGCCGAGAGCGATGAGCGCCCAAGTGGAAGGCTCGGGGACGGCGGAGGCGTTGGCTTGGAACTGGATATTGTCTAGCCGGTTGTTACCAGTTGCACTCGTGGCTCCATCAAATGTCACGCGGACGTAGGCATTCGCTTGGTTGTCAAGAACTGTCGTAGTGGAGAGTGTTTGAACCGCCCAAGAAGTCGGGATCGAAGAAACCGTTCCGAGCGATGACCAACTTGACCCATCTGTGCTCAAGTCCCAGACTTGGGATGAAAAACCAGTGTTGGTCTTTTGGGTTGCATAGCTTACGATCAAGTTTTGGTAACCAGACATTGAAAACTTGAAGACAATGCTTTTGCCATTGGCAGAATTTGACGTGCCCCCCAGGACAGCAAGGCAGGCTGGCGAAGTTGTAGTGGTTGACATTACTGTTCCATTGTTTAAAGCTGTTCCACTGAAGGCAGATAGCTCAGTAGCAGCCGCCCATGATGATGCGCCATTAGTTCCATTGAGATAAAGAGTTCCAGAACCGAAGTTGGCATTGAATACAGTTTGAGTTGACGATGGGGCTGCTACTGCAGTCCCATTGGTTGTCGTGGTCTGAAAATCCCAGCCAGCGACGAGAACCTGAGCCTGAACCCCCGCCAGCGAAAGCGCTGCGAGGCCGATAAGTGTGATGATTGTTTTTTTCATGGTGTGGTGTATTTCTTTGTTTTTGAGTTATTATCTATCCTGTTAATCCTGAGAATCCTGTCATCCTGTCTAAAATCTCCTTCAATCCTGTCCCACGGGGGTGACGTTTATGCGGAAAAAGGCTTTATCCGTCGGAGTGGCGGGCGTGACGCGGACATCCTCGCTGGTGTCGGTGGAGGAGGTGATGGTCTCCGTGACGGGAAGGGCCCAGGTGGAGAGGTCGGAGGAGGCTTCGGCGCGGGTGGTGAAGCCGGAGACGGAGGCTTTTTTGCGTGTGTAGGTGATGCCGGTGCTGGAGGGGTTGCCATTTTCGGCTGGGATGGTGATGACTTGGTACGGTGGCGGGCCGGAGACGAGGGGGTTCGAGTCGAGGGCGAAGGCGAGGAGGTTATTCACGCTGGCGCCGGGGAGCGTGGCGGTGGGGTCGGCGAGAGCTGCGGCGAGGGCGGGGTCGGGATTTGAGCCGAGGAGGGAGGCGACCCAGGAATCCCACGCGGAGGGCGAGGTGTTCGTGCCGGCTTTGAAAGCGAGGGCGAGAGCGGAGGGATCGACAGCGCCCCAGAGTGCGGAGTCGATCTGGGCGGTGTTGAGTTGGGTGAGATCGAGCGGGGGCTGCAAATCTTCGTCAACGGCTGGGAAGACCCAAGCGGCCTGGGAGGAAGAGAAGACGCCGTAGTCGGTGACATTCGCGGCATCGGCTGCGGGTGAGGCGTGGTCGGAGGTGCGGGTGAGGAAGAGGTAGATTTTTTTTCCGGCGAAGGCGGGGGTGTTATTAATATGCTTGAGATAAAAGCTGCCGGGCACGCCATCGATGACGGCGGTGGTGGTCTTGGCGTATTCGGTCCAAGCGGCGAGAAGGGCAGGAAGATCGGAGGGAGCGGCGGCGGGATCGAAGCCCTCGGCAAAGGTGCCGACGGAGACCTCGAAGCCGGGATCAATCGCGGCGCCATCCGCCGAATTTGTGACCGGGTAGCCAAAACCGCCTTGAAGCACGACGGTCGAGGCGTCGGCAGAGGAAAGAGCTGCGAGGGCTAGAGCGAGCAGGACAAACTGGAAATAAGCTCGATGAGAAATGCTGCAAGATGAGAGCCAGACAGACAGTTTTTTCCACAAATTGGAAAACAAAATCGGCTGGACGCCCTGAGCGGGGAAGCCGATAAAAAGGCTCTTTGCAGGCGATTTGCAATGAAAGTGGTTCTTAGTCATCGAGCTGCATTCTTGCTGCGATCTGTGTTCAGACCAGCGCGGAGATGTTACGTTTTTGTAACAATCCGTAACCCCACGATTCGCTGATCGGAGGGAGTTTTTGCGAGCTCAGAAGGCCGCGCCACAGACGGAGAGGGCCAACGGCATTTTTTAGACAGGATTTACAGGATTTACAGGAGGCTCATGAGAATGTTGGGGCTGATACAGAACATGCAATGCTCACGAAAATGTAATCGACCCACTCTCTATGCTCTTTCACTCGCTCACTTCCCGCTCGGCTGATTACCAGATTTTCCTAACCCACTTCTCCTCGGGAGGTGCCTATCGGAAGTCTTTCTCGACCTTCCCCAAGGCCTCGATTCCCCCTTCGGGCCAACCTTCTGCTGGATTCCTGTTAGTCCTGCCAATCCTGTCATCCTGTCAAAAAAATCCCGCCAGTGGGGCAGGCTATGTCACTTTAGGATTTCCACCTCTCCCGCGCTGAGTGGGGTGATATGGCGGAGGCCTTGGATGAGGTATTCTTCGACAACGGCGCCGTTGCCTTGTAGGAGGCGGAGGCTGTCGGAGGCGGAGCCGCGTTGGATGGCCACGCGTTGGATATTCGGGCTGAGGCTTACGCTGACGAGCGGGAGGCCGTCGGCTGTCGTGAGTCGAACGCCCTCGAGTCCCCATGCAGCTTGGATAGTGATCTCGTCATGCTCGCCGGTGAGAGGATTTTCCTCGAGTCGAAATCGGAGTGAGGTGGGCTGGGGCACTGCGGCGGCATCGGGTTGCGCTTGGCCAGCGACGAAGCCAAAGGCTGGCGCATCGAGGATCGAGCGTTCCCATTCGATGGTCCATCCGCCTTCGGGATCTCTGGAGAGAACGCGGAGCCGTTGAATGCCGACCGCTTCTTCAAGGACGGCAAAAACGTCGCTGGTGCGTGAGGCGCGGACCCGCACGGGGAGTGGGTCGCCGGGCACGGAAACCAGCGCTCGCAAAATACCCCCCTCGAAATTCGATTGGGCGACAACTGGCGAAGCATCGGGGTCCATCGAAGTGCCAGTGAACCACAGGGTCTTCCCCTCTCCGAAAGAGAGTGAAGTGGCAGTAGCGGGCAGTGTGACCTTGGCAAAAGACCCGCCATCGAGTGCGAGCCAAATAAAATCACCGGCTGAGCCTGCCAGGGCATTTTCTTTGGCGCTTAGCGTGTCAAAAGCGACCGGAGTCCGGATTTGAGCGGGTGCGCCGTCGAGTGTGAGGCTTGTAATGCCCTCGTTTTCGGCAAAATAAATACGCTCGCCGGCGGCGGCGAGGGCCTTGAGGCCTAGTGCCGAGGGCAGCGAGGAGTGGGGCACGTCGCTCCCGTCATCCAGCGAAAAGACGCTCCAGCCTTGGCCGGAATGGAACACGGCCGCGCGATCGGTTGCCGCGAGCCGGATTGCTGCCGTTGCGGGCGCATCGATTTCCCTGCTCCACAAAAATCCCTTGTCATCAGAATAACGCCCACAGAGCAACTGGCCTCGCGGAGAGAACCCCGCAACCAGCAGATCCCCGCCCGGCAGCATGGCGAAGTCTTCGATACGGCGCGGCGTAGGCGAACCCTCAGAGGAAACCCAGTCGTTGAAATGGAAGGCCTCGCCTTCCACAGCCACATCCCCGATGAGGTATCCCCTCACAAAATAGCGGCCGGCAGGGACTCCTTGCCCGGCATCATCTCGCCATCCCATTGCGTGCTGTAGCCGTTCAGCCCGATGCGGAAGGCCTCCTCGCCATCCAGCGCATGCAAGGTTCGCACCAACTTGCCCGCTTTATTGAAGACGCCGAGACTGATGAGGCCCTGGCACGGCACGGCAAAAGCGATCTGTTGAATGCGGAGCGGAGCGGCTTGCAAAGACAATGCGGAGAGCAAAACGCCCAGCGCGGCTATGCATAAAAAAAGACGTCTCACAGGTAGTGCTTCCAATTGAGATTCGGAAAGATGTTATCCCTCGCCTCGCAGGCGGCAAGGAGGTCCTCATTGGGTTCTCCGGCCTCCAACATTTCGTGGAGTTTATTGAAGCGTAGAACGTGATCTTTGGTGCGACGGGTCGCGTAGTCCACGGCCGTTCCTGTTTTCATGAGGAATGCCCAGTCGCTGGACTGCGCGAGCAGCAACTCGCGAGCGAGCTGTTGCAGGAGCCTGATCGTAAACTCCGAGCGCGTCTCTCGATGGGCCCGCGCGGCTACTGTCATCCGACGTGCTGCCGCGTGGAGATGGGGATAAATCCAGGAATTGCACTGGTCGAGCCAGACTTCCCAATAGCCCTTGTTTCCCCAACTGGAAGGCGAGGGACACACCATCTGCTGGGTCGAGTTTTCTTTTAAATAAGCTCCGGGCGTCGTGAGGCAAAATGTCTTTTGATCGAAGGCCGCCTTGCGCAAGAAGAGGTCGAGAAACTCGGGGCCCTCATACCACCAATGCCCAAAAAGCTCGGCATCGAATGGGCTGAGAATGATCGGATCAATCGGCAAGAGGGATTGCAAATGTTCAAACTGACCGATCCGCGCGCGCAGGAATTCGCCCGCATGGTGATCCGCCGCCGCCATCGCCCACGCGCGGTTGTAGAGTTGCTTGTCGGGCGACCCGGTAATGCGGTGATACTTGAAGCCCGTATTGCGTCGGCAGCCCATATCGGGCAACACGGTGCGAAGGTAGTCCTGCGGCAATTCCATGCCGATGTCGCGGTAGAAATCCCGGTAGGCGGGATCGCCCGGATACCCCTCTCTCGCGCTCCAGACCTGCTTACTTGACTCCCGGTCGCGTCCAAAAACCGCTGGCCCGGCAGGTGTGAAATACGGCGCATAAATGGCGAAACGGGGTCTTGGCTCACCATACATGAGGCCGTGGGCATCGACCACAAACCAGCGGAGATTGGCCTCTTGCAACAAGCTGTCCACACGCGGCACATAACCGCACTCAGGCAGCCAGATGCCCTCGGGAGCGTGCCCAAAGCACTCGCGATGGTAATCACAGCCGATAAGAATCTGCGCCCGCATCGCCTCGGGAACGATCTCCATGAGTGGCAAAAATCCATGCGTCGCCGCACAGGTTATGATTTCAACAATGCCGTCCGCCTGCAATTGAGCAAACGCGCCCACGATATCACGGTTGATTTCCCGCGTATAAAAATCGAGCGCCTCCGTGAGGCGGGCCTGGTAGTGCCGGGCGATGTCGCGCGTGGCGGCATCATTTGCCGCACGATCAATTTCCATCGCCGCCAATTCCACCCCCCTTGTCAGATAACGCTCAGCCCGACTTTGCAGCAGAGGATCTCTCAACATCGCGCAGAGCGGCGGCGTGAGCGTGAAGGTGAGCTTCACAGGAACCCTGTCCGCAACAAGCCGGCGTAGGTTTTTTAGAAGCGGGATGTAGCACTCGACGATGGCCTCGAAAAGCCAGTCCTCCTCGAGAAATTCCTCGTACTCCGGATGCCTCACCCAAGGCAGATGCGCGTGCAAAAGAATAGCCAGAGAACCTTGATGCATAGATGCGGCTCTCACATTACCTCCCAAAGGACGGCACGACAAGTGCACAGAGTCTCACTCGCCCCATCCGCTCCAAGCCAGCAACCCCTCAAGCGCCCGAGCTCGGTGGCTGAGTGCGTTTTTCACATCCGCCCCAAGCTGTGCAAACGTCTCACAATGGCCTTCCGGAACAAAAAGCGGATCATAACCAAACCCGCCCGAGCCTTTTTCCTGCGGAATAATGAGTCCCTCGACCGAGCCATTGAATGCAGCGAGTTTGCATCCACCCTTCGCCAAGACGATCACACAACGAAAGCGAGCCGAGCGCTCCTTGCCGCGCACGCCCTCGAGCTTTTCCAAAAGCAGGGCCCTGTTTGAAGCGTCCGTCGCCCCCTCGCCGGAAAAGCGGGCCGACCACACACCGGGCGCCCCGCCAAGCGCATCCACCTCCAGACCGGAGTCATCCGCAAGCACCCAGCCGTCGTATTGCTCCGAGACCGCCAGCGCCTTGAGGGTGGCATTTTCCTCAAACGTCGTGCCCGTCTCCTGCACCTCCCCCACCCCGCTCATTCCGCTGAGGTCCTTCACATCGAAGCCAAACCCCAAAATTTCCCGGATCTCAGCAACCTTGTGGGCATTGCGGGTCGAGATCACCAAACGACGAGGCATCGAATTTTTCATAGTCGTCTTTTTACCCACCAAAAAGCCAAATCGCAACCCCTCAAATCTTCTTCGCCCGGATGACGCGACTGTGCCAAACCGCATGTCTCACTTGGCGCTAAAAATGCAATAGTGAGACATATTGGCCTTATTAAGGCAAGGAAGGCAATTTCTGATTTTATGTTTTATTAATTGTAAATAAGCAGCTTGTATTTTTTAAGATATCGGGCGCGCGAAATGCTAAGGTAGAGGCTAAACTACTTTATTTTATGGGAAAAATTTTAGGAATTGATTTAGGAACCACAAACTCCTGCATGTCGGTGATGGACGCCGGTGAGCCCGTCGTGTTGGAAAACTCCGAAGGCGCACGCACGACCCCATCGGTCGTCGCCTTCACAAAATCCGGCGAACGCCTCGTTGGCCAAGCGGCCAAGCGCCAAGCGATCACGAATCCCTCGAATACGATTTTCTCGGTGAAACGTTTCATGGGTCGCAAATTTGATGAAGTGCGCAGTGAAGAACACCGTGTGCCTTACAAACTTGTGAAAGCTGCCAACGGCGACGCGCATATCCAGATCGAGATTGATGGGAAGCCGAAGACATTTTCGCCCCAAGAAATCTCCGCTATGATCCTTGCCAAGCTGAAAGCCGACGCCGAGGCCAAGCTAGGTGAAAAGATCACCGAGGCCGTCATCACGGTCCCTGCA
Organism: Verrucomicrobiota bacterium; assembly: GCA_009886045.1. GTDB lineage: Bacteria > Verrucomicrobiota > Verrucomicrobiia > Chthoniobacterales > Terrimicrobiaceae > UBA967. Next base: position 7,026 of record VFJO01000093.1, read on the forward strand.
TATTACAACGATTCCCAGCGCAATGCCACGAAGGATGCTGGCAAGATCGCCGGTCTCGACGTGAAGCGCATCATCAACGAACCCACAGCCGCTTCTTTGGCCTATGGGCTCGACAAGATGAAGGACGAAAAAATCGCAGTATATGACCTCGGCGGCGGCACGTTCGACATTTCAGCCCTGGAAATCGGTGATGGCGTCTTTGAAGTTCGCGCCACAAATGGCGACACCCACCTCGGTGGCGACGACTGGGACAACCGCATCATGGACTGGATCATTGCCGAATTCAAAAACGACGCCGGCATCGACCTCTCCAAGCAACCCGACGCCGTGCAGCGCATTAAAGAGGAAGGCGAAAAAGCCAAAATCGCCCTGTCTTCGACGCAGGAATACGAGATCAACCTCCCATTCATCACAGCCGACGCCACAGGCCCGAAGCATATCCAGAAAAAGCTGACCCGCGCCAAGCTGGAGCAACTCACCGACGACCTCTTCGAGCGCACTCTCAAGCCAGTACGCGACTGCCTCGGCGACGCCAAATGGACGAAGAAAGATGTGAACGAACTCGTTTTGGTCGGCGGCATGACCCGCATGCCCAAGGTCATCGAAACCGCTCGCGAACTCATCGGCAAGGAACCCCACAAAGGAGTAAATCCTGACGAAGTCGTAGCCATCGGCGCAGCCATCCAAGGCGGCGTACTCAAAGGCGACGTGAAGGACGTCCTCCTCCTCGACGTGACACCGCTCACACTCGCCATCGAAACCGCTGGCGGCATTGCCACCCCGATGATCCCGCGCAACACAACGATCCCGACCAAGAAATCCAACGTCTTCTCGACTTACGCCGATAACCAGCCCGGTGTGGAAATCAAGGTCCTCCAAGGCGAACGCCCACTCAGCCGCGACAACAAAAACCTAGGCACTTTCCATCTGGATGGCATTCCAGCCGCACCACGTGGCGTCCCGCAGATCGAAGTCACCTTCGATATTGACGCAAACGGCATCCTCAACGTCTCGGCAAAAGACCTCGGCAGCGGCAAGGAACAAAAAATCTCCATCACTGGCTCCAGCGGACTCAGCAAGGAAGAAGTCGAAAAAATGCAGAAAGAGGCCGAAGCCCATGCGGAAGATGACAGGAAAGCCAAGGAAACTATCGAAATCCGGAACAACGCGGACAATCTGGCCTACCAGTGCGAGAAACAAGTCAAAGAACTCGGTGACAAAATCGACGGTGCATCCAAGAAAAACATCGAAGACGCCATCGAAAAAGTCCGCGAAGCCCTCAAAGGCAGCGACTCCGAGGCCATCAAGGCGGCTTACGACGACTTGCAAACCAAGTTTCAGGAGATCACGACAGCGGCCTACAAAGCCGCTGCAGCATCCGCCGGCTCAGCTCCCGAGCAAGAAGACGCTCCAGCATCGGAGCCACAGACCAAGAAAGACGATGTCGTCGATGCAGAGTTCGAAGTCCTCGACGAAGATAAAAAGAAGTAATTTGAGCAAGGGATCGACCGCAGAATCCATAAAGACAGCAGTTTTTTTGAGAATAAACTCCTCGAGATTACCCTTTTATTGTTAGTCATCCTCTTAAAACCTTAGACTAAATCCAAACCACTTTAACAACCCGCTCCCGTTCGCACAGATCGGGAGCCTGTTAAAAACAAAACCAACAAAACGACACATACAAAAATGGCAAACCCAAACATCAAGCCTCTCGGAGACCGCGTGCTCGTGAAGCCGCTCGAAGAGAAGGAAATCAGCAAAGGCGGGATCATTATTCCCGACTCCGCAAAGGAAAAACCACAGGAAGCCGAAGTCGTGGCCCTCGGCACCGGCAAGCGCGATGACGACGGCAAACTCGTCGAATTCACTGTAAAAGTCGGCGACAAAGTCCTCGTATCCAAATACGGCGGAACCGAAGTCAAGGTCGAAGGCGAATCCTACACCATCATGCGTGAGGACGACATACTCGGCATCATCGGCTAATCACAACTTAATACTTAAAACTTAATACCTAAAACTAATAACATGGCAGCAAAACAACTCCTATTCGACGAAGCAGCACGCCACGCGCTCCTTCGCGGCGTCGAGAAACTCGCACGTGCCGTCAAAGCAACCCTCGGGCCATCAGGACGCAACGTCATCCTCGACAAAAAATTCGGCAGCCCGACCATCACCAAGGACGGCGTCACAGTAGCCAAAGAAATCGAGCTCGAAGACGCTTATGAAAACATGGGCGCCCAGCTCATCCGTGAGGTCTCCAGCAAAACCAGCGACACAGCTGGTGACGGCACCACCACAGCCACCGTTCTCGCCGAAGCGATCTATCGCGAAGGCCTCAAGAACGTGACGGCTGGCGCTAACCCGACCAACCTCAAGCGCGGCATCGACAAAGCAGTCGAAGCCATCGTTGCTGAGATTGCAAAGATCGCAAAAAAAGTGAAAGACAGCGCTGAAATCGCGCAAGTCGCCACGGTTTCCGCCAACTGGGACACTACCATCGGCCAGATCATTGCAGACGCAATGGACAAGGTCGGCAAAGACGGCACGATCACGGTTGAAGAAGCCAAGTCGATCGAAACCACCCTCGACGTCGTCG
>VFJO01000311.1 GCA_009886045.1 Verrucomicrobiota bacterium
AGACAACGGCTATTTTGGCGCGTGGAGGGAATAATACCGTGACGCTGCGGTTTGCGGAAACTAACATTTCCTGCTCCTTGCTGACCTACACCGGGAAGCTTCCTGCACAGCGCTCCACCTACCGGGGACTGAATCTGATGCCTGTCGGCTATGCCTTAGCAAGGGTCTCTCCGACCTATTTCCGGACGAACCGGCCGCAGGCCGAGGTTTTGCTGCGCAGCACTCCAGCGGCAGAGCTCGCCTCCGGAATCATCGAGACGGATAACGAGGCGGGATCCATGAGAATTCTTGGCGGACTGGAGACGCTGGGTTTCAAGGAAAAGGCTGACCAAGTCAGGGGACTCATTGCTCTCACAGGCTGGAAGAAGGCGACCAATCCGTTCCCTGATGCCGAGCCGCTCCTCTCGAGCAGCCTCATTCCCAAGAGCCCTCATGCGGATCGGATCCGGCTTCTTTGGGAGCAAATGCGTCCCATGGTTCTGGAACACTTTCCTGCATCGGTTGGAAAAGCCGATGCAAAGAGCTATCTGGACAAGGCTCATCATCTCTACCAATACGACGCCTATCACTCGCTCTCCATCGAGGGGTTTCAGGTCACTCCGGAGTTGGTGGCTCGTATTGCGGCCGGTAACGATCCCGATAATCCGTCGATCCGGGAGGAAAACAACCGGCTCGCTGCCAAAGGATACAGCATGGCCCATCAAGCCGTGCTTCAAAGCATCGGCAAGATCTTCAACGGGGAGCTCCCTGGAAAGATAGTCGAGTCGGATCTCCCGTACTGGTATTCGGAACTGCACAAGCCCTTCGTCCAGGTGGGACGACTCTCGACGTGCGATGTGGCGGGGTATCGCGAGAAGCCTGTCTATATCAGGGGATCAAGCCATATTCCGCCTGCGCCGGGGCTTGGTGTGATTGATGGCATGGAGGCTTTGCATGAGGCACTCGCCTCGGAGTCGGAAGCCTCCGTGCGGGCAATCCTCGGACATTTCCTCTTTGTCTACATCCATCCATTTTCCGATGGCAATGGACGCATCGGAAGATTCCTCATGAATGCCATGCTGGCCTCCGGTGGATATCCATGGACGATTCTGCGTGTCACACGGAGGCAAGCCTACATGGGGGCTCTCGAAGATGCTTCGGTCGCACGCAACATCATTCCTTTCACAAAATTCGTTGGTGCGGAAATGGCGGTCGATTGGTCCCCTGAGTTGGCTGAAGCAGAGCGGTTAAAACGATAGGCTTCGACTACCGGTATGGATTTGAAGTCATGGCCCAAGCGGTGCTCTCGGAGTGGCTGTACAGGAAATCCCCCACGGCCAAAGAGGCGCGACTCTTCACACGCGAGGGCCAGAATTTTGGAATTGGCACAGAAAGCGGATTTCAACATCCAGACGATTCGAAGCGAGTTGGAGGAACTGGGTGAGAAGAATGCAAGTCCCGAAGTGCTTGCGGACATGAAGAGCCGTGGGCTGGGCAAGCTGTATCGAAGTGTGGACATTAGAACTACGCACCAGAAGCGCGACGCGGGCAACAATGTGGTGGGTGAAGTGGAGTTCGACTTGATGAAAAATGAGAGCAGCGGCAGCCAGAAATTCATCGCTCTCAGCGGCCCTATTCTTCACACCCTCGAGGAAGGATCGATCCTCGTAGTGGATGAACTCGATGCCCGGCTGCATCCGAGGCTGACCCAGGCGATCCTCGATCTTTTCCACAGCCCGGCGAATCGAAAAAATGCGCAGCTTGTGTGCGCCACGCATGATGTAAATCTGCTCGATCCCGAGCGGTTCCGGAGGGATCAGGTGTGGTTCTGCGAGAGGGATGAAAGTGGAGCCACGGATCTCTTCAGCCTCGCGGATATCGATTCGAATCTCGTCCGCCCCACATCGAAATTTTCTCGTCAATACATGCTCGGGCTTTTCGGCGCCGTGCCTTAACTCGCCCACTTTCAGGAGGCCGCAGTGCATGCCGCCGAGTAAGGCCCACACCCGAGGTCGCAAGGCCGCGCAAACCCGGCCTCTGCGCCGCATTCTAATCCTGTGTGAGGATACGAAAAGCTCGCGGAACTGGGAAGTCGGCCTGAATAGCAGGGCACTTCAGTGGTGCGAGGACATACGACTTGCTGGATCACTAAGAGTGCTTTCGTTTGGAGCGAGATCCGCACCAATTAGGCCGCGAGTTGGAGTTGCTGAATCCAGAATCTTGGGTGGTCATTGATGAGGTGCAGAAAGTGCCTGCGCTTTTGGATGAGCTTCATCGGTTGATTGAGAAGCGGCGCTTACTCGCACGAGCGAGGTCGTGCCAGTAAGCGAGGAGCGTCTGGTTCGTGGGACATGGCAAGGCATTTTTCTTTTTCGCACCGGCGGGCTCCCCATATTCGGCAGATTGCGGTTAATGTTTCTGGAATTTAATTTTTCCCTTTGATATCTCTTAACCCGGCCTAATTAAGGTTCTCGTTCTTGCGGGTGTAGTTCAATGGTAGAACGGCAGCTTCCCAAGCTGCATACGAGGGTTCGATTCCCTTCACCCGCTCGCCTCATAATCAACAACTTACAGGGCAAGTGGGGCAAGAGGGGGGTAAACTATGCTCTTTTTTTCTTAGCTTTTCCGGTTTGCTGTTTGAAGATTCTTCGAAAATACGAATAGCCCACTCCAAGTTTTCTCGAAAGTGCCTCGACATCGACATTTTCACTGCAGTGCGAAGTCAGGTGCTCTTTTGCGCGACGAACCACGGAGGAAAGCCTAGTGATGTTTCGGCCAGCCTTCGGGAATTCTGCGCAGAGGCCGAGGAGTTGATGCGCTGTATTGCCTAACTCGGGCACCTTGTGCGAGATTTGCCCGTTCAGCACGGCATGCAGTTTTTCAAAAATTTCTTCCACGCCCGAGGTCATTACATTTGAAAAGACGCAGTCCTTGGGATTGAAAACCTTTGCCTTGATGAGTTCTCTGACGACTGATCCATCAAATTGCATTCAACTTTCCGTCCATCCTTTTTTGGGGTTCGGTTGGTAGCGGTGCCATTCACCCGAAAGAAGTATAAATATGCTGCCGGCGAGCAGTCTTTTTTTTTCCGAATGAGCGGGTTTCCACCCACCCGGAACCGCTTTCGATAAATATGATTTGAAGCGTCTTTAAAATCCGTCCTTATTCCCATTTAAAATCATGATCGTTCGGATGCCCTCTTGGGGGGGTAGGTTTGATCGGGCAAAGTCGCTCCATAGCCCCCGCCAAGGACTTCAATGCCCCACTGCGCGCTCGCTCGGGCAAGGTTGAGAGATAGCTGAAGTAATGGGGTTTGCTTTGTGTCATTTTCTATATGAGAAAAAGCATTTTTCGTATTCCGTAATGAAGGTCAAATCGATCATTCTCCTCGTCCATGAGGCCCCCCCCCTGTGCGAATTGCTTTCTCTAAGATTGGCATGGATACGTATTGGCCCAAGTTTGCGGATCTCAAGTCACGCATTGAGGGTTGCCTTGCGACGGTGGATCCCAAACTGGCGCGTTCGGGTGTTGAAATCATCAATCCTGGTTTGATTGACACGCCTGAAAAAGCTAGGGAGGCCGGCCATGCTTTTCGTCAAGCGGATGTGGACATGAATCTTCTCCACGCCACCACTTACACTCTTTCCTCCTCGCTGCTGCCGGTGGTGCGTCGGACGAAGCTTCCTGTAGTGGTACTAAACCTCTGGTCAGAGCTGGCCATTGACTACGAGTCCTTCAATACGAATAACCAATGCCGTTTCCCTATTGGTGGACGAGCTTTCGTGAATCATTGAAATTCGCATGGCCCAGCTCACCATTGGGCCATCGGCTTCGGTCATATTGCCCGCAAGCTCACAAAATTTGCCGCTCCTCTCGGCATCCCCATCGAAAAAATCTGCTAAAAACTTTATGTCAACCTACACAGCTGCACGCGAACAATACGCTACCTTCGGAGTCGATACCGAAAAGGCACTTAAAAACCTCGAAGCCGTTTCCATTTCCCTGCATTGCTGGCAGGGCGACGATGTCGGAGGCTTTGAAAAAGCCAATGCCAGCCTGTCTGGAGGCGGCATTCAATCCACCGGCAATTACCCAGGCAAAGCGCGTTCGATCTCTGAACTTCGCTCCGACCTCGACAAGGCACTGGCACTCATTCCTGGAAAACACCGCCTCAATCTCCACGCCTGCTACGCTGATTTGGACGGCAAAATAGTCGACCGCAACGAATACACGACTGCGCAATTCCAGAGCTGGATTGACTGGTGCAAAGAGAGAAGCATGGGAATGGATTTCAACCCTAGCTACTTCTCTCACCCCCTCGCTGATGAGGGGCTTACGCTCACGCACCCTGCTGCGGCAATCCGCAAATTCTGGATTCAGCACGGCATAGCCTGCCGCCATATCGCTGCCGATGCCGCGCGCCAACTTGGTTCCCCGACGGTCACGAATGTCTGGATTCCCGATGGATCAAAGGACATCCCCTTCGATCGCAAGTCGCCGCGCGAACGCCTCGCCGCCTCGTTGGATGAGATTTTTGCTGCCCCTGTGGACCGCTCACTCAACCTCGACGCTGTGGAAAGCAAACTCTTCGGAATCGGTTCGGAAAGCTATGTCGTGGGTTCTCACGAGTTCTACCTCGCCTACGCCGTTAAAAACCAACTCCTCTATTGTCTTGATGCTGGTCATTTCCATCCCACGGAAAATCTCTCCGACAAAATCTCGTCAGTCCTGCAATTCGTCCCGCGCCTCCTGCTCCATGTGAGCCGTGGCGTGCGCTGGGACAGCGACCATGTCGTGCTCTTCGACGATCCCACACGCGCCATCATGGAGGAACTTGTGCGGGGCGACTTCCT
>VFJO01000086.1 GCA_009886045.1 Verrucomicrobiota bacterium
AAAGTTCTCGGCCGGAACGCCGACGTCCTCGTCGGCATCAGAACCTCAGAGCAAGACAAGTATGGCAACTCAGAAACTCAGCTAAAAAATGCGTCAATACGCGAGACCGACCCCTTTGACCTGCGTCAATACGCGGGACCGACCCCTTTGACTCTCACCACCTCGCGGCACACCGCATCGAAGGCTTCCAGCGCATGGAGCAAAAACCGATTCGGCGGCGTATCCCGATCCTCGCGCTTGCGCACATCCAGCACCTCGCCCGGCAGAAGCCTCGCCCCACGGCGCCAATCCCTAGCCCTCGCCATCGGATTCCGCAAAAAATCCCCGCTCCGCGCCAATCCCGCCGGCCGCCAATTCGCCTCCTTCTCCAGCGCGCTGTGCGGATTGTTCCGCACCGTCTCCATCCACCTCTCCAGCTTCCCGCCGCCAAGAGCCTGCGAGAGGTAGAGGAACTGCTCCAGCACCAGACGCCGCCTCCGCTCCGGATCGCTTGTGAAAGGAACGCCCGACGGCGTGTTCCATTGCAGCAACAACTGCCCGCACTTCGCCGCGATGTCTTGGGTCATCCGCTCGAAATCCCGCTCATGGCCGAACTTCGTCGACACCACCTCGAAAAAAACACTCTGCCGTTCCGAGCCGAAGCGCACCGCCAGTTCCACCACGCCCAGGCAATTCACCCCTTGGAAATCCCCGCGCGGTAACGCCCCCGTTCTTGAGTGTCGTTGGAACAACGCATGGCTTTCCACTTCCGGCCGCAACCCCGCTTTTTCGCCCTCGGGATGAAAAATCTCCCAAACACCAGCGGTGCAGTCTCGGCCAGCGTCACAGCAGGTCCCCGAGCCACCCGACGCCACGCCAGCGGACCACCCTCCTCCTCGCTCCCAAACCATCCTGCAGGCAATCCCGCGCAAACCCCGCACTCGCCCGTGAACCCCCGCCGCCTCAGCTCCAGCATCCATCCGCCCCGTAGCGGCATCTGCAAAGCGGAAAAGCGAAGTGGGGTTGGAATTTTCAAAACTTTCTCCGTCTTGACCGCCAAGTCAGACCTCGACTCGAGGCAGCCAAACTCGAGAACCGGTCATGTTTTTTCATGCCCTGATTTGCTCAAGCAAACTTCACGACCAAGCGCCGCCCTGTCGCACGGGCGACTTTTTCCAATGTCGCGAGCGTGAGATTGGCTGGGTGTCGCTCATACCGGCAGATAGCACTGCGCGTGGAGCCGATTTTCTTCGCCAGCGCCTCTTGGGTCATCCCCGCTCCCTCGCGGGTCTTGGCCAGAAGTCGGCCGATCTCCCACTCTGCCTGCTCGCTGTCGTAGGCGGCAGCAAACTCCACATCCTTCGCCTTTCGCTGCGCAATGTAGCAATCCAAGCCATCAAGGTTCTTTGTTTTCATAAATTCTCTTTCGGGTTTCAGTTGTTCGAATTTCCTGCAACGGGGTCTTCTCCGTCTTTTTGGTGAAGCCGTGGGCCAGGACGAGTTTGCCCATGTCATCCATCCATCCCAGGAGGCGGAATATGTTTCCGGAAAAGATCACACGCACCTCCCAAAGATCTTCCGTCGCCACCATCTTTTTGAGGTAAACCGAAGATGCCGGGTGGGTCAGTTTTATAGCGGAAAGCGTCCACAGCACCTTGGCCGCCTGCTTGGCATCGAGACCATCAAGATATTCCACCACGGGTGAATTCCCGTCTGGAGAAACAAAAAAATCAATGACAAGCACGGCATTCATGTTGCCTTAAAATGAAACACTGTCAAGCATCCATCCGCCCCGTAGCGGCATCTGAAAGGCGGAAAAGCGAAGTGGGGTTGACATTTTCTATATGTCCTACCGTGACGCTACAACATGACCCGCACTCTGATTCTTCTCAATTTTCCGGAATGTAATCATCCTCCGTGATCTCTGTGCGCTTTGACTTGCTCGCACCCGCTCACTACGCCCCTTCTGGGCCAACCTTTTGTTGCTCTTCCTCCAAGGCTCCCGCCTTTCCGGTTGTGGTTAATTCTGAGTCCCAGGCGCCACCTCTTCGGACTCGAGAATCTTCGAATCGTCAAGCCGCAAGTAAAGAGCATCAGCCTGATTGTCGTAATTGAGTTTCATCTCCAATCGATCACTCCGCAGGATCTAGCCAGTTTGCCGCTTGAGGATCCGCTATTCATGGCGTCTGAAGCCGATTCACACGCAGCAACTGGCCCTCGATTGAAGGATTGGCAAGCAGAGCCACATGGATACGCGATGCCTGCCCTGGAAAATCGGCATCCACCGTGCAAAGGATTCTTCCCGAATGCTCGGGATTTTGGCGGTGCAGTTTTTTGAAATCCTGCCGATTCAGCGTGAGAAGAATCCGGCCCTCCCCGGCGGCATGCTCCAGCACCTCATTGTCAGGGACAGCGAGCCCATCCTTGCCTGCATCCCGAGTGGTCTGCACATCGTGCCCAAGCGCTCTCAGGCTTTCCACCACAGGCAGGGGGAAGTTCTCGTTGCTGTAAAGTCTCGCCACCGGATTGGACTCTTAATCCTCCTCGTTCTCCGAGATAGCCCTTGCGATTTCTCCCGCATTCGCTCGCGCATAGTGGTAGGCGTGCACCAAATCCTCGGCAGTCAGCGAGGGAAAGGAATCCAGAATACCCGCCTCGGAGACGCCCAACTGACGCGCCCGAACGACTGTCCATACAGGAATACGAGTCCTCACAAAGCAGGCCTCGCCACCGCACACCTTAGGCGTTTTCACGATGTTCGGCACCGCCGCTGCGAGATCGCGAAGCAGATCGTATCGCTCCGCTTCGGACAACCTTGGCAAGGCCTCCCGGACTTCAGTCAAAGTGCTCATAGTTTTAAACTAAACCAAAAACCCCACGCTTACCAACTGCTCTTTCCACAGAATTTCGCATTTTCGATTAGCAGATGAAGCTGACGAATTGTTCTTCGATGACCACGCGGGCCATGCGTTGCACTTTGGCGAAGCTGCGGGGGAAGGCGGCTGAGGCCTTGTGCAGCGCGATGATTTCCTGCACGGGCTTTTCGGGCAGTTCCTCGCCGGGTGCGGGGAAGAACTTCATGGCTTCCTCCTTGTCACCCGAGTGCAGATACCATCCCAGCGCGCCGAGCAAGGGGCCGATCCGCGTGCGACTCCCGTGAAGGCGCTGCAGGCTTTTTTGGAGAATCTCGTCGTCTTGGTCGGGCTCCACCCGGCGCCTCATCCGCAATTCCTCGCAGCCATTCGGGATTGTGTTCATCGCTCTTTTTTCGAGTGTTCCGCAGGGGGCACTATCAAATGCGGGGAAAATCAAACAGCGTTATCGTTCGCGACATGACTTCCTGCAAGAACCCTGAAGGAGCGTTGCAAATCGGCCTCCACTGGCGCTCTTTCCAATCCAAGGAACGGATGTGGTCGCAAAGAACCACTCCGCCCACGGGCAGACCCTCCGGCACAGCAAGTTCAAAGGGGTAGCCTTTGCTTTTGCTGCTAACGGGACAAAAAACAGCCAGGCCCGTTTTCTCATTGTATCGGGTGTGGCTCAGCACAATCGCTGGCCGGCGCCCGGACTGCTCGCGTCCAGCCTGGGGATCGAACACCAACCACCCGAACGCCCCGAGTTCCGGCACGGGTGGGTTCTTCGTCCTCATGGCTGCAGAACCTCGCGCCCGCGATCCTCGCCCCAATCGCTCTCCGAGTGCACATTTTCGGGCGTTACCTTGTTGAGCAGATCATCCAACTCAAGCCTTTTGGGAACAGCTTTCACGGTCAACCCCGCCGTCCCGACTTTGAGGAACACGGAATCACCTTCCTGAATCTGTATTTGCTTGGCTACAGCCTTGGGAATCCGCAGGGCCAGACTATTGCCCCATTTTTGAATCGTTGCGGTCATGTTTCTACATTGAGACTACAGGAGCGATTTGTCAACTCTCGAACGCGCATACTCACTCGAACGGGGAAATGCGAAAGATTCCTCGCGGCATTCCTTAGCAACAATCCCTTCCCACGGGCTTGAGTAAACGAATTGATCTGTTGAATGACCTATGGATTTATTGCCATTTGTCCATATATACTCAGCGCATGTCGTCAATCGATCGTGGCCGGGCAAGAATGGTGGCGGGGTTGGCAAACCACCGCCGTATTGAAATCATCAGGCTGCTCATTGGCACCCCGTCTCTTTGCGTGAACGAAGTTGCAACTGAATGCCGCATCGACCAGTCCACTGCCGTGGAGCATGTGAAACGACTGCACGAGGCTGGTCTTCTGATGAAAAAGTCGACTGGTCGCCGGGTCCTCCTTACCCCAACCAACAGGGCCAAAGCTTTTGTCGAAACCATCGACGCGCTCTGGAAAATCGCGAAGTAACTTCGGGCATTTGATCAATGGACTTATTGCCATTTGTCCATATATCTGAAGGCGCTGCAGGTTGGCTGTGAGGTCGAGTTGGGAGCCTTTGCTTTGGTTTTGGCGACATATTGACTTATTGCCATTTGTCCATATGTATACGGGCTGTAATACACTATCCTCATTTTAATTGCTATGATCTGATTTTCACTATCTGCCTTCAGCCTACCGGTCAGGGCGCGGCGCGCCGGAGCGCGTCAGCAGATGAAGCTCACGAATTGCTCTTCGATGACGACGCGGGCCATGCGTTGCACTTTGGCGAAGCTGCGGGGGAAAATGGCGGCGTTGGTTTTGTTGGGGAGATTCGCGGATTGGGACGGCGTTGAATGTATGGACTTATTGCCATAAGTCGATATATACAGAGCGATGATGTTCTGAACGGGCCTTTCGGGCAGTTCCTCGCCGGGCGCGGGGAAAAACTTCATAGCTTCCCCCTTGTGGCCCGTGTGCAGATACCATCCCAGCGCGCCGAGCAAGGGACCGAGCCTCGTGCGGCTTCCGTGCTGGCGCGGCAGGATTTTTTGGAGAATCTCGTCGTCCAGGTCCGACTTCCACTTGCATGCTTCCCATTCGGCTTTATCCGCAGCCAATTCGCAAGAGACCTTGAGATACGCCAGCACGGTAAGCGTTCTTAAAGAGCTTGAATGTCAATAATTAATTCCTGACCTCTCTGAAAAAATCCCAACTTTTCCCTTGCAAACTAAGACAGTTGCTGACCCCTCTGACTCTGACGATGACGTATGGACTTATTGCCATTTGTCCATATGTCAGCAGCTTTGGTCTGTAGGCAAGGAACATACGCGCGGGGTTCCGCTCAATGGGAACGCCGAGGTCCTCCTCGGCCCCTTTGCTCAAAGATTCCAACGGGGACGTTGGCGTTCCTACCCTGGGTATGCCAGAGCGGGCGACAGATGCACTCCTCAAGCGATTGGCAAATCTTCTGGCCGCTCGCGCCCGAAAATCCCGTGTAGAGTGAGAATGGCGGGTTCGCCGCCACGCTTTTTCACCAACCCGCAGACCGGGACTTGCGGGCATTCCACAGGCTCGCCGAGTTCCATGAGGTAATAAAATGCCGCGCCGACTTGCGAGGGATCGCGACCCGTGAGCTTGGCGATGTGATCCGCGCTCTCGAGTTTCACACTCTTTACTTCGGCGAGCCAGGGCAGCGTTTTAGTCCGGTTGTGGCCGATGAAATACTTCGCATGGAAGACCGGTCGGTCGTAGTTGCGGGTGGCACCCGTTTTTTTATCAACGGCGTAAAAATAAAACCTCCCCTTGCGCCGGACGAAGCCCGCTTGTCCCGGCCTCACATAGCCGAGCACGCACGGGGCGTCGGCGAGCGGCTCGCTGACAGCGGGATGCGGCTTGGGAAGGGTGCTTGCGGCTGGCGTTTCTTGGAGTGTTGTGTGGGTCCAGTGGCGGATTCGATAATTTCGGCTGAAGCGGTTGCTGTGGTGCGTGAGGACATCTACAATGAAATCCGACAACGCCTTTTCGCACTCCTCGCGGTGTTTTGTATCGCCCGGCCTCATGCGGAAGGCTCCTACGCCGGGAACAACCTCTTCATAGCGTGGAAAATCCGTGCGCGCCTCGCCCTCACGCCCTGGGTAGAGCACATACGAGCCAGCCGTTCGACGGATGGCATCGTTGTAGGTGTGCATTTTGTAGAGGTCGCCCCGCTTGTAGGTATCCGTCGCCTTGGTTTCGGCGTGTTCCTCGTTCAAGGCTTCACGCCCTTTTTCTCCAAAAACCTCCTCGACCGTCTCGATGCGGAATTTGGCATCGAAGTGCAAATAGCCGATCCGTCCCGCCGCCTCGGCCTGCTCCTCCGCCTTGTCCCACTTGGCGGCTTCCAGGTATTCGGCTGGGAAGAAAACCAGCGTGTAGTCGGGGCGAAACTGTCTGCTGTAAGTGCCAGCCACCATGGGGCTGGGGGCGAATGAAAATGTGCGGTTGTAGAAAAGGTGGACTCCGAGTTCCTCTCCCTCCGGCGAAGTCCATCGGTATCGGCTTATCGATGCTTCCCCTTGCGAGAGGTTCACCTGTCTCTCCCCTTTGGAGGAAGTGGCCACAAACGGCTTGGTATCGCTGGCCCCATTGGTATCGCTGCCCCCATTGGTATCGCCCGCGCCCTCGGCCTCCCGGTGCAAATCCACCATTCCCATGCGTGAGTTCAAGACCCGCCTCATTGCGAAGTAGAGCCAAAATTCATACAGCGTGGCGGCATCGCGGTTTGTCCCGTCGTAAGCATCATCCCGCCCAGGCCAATCGAGCTTGGCGGCGGTTTCGAGCATGAGCCAGGCGCGGAGAATATCGCGATAGCCCTCGCGTTTTTGCAGTGTCTGATTTTCCAGAGGCAGCCTTCGCATGGGAGACACATCGGCAAAGAAAGGCTGTGCGAGGAAGATATCCAATGTCTCCCGCATCTCGGCAGCTTCCAACCAAGCCGTGCCGCGCTTGTCATCGAAAAGATGCAGCACCTCCTCGCACACATCGCCGAATGCGGTAAGGGCGAATTTTATAAAACGGTTGGGAGGCGTGTCGTAGCTTTCGAATCTGCGTTCATGCAAGAGTTCGCTCGGCGAAAGGCCTTTCACTTGGAAGCAAGTCGCCGGAGCGCCGCGGTGCCAATCGCGGCCGTGCCTAAGCGGGTCTGAGGCAAAGCGCGGGCTGTTTGCCAGCGATGCCGGTCTCCACTCCCGTTCTGTGCGCAGCGCCACATGCGGCCTTCGGCCGATCTCCTCGAGGTAAAGCCCCAAGCGGTCGTTGCCGAGCACATGGCGCAGGAAAAGAAACTGCTCCAAGAGCGTGCGGCGTCTCTTTTCAGGATCTGCCGTCATGTTGAAACTCGTCGGGCTGTCCCACTCCAGGAGCAACTGCTGGCAGTGGTCGGCGATCTCCTCGACCATGGCGCGGTATTCCCCATGAAAATCGAATTTCCGCGTTTGGATCTCAAATCTCAGCGGCGGCCACTCGCAGATACGGATTTCCGCCGAGCCAAGATAGTTTGCGACTTTGAAGTTTCCGCGAAGCGACTCGTCCTTCAGCTTCGTCTGGTGCCACTCCGCCTTTCTGCGGCCGGCGGGCGCTTTGAGGGTGCTCTCGATTTCCTCCGCACCGACCGCCTTGGAGGACTTTCCCAGCAGCTTCCAATGGTAGGAGGTATTTTCAAAAAGAACCAACGCCTGTTGGCCCATCGCCATGTTTTCGCTGCAGTAGTGGATCGGCGCCGCGTGACCCGCTCCTGCGGGGTGCGACCTCGCGGTGAAGACAAGTGGCGGCCCGGGACTCGTTGCGATGTCCATCCCATCGGGCTCCAGCACCCTTTCACCCCACAAAAGAATGCTCAAACCCTCGGCGATTTCTATTTCGAGGGAATCGAGATGCAGCGCACTCATTCCTTCTGTGGCTAATGGATGAAACTTACAAACTGATCCCGCCGCACGGCATCGATCATGTCGCAGAGTTTGCCATGGCTGCGGGGAAACTTGCATTTTGCCGCATCCGCCCGCTTCACAGGACTCGACTGATAAGCCGCCGGAGTCGATTCCTCGATTTTGTGCACAACGCCGGTTTCACAGTAACGCGCCAACCGCACCAGCAGCGCTTCAATCCGCCTCTTGGAG
>VFJO01000214.1 GCA_009886045.1 Verrucomicrobiota bacterium
GAAAGAATCCTGTCAACCAACTTTTCCTGTAAAAGTGCAAGAAATGCGTTCAAAGAATCAGAAACCACGATACTACATTTACATACCAGTGGCGCTGTCATCGGCTCTTGGAATCTCACCCGGGGAAGAAATGTCGTGGGAGTTATTGGATCGCAACGAACTCCGGAGTGTGAGCAAAGGATCCGCAGATTTCGCAGATGAGCGCAGATTAAGGACAGAGGAAAAGCTTGAGAGACTTAAAAATCTGTGAGAATCTATGAAATTTGATTGGTAAGCTCATCCTTTGAGTTGTCCTTACAAGCAGCCTATCTCGCATCGTTCAATTGTGAATCTAAATTCATTTTATGTCTAGCTCCTTTTACCGAGGCTCTATTCGTGCAATAGAGCCTCTTTTGCATTTTACAGGCGATTTTACTCTGCGGGTGGAGGTAAAAAACCTGTCGGACGAACTATGGGCATCCGTCGGCCCGAATCCGATCTGCGTCGCCTACCACTGGTTGGACGAGGACTGGAATATGGTGGTCTTTGATGGCCAAAGAACCCCGCTGCCGGAGGGTGGGATCGCGTCGGGAGAGTGCCAAACAGTGCTAGCTCAAGTTCAGGCACCGAAAAATTCTGGCACCTATCGGCTTATGCTAACACTCGTGCAGGAGGGTGTGTCTTGGTTTGAAAACTATGATGACTTTAGATATTACCTAAAATGTAATATTGCAAAAAAAGAAACCTACAGATTGGCTATCCTCGGAACTCCCCGTTCTGGAAATACGTGGATGCATCGAATGCTTTCAGGCTTATTTGACTTGAAAGTTATTGCTGTGCATCGGGCAAGCGATGTGAACTGGGATAATCTACCTGAGCGCTTCATCTTGCAAATTCATTCGCATGCAGATACTAAGATTATTAAAAAGCTAAACGACTTTAATTTTAAAAAGATTGTGATGCGGAGGCACCCATTTGATGTGCTTATATCCATACTCCATTTTTGCAGGCATGAACCACAAACAGCTCAATGGCTTGATAGTGAATATGGAGATGAAACGGAGATTCTTAATGCAACTCCTATTGATTCCGCTTTTATCAATTATGCCTTAAGTGATCGAGCGTCTAGTTTGCTTAATCTCACCCGCGAGTGGTGGGGAGTTCCCGGTACTTACACTATAAAATATGAATCCTTGGTCAGTGAACCGCTTAACCAACTAAAACATTTGTTAGACTGGCTTGAGTTATCTGTGCCGAGTGATTGGATTGAAAATATCATCCAAGCGAATAGCCTGCAAAATCTGAAGCAATATCAGTTCTCCAATAATCATTTCTGGCAAGGAACGCCGGAAAATTGGAAAAAGTTGCTTTTGCCAGAGCATGCAAGATTAATTTACAAGAAACATGATCATCTTTTCGAGTGCCATGGATATCCGTGTGATCCTGATGAGACTTTAACCGCAGCTGTTGCATTGGAAAACTGGACGCGTCTATTAATTTTAAAAACGTGACCAACGTTGCTATTCAGTTTCACGTAACTCCATCATATCAGTGTAGCAAACACTAAATTTCTGCGGGATGAGCGATCTAGTAAATTAGTGGATGTCTGGTATTCGAATGAGTAAAAAAACTTCCGAGATATTGCCGTTTCATCAAGAAATTGCATTGCCATTTGAGCTTCCTGTCAAGGTATATGGCGCGATGCTGACTATATGGCACTTGCGGCCAGCGATGCAAAGGCAGTTTCCATTGCATGAGGGTCGCAGGCGCGATTGGGTGCGTTTTTTGGCATGGTGTGCCACGGATGGAAGAAAAAATTATGCGATTTTAAGAGAGATTCCCGAGTGGGAGGATGAACTAAATCGTCCCGTGAGATTGCCAGTATTAAAAAACGATCCATGGCAGGGGTGCTTTTCTCTTGGGATGTTTTTCAGCGGTGTCACGACTTACCGCTGGTCGTTCAGTGCGTTGTTAAAGTCTAAAAGAGCCCGCAATCGTGTAGCAAGAGCCTTTTGGCGGGGAAGAAGGCATGAAATAGGCTTATCAACGATTCCTGAGTGGCAAAGGAGTGCCTTGGGCAATCGATTTCAGAGCATTCAAAATTTCATTCAAGTCATTCGTCTTAAGAAACATGATATTGCACTTGCTGATAGCGATCTCATGGAAAAATACGGGATAAATGAATTGAATGCCTTAAGCTCCAATTGCTTATCAGTTGATTCGATGCCTCCTCATGTGATTTTGCCACAAGGCATCCATCTCTCTCCAATTCCCATTCCATTGCACGCAATTCGTGCGGCCTCGCTTGTTATCCAGTTGCTCAAAAAAAATCCTACAGAGAAGCAGCGCGCCGCCGTGACTGGCCTGATTGAAACCAATTTTTCGCAGAGTGGGCGGGTCCAGCATCCCTTTGGGGTGAATCTTTTTGGTTATGCACGTGGGGAACTGGGAATCGGCGAGGATATTCGTCAAGTCGCCAAGGCGCTGCATGCCTGTGATGTTCCTGTTTGTATCGTGAACTTCGAGCCGGGAAAAAACATCTCGCAGGCCGACCGAACGGCGGATCATTTGATCTGCGAGGAGCCCAAGTATGCTTTCAATCTTTTCTGCATGACTGGGATTGAGACTTCGCGCTTTGTGTGTGAACGGGGCCTGCGGGCTTTGGATGCTCGCTACAATATCGGACTTTGGCCGTGGGAGTTGCCCGACTGGCCGGAGAGTTGCCGCCATGCTTATGCCTGCGTGGATGAAGTGTGGGGCATCAGCGAATACACAGCCAATGCCCACCGGCATGCGGCACCACGGCCTGTTCTCCCGATGTCGCTTCCCGTGGCGCTTGGTGAGGTGGGGGGGCAAACGCGAGCTGATTTCGGTCTGCCGGAGAATGTTTACCTTTATTGTTTCGCGTTTGATATTAATTCAAGTGCCGCAAGGAAAAATCCTGAGGGTTTGATCGCGGCTTTCCAAAGCGCGTTTCCTCTCGGTGGAAAAGAAGATGTCGGGCTGGTCTTGAAGATTAGTCATCCGGAAACTGGCTGCAAATTATGGCGGACGATTCGCAAAGCCGCTACGAGGGATCCCAGAATCCACATCATTGAAGAAACCATGCGTCGTCCCGAATTGCTCGCGCTCTTTAATGTCTGCGATTGTTTTGTATCGCTTCACCGCGCGGAGGGTTTCGGGCGCTGCATGGCGGAGGCTCTCCTCTTGGGTAAGCAGGTGGTGGCTACCGGATATTCCGGAAACTTGGATTTTTGTGAGCCATCGAGGGTCGCGCTGGTGCGGTACCGCATGCGGCCTCTTGCAAAAGGAGATTATATGTGGGGTGAGGGACAAGAGTGGGCGGATCCTGATCTGGAGCATGCGGCGGAGCTGATGCAGTCGGTGCGAGTGGATCCCCGCGATGCGAGGCATCGCGACTTCGACTTCCACCCTTCCTGTGTCGGTGCCCGCTACGCCGCGCGCCTTCGTAATATCTGGTCGCAGCGCGCTTCCCACGTAGTATCTGCTGCGTATGCTGCAATATAAAAGTATGGGCAATTTTTATACTGGGAAGTGTGCGGTGCTGCAGCCACCCATCAACCAGATTTTTTGTTTCCAATAGACCCCGAAGCTCAGCAGACAAGCTCAGCGGACCACTTTAAATTATGCTTTACGCCGATGTGACTCGTCTTGTGATCCGAAATATTCGAGGTATCCACCACACGGGTATTGATCGCGTGAATCTGGAATATGCCCGCTGGGTGCATTTGCAAGGTGGCGGACTTTGTTTGCGTCGCGGCACGGAACTCAAGTTGCTATCGCGGGAATCTTGGGGAAAATTTCTTTTGAGCGATATCCAGCCTGGCAGCCCGAATCGTCAAAAACGGCAGCAGGTCGCTTTTTTGTTGCGCGCCTTGGCATTCCGACGCTCTGTGCCCCCAGAAACAACTGTTGCTGTGACCACGCACTCTTGGCTGGCCTGTCAAAAAACATGGCAATGGGTGCAAAGCCGGCGCAAACGGACTTTTGTTTTTATTCACGACTTAATTCCGATCCAATATCCCGAATATTCACATCCTCGGGAGAAAGCCCTCCACAACCGAAGGCTCGAAAATACGCTCATCCACAGTACGGGCATCATCGTCAATTCATGCTGCACGGAATCTGGAGTGCGTGATTTCGCGGAAGAAGCAAATTTGCCAGCCCCACCGATCTTGGTTGCTCCGCTTGGGCAGAATTTTCCTGAACCGTCCGCGCCATACCAAGATGTCAAATCCCATCCCTATTTTGTTATTCTTGGCACGATCGAGCCGCGCAAGAATCATTTGCTATTGTTGACCCTCTGGCGTGAATTGGCCAAGCGATACGGTTCAAAAGCGCCCCACTTGATTGTGGTGGGACGTAGAGGGTGGGAGTGTGAGCAGGTGGTCGATCTTCTGGATCGCTGTGATGCCATACGCCCTTATCTGGTCGAACGCAATAAATCCTCCGACAGTGAAGTCTTGGCCTTGTTGCAAGGAGCCAGGGCGCTTCTCATGCCCTCTTTTGCTGAGGGATTTGGCCTGCCGGTGCAGGAGGCTTTGGCTTTGGGGACGCCAGTCATATCTTCCCCGCTGAACGCCATCAAAGAGTTTGCTGGAGAAATTCCTGATTACGCTGACCCTTTTGATGGCAAACGCTGGCTTGAGCTTATAGAAGACTATGTACGCACTGACTCCCGCTGCCGTTCGGCCCAAGTCGCAAGAATGAAGGGGTTCCAGCAAATCACATGGCCCCAACACTTCTCCAAAGTGCAAGAATTTTTTAAAGCCACTGCTTGAATGGAGTCGCTTCCCGTACTTTATGCTGTTGGTTTTTACCCGTGGAAAAAAAGAATTCTCCGAGCATTCCGGCCTCAGGAACAGATCAAATTCCTCCGCTCGCCGCAGTTCCTGCCGCAAAAAGCCGAGCTGCATGTGGCCGCATGGGGATTGGATTTTCCTGCGGAATCTTTCCCAAAAGACGCTCACGTGACCCGCTATGAGGATGGTTTCATTCGTTCGGTCGGGTTGGGGGCTGCCTTTGCCCCGGCCTATTCTTGGGTGGCGGATCGTACTGGCATTTACTTTGATGCGCGCCTCCCTTCGGACCTGGAGATCATGCTCCAACGGGACAGCTTCCCATCCGAGCTTATTGAGCGGGCGCAATCACTGCACGATAAAATCCTGAAATCAGGGATCACCAAGTACAACCTTCCGGCCGTGAACTGGACGCGTCCGCCGTCGGCCAAAAAAGTCATTCTTGTGCCAGGCCAAGTGGAGACCGATTCGTCGATTCTTTATGGATCGCCGCTCACTCGCTCGAATATCGCCTTGCTGCAGACCGTGCGCGGCTTGAACTCGGATGCCTATGTTATTTACAAACCCCACCCGGATGTGGTTTCCGGACGCAGACGGCAGGGACTTGGGGAAAACAAAGTTTCAGATTGGTGTGATGAAATTGTGACTTCTGCTAGCATGGATCACTTGCTCGCGACTGTGGATGAAGTCCATGTGATGACATCCTTGGCAGGGTTTGAAGCCATGCTCCGCAGTAAGCGCGTGGTAACCTATGGTCAGCCATTCTATGCTGGTTGGGGGCTTACGGAAGACCGCTGCCCGCCACCTCGGCGAACAAGAAAACTTCACCTTAGCGAGCTCATCGCGGGCGCCTTGATCAAATACCCCCTGTATCTGAGCCCGCAAACAAATTGCCCCTGCGAAGCTGAGCATTTGATCGACGAACTTCGAGCTGGAGCAAAAAACGAAAGACTGAGCTTGAGCGAAAAAATCCTTCGCCACTTGAGTGCCTGGCCGCTTTGGGCAAAATATGTCGCCAAGTAACTGCCAAATAGACGGTTTTGCATCATTCTCTTTTCGATGAAAGTATTTCTTTTTCTTCAAGGACCGCATAGTTCCTTTTTTGCCCGATTGGCTGATCAATTGGAGGCCATGGGGCACCGATGTTTGCGAATCAATTTGCGTTTTGGAGACTGGCTTTTTTGGAGACGTTCCGGCGCATTTAACTACAGAGGCTCTCTACACCAGTGGTCGGAATACCTCAGTGCCTTTTTTGATGAGCAGAATGTCACAGATCTTGTCCTTTTAGGGGAACAGCGAGAGCATCACAAAATCGCGGTGGACTTGGCTAATCTCCGCGGCATTCATGTCACGGTAACGGATTGGGGGTATCTGCGTCCCGATTGGATCACTCTGGAGCGGAATGGAATGTCGGGAAATACCCATTTCACGAAAGACCCCCTTGAAATCAAGCGTTTGGGCGCTCAGTCGCCGGAACCTGATATGACGGTGCTTTACCCTGAATCTTTTCCTCTCCTGACTTTTAACAATGTCTTAGGCGACATAAGTTCTTGGCTTTTTGGTTTTCTGTATCCGGGCTATCAGAGTTATTTACCGGACAATCCTGTGATTGGTTATATCAGCACGGGGATTCGTTTGATTCGGTCCAAGCGGCATGAAAAATATAGCCAACAAAGCATCCAAAATTGGATTGATCTTGCTGGTGAAACCCCTTACTTCGTTTTTCCCTTGCAGATGGAGGGAGATTTCCAAGTTCGTGCCTACTCTCGGTATTCCGATCTTTATGTCGCCATTTACGAGGTGATCGACTCTTTTGCTCGGCAAGCTCCCAAAAGCAACCGCCTTATTATCAAGTTGCACCCTTGGGATACCGGTTTAAGACCCTGGCGACGCCTCTCGCTGAGTATTGCCCGAAGACTCGGAGTTCCCCATCGTGTTGAATTTCTAGATGGAGGATCGCTCGATGAATTGACAACCCACGCAGCGGGCATGGTGACAATCAACAGCACCTGCGGAGTCAGCGCCATCAAACTGGGTGTCCCAGTAAAAACCTTGGGAGATTGTCTTTATGAAATTCCTGGCCTCACGCATCAAGGCAAGCTTGATGATTTTTGGAATAACCCGTCTCCGCCCGATTTCGCGCTACGCGATGCATTTTTAAGAGCGATTGCGAGTTGCATTCAGATTAAAGGCGGATTTTTTAGCAAGCGCGGGTTGGTTGCCGCCGTTGAGGAGTCGGCTCATCGCTTGGCCAATGGATGGATCAATAAGCCAATTCTCTCCAAAATGACGTGACTTGTTTCGAGATCGCCTAAAAAGTCTTGTTTATGTCAAATAATAACATAACTCTAAACACCTAGTTTTTCATGCCGAAAAAAAGTTCAAAGATTGCTATTGTAGGCATGGCCCACCGCTTACCCGGAGGGGAAGGAGATGTATTTTGGAAGCGTCTTGTAGCCGGTGAGGATCTGGTGACGGAGGTTGCTGAGGACCGCTGGGCCAAGGAAAAAATCCTGCATCCTCGTAAGTCCGAACCGGGTTCATCTTATACTTTTGCAGCAGGCTCGCTGCCAAACGCTACGGGATTTGATCCCGCTTTTTTTGGAATATCTCCTCGGGAGGCGATGCAGATGGATCCCCAGCAGCGTCTCCTTATGGAATTGACTTGGGAAGCGCTTGAAGATGCGGGTGTCAAGGCATCCTCTCTCAAGGGAACTCGGTGCGGAGTTTTTGTGGGCATATCCAGTTTTGATTATGCTCATCGATTGGCAGATGATTTATCCTCGATCGACTCCAAAACTCCTACGGGAAATGCCGGCAGTATTGCCGCAAATCGCATATCCTATTTTCTCGACGCACGCGGGCCGAGTTTCATTGTGGATACGGCGTGTTCGTCTTCCTTGGTGGCCTTTCATCAGGCTTGGAATTCGCTTTTAATCGGGGAATCGGATTGTGCCTTGGTCGGCGGGGTGAGCTTGCATTTTCATCCGCTCGGATTTCTCACTTTTACAAAAACCGGGATGCTTTCGCGTGGTGGCCGTTGCCGCTCATTCGATGCCGATGCGGATGGTTACGTGCGCTCCGAAGGTGGGGGCATGGTTTTGCTGAAGGCATTGGACCAAGCCAGAGCGGATGGCGATCGCATTCTGGCCGTGGTGGAAGGCTCTGGAATCAATTGCGACGGGCGCACTCCTGGCATCACTGTTCCCAGTGGAGAGGCTCAGGCGGCATTATTACGCGAAGTATATGCTAGTTCCAAGGTGGACCCCCTGCATTTGGATTTTATCGAGGCTCATGGAACAGGAACTTCTGTCGGCGACCCGATTGAAACTTGGGCCATTGGTGAAGCCCTGGGTAAATCCCGTGGGAAAGATCGCCCCCTTTGGATGGGATCTGTAAAAAGCAATCTTGGCCATTTGGAAGCGGCCTCTGGAATGGCTGGGCTCATGAAGGTTCTCCTGTCCTTCCGCCACCGCACGCTTCCACCCAATCTTCATTTTAAAAAACCGAACCCAAGAATTGACTTCGAAGATTTGAACCTGAGGGTCGTCACCCAAGCGATGGCGCTTGACCCCCTCAAGCCATTATATGCTGGCATTAATTCCTTCGGATTTGGGGGAGCCAATGCCCATCTCATTCTTTCGACTCCGCCGTGCGAAGCTCCGGTTCCTTCCCGCAAGATTTCTGCGCTTGAGTTGCCAATGGTATTCAGTGCGCGATCGGCTTCCGCACTGCGTGAGCAAGCCGCTCGATTGGCGGAATACTTGGAGTCCAATCCGAGTATTTCACTTTACGATGTATTAAAGTCATTGCACGAACGCCGAGACAAGCTGTCATTGCGCGCCGGTGTATGGGCCACGGAAAGAAGCGATTTCATTGCAAAACTTCGGGAATTTGCCGCGGCATCCGCTCCTGCAAACGTTGTGACAGCGGAGGCTTATCCGGCATTGCAAGCCCCGGTTTTTGTTTTCACTGGAAATGGTGGTCAGTGGGAAGCGATGGGCCGCACGCTTTTTGTAGAAAATAAAGTTTTCCGAAATGCCATAGAAAAAGTTGATGCCCTATTCCAAAAAGTGGCACCCTTTTCTTTGCTTCCACATTTCCAAGGCGAGACCGCTCCGGAAGGGCTCCAAAAAACCGAGATCGCCCAGCCGTTGATTTTTTCTATTCAGGTGGGATTGGTCGAGTATCTCGCCGCCAATGGAATTCAGGCCGCTGCTGTGTTGGGGCACAGCCTTGGGGAAGTCGCTGCTGCATGGGTATCCGGCAAACTCTCTCTCGATCAGGCCGTGCGAGTGATTCGTCTGAGAAGCCTCCATCAGCAATCCACGTTTAAAACCGGCTCCATGTCCGCGGTCGCTGCATCCAGATCAGATGTGGATTCCGTTTTGAAAGAACTTCCGGAGGGGCATGGAGGTGTTTTTGTTTCTGGTGAAAACAGCCACCGCTCGGTGACCTTGGCCGGCGATCTGGACGCTTTGCAGGAGTGCGAATACGCGCTGACGGCCCGTGGTATCAAATTCAAACGACTGGATTTCGATTACCCATTTCATAGTCCCCAGATGGATCCCGTGGTCGAGTCGTTCCTTGAAGATGCAGGCAAGATCCCGAATGCGTCTGGCACTCTGCCTTTTTATTCGACGGTTTTTGGTGATCTCTCGTCCGCCGAACTCAATGAAAAATACTGGGCTCAAAATATTCGTGAACCTGTGCTTTTTCACCAGGCCATATCTGCCGCAGCGAGAGATGGTCATCAGATTTTTTTGGAAATCGGCCCGCATCCCGTCCTCACCAATCATATCGCTGCAGTTTGCCAAGAGTTGCGTTTGCCTTGCCGCGCGGAGTCACTCATAACTCGCGAATCCGCATCAGCAAACGATCTGCAGGCATCGCTCCGCCGATTGATTCTCGGGGGAGTGCTCTATGACTGGGGAAAACATTTTGCGCAACCCTCGAGTCGATTTGTTGATTTGCCCCTCTATCCTTGGCAGAGAGAAGAGTATCTCCTGCCTGTGAGCTCAGAAGGCAGCGGGTATCTTACACGTGGAAGACAACATCTCCTGCTTGGCTATCCACTGTCGGAAAATGAATGGGAAAATCAAATCGACACGGCTTGGGCTCCATGGTTGGCCGATCACAAAGTCGGGGACGCTGTTGTTTTTCCGGCTGCGGCTTTTCTCGAAATGGCTTTGGCGGCAGCTGCATTGAAGCATCCCGGGCGTGCGGTGCAGATCGAAGATTTCGAGATCAAGACACCTCTGGTCCTTTCAGCCAAGCATTCCAAAACAATCCGATTCGTCCTCCAAGAAAATCGATTCCTCATCAAAAGCCGCGATCGCATGTCGGAGGACGCTTGGCAGCCTCACGTATCTGGCAGCCTGTCTTCGCATGTCTATACCGACCATAAGTCGGGTGGGAACAACATCGCGATTCGTGAAGATGGGATCCCTGGCAAAAAAATTTACGATATGGCAAGATCCCTTGGGTTGGAATATGGGCCATGTTTTCAATCTTTAAGACAAGCTCAGTATTCTGACGGATGGATTGCGGCCTCGCTGGCTCCGAAGTTTCCAACGGAGGCGCCTCTTGAGAAATTTCATCTCCACCCCGTGATTTTTGATGGAGCATTGCAGTCCTTGTTGGCGCTGTCCTCGGAAGCTCCAGAGTCAAATTGTGGAGAAGCCTTCCTGCCAGTGCGTATAGAGCGTCTGCATCTCTTGCGTCATGGTGCATTGATCACAGAGTCCCGTGCCTTTTTGCGACGCCGCTCCACAAGATCCCTTCTGGCCGATTTTTTCTTGTATGACGAGGAGGGTGTGCTTTGTGCCGTAGCAAAAGGAGTTCGTTTAAAAGCGGCTCGACTGGTTAAGAATGCCATGGAAAAACCCCGCATGCTCTCGCAGAGCTGGGTATCTCGGGCACGCCCAAGCAGTCGTTCGTTTATAGGTGGGCAACTCGATCTTATTGAGGGTGCATTGAGAGAGAGCTTGCGTAGTTGGCCAGATGAATCGCTTTTGAAGCGATTTCCTCTCGAAGGTGATGCTCTCTTAGATGCGTTGGTTTCCGCCATTTCCCGCGAAGCACTGGTTCCTTTCGCCGATTCTGAAAGCGTCGTGGACATTCACGAATGTCTTTCTCACGGCTTCCTCAAGGATTCCATGGAGCCATATTTCCGGCGTCTAGTAAAAACGCTTGTTGAAGACGGCATGGCGGAACCTCTTCCCTGTGGCAATGCATGGCGGATTCTCAAGGATGATGAATTTCCTCCGGCTCGTGATATATGGCGGAGTTTGGTGGCGGATTTTCCCGAGACGATCCAAAGGGCTTCCATCCTAGGGCGTGTCAGCCTAAATATTGATAAGATTCTTCAGGGAGCTTGTTCCATCGAGGAATTTCTTCCTAAAAATTCGCAACTTACCAACGGGGGTATCGCACTGGAACGATCCAGCGTGATGGCTCCTATGCAGCAAGTCCTTGGTGCGGCACTCGAAAGAATCTTTAATCTCCGAGGCAATTCCTCCTGTCGTATCCTTTGGATGACAGGGGCCCGCCCGATGCTTGAGGAATTTTTGTTCCCGTGGGTGCACAACGCGCCGGGTATTTTCACCGTGGCATTGCCCGACGCCCAAGAAACTCTCGATATCGCGGAGCGCCTTTCCGCATATCCAGGGGTGAATGTTTTAAAATTCCATTCTGTTTCTGAATTGGTGGCTTCTATCTCAGAGGAAGAATATCAATTCGATATTATTGTCACCCAAGACTTGCTTTCCGACGAGGCGAATCGGGCATTGGCGGGACTTTTGCTTGATGGCGGGGTATTTCTTGGATTCCTGCCTGAGGCGTCTCGCTTTTCGGATTTTATCCCTGTCTCGGAGGAGGGCGGCTTGTCCAGAGGCGGAGATGCGGAGAGTTCGTTGAAGACTTGTTTTAATGAAGTCCACCGGATTCCCGTTTTGGACGAATTAAAAAGCGGTCCGGCATTTTTTGCTGCATCCGATTACCTCTCACGTCTCTCTATAAAAGAACCCCCACCGGTTAAATCCTTGCTTATCCCATTTGACGAATCCGCCATGGTTCTTGGCGAGACACTCGTGCCACTGATCGGTGGGGCAGAGAATGCCGTCTGCGAGCTCCTGCCGCCGGCTGACTTTGAAGCCAATTCGCTTTGGGAGAGATTGCTGCAAGAGCATGCCCCACAGCGATTGATTTTTTTCACACCCACTGGGGGTGGAAGTAAGCCGCGTTCTGCCGAAAGTGTTTCTAACGAGATCAGCGCCATTGCTGCCACACTACGCGTTTGTTTCTCAAGAAATCTGCAACCAACGCTTGTGATTGTAACACATGGTGCCATGGCAGAATCTGGAGCGCTCGACTGGGTTTCATCGGCCCTTTGGGGATTTGCCCGCGTGGCAAGGAATGAATTTTCGCAAATCCGTATTCGCTGTATTGATCTGCCTGCAGAGTTGATTTCACCCGAGATTATCGAGGAGTTGGCGGCCGAGGTGTCTGTTATTGATAATGAAGACGAAGTCATTATTGGCGGCTCATCTCGTCGTGTTGCACGAGTGCATGCCTTCGATACTTCGCCGTCACCAATCAAGACGCGAAATGATAAGGTATCGCTCGATTTTTCAGTGCCTGGTTCATTCAAGAACCTTCATTGGAAACGTTCGAATATACTCCCCCCTTCGTCTGGAGAGATTGCGATAGATGTGCGGGCTGCTGGTCTGAACTTCCGAGATGTGATGTATGCCATGGGGCTCTTGCCTGATGAGGCTCTGGAGGACGGCTTTGCTGGCCCGACTCTCGGAATGGAACTCTCCGGGGTGGTTTCGGCAGTAGGTCCAGATGTCGATAAGTTTCAAGTAGGCGATGAAGTCATCGCATTTTCCCCACAATCATTTGCAAATCGAGCAGTGACTTCGCAACTGGCCGTCATGCATAAACCAGCGGAGTTGAGTTTTGAAGCCGCGGCGACAATACCTGCCGCTTTTTTTACGGTTTATCATAGTCTTGTCGAGTTGGCTGCATTGCAGAGTGGCGAAAGAATTCTCATTCATGGAGGAGCCGGCGGGGTCGGTATCGCCGGGATTCAAATTGCAAAACAAATCGGAGCAGAAATTTTTGCTACTGCAGGCACTCAAGAAAAACGGGACTTCGTGAAACTTTTAGGAGCGGATCACGTATTTGATTCAAGGTCCTTGAATTTTGCGGATCAGATTCTTGAAATTACTCATGGCGAGGGAATTGATGTTGTATTAAACTCACTTGCAGGTGAAGCGGTAACTCGAAATCTCGAAATTCTTCGACCCTTTGGTCGTTTTATCGAACTCGGCAAACGCGATTTTTACGAAAATAACCGAGTGGGCCTACGTCCATTCCGTCACAACATAAGATATTTTGCGGTAGATGCTGATCAAATAATGGCCTTGCGACCTGATCTCGCTGCGGCATCTTTTTCTCGCTTGATTGAGATGTTCCAAAATCGGGTATTAGCTCCATTGCCCATGACGATTTTTCCAGCGGCTTCAGCTGCTGAAGCCTTTCGTTATATGCAGCATTCCAAGCAGATCGGCAAGGTTGTTATTCGAATGAACGACCTCCCTGAATCTGCTAATAACTTTCTCTCGCTCATACAAAAACCCGCTATCCATTCTCATGGGACTTATATTATCACTGGCGGTGTCAGTGGATTCGGCCTGCAAACTGCAAAATTCTTAATCGAATGCGGGGCTAAATCCTTGGTCCTTCTGAGTCGCCGCGGGCAGTGTGATGATGCTTCATTTCTCGAAATGTGCCGATTGCATGGCGTGACACTGACTATCGAGCCATGCGACGTTTCTGATGAAAAATCCGTCATTAACTTGTTGATCGCCATACGCAAGAAACTTCCTCCCATCCGCGGAATATTCCACGCGGCCATGGTCTTGAATGATGGCTTGATTTTAAATATACAGCCCGACCAGGTTCGTGATGTTATTATCCCTAAAATATCAGGTGGTTTATTCTTTGATCAATTCACACGCGAGGATCCTATTGAGCATTTTGTTTTATACTCATCTGCAACGACATTTTTTGGAAACCCCGGACAAGCTGCTTATGTCGCGGCCAACACTGCTTTGGAAGAATTGGCCGCCAAGAGACTGTCGGAGGGGCTCCCTGCAACCTGTGTGGCCTGGGGCCCGATAGGAGATACTGGTTATCTTTCCAGGAATCCAAATGTGAAGGACGCTCTTGCGTCACGCATCGGCGGGCACCCCCTCGAATCCTCGGACGCCATCCGCTTTTTAGGCAATGCGATGGCTCGCAAACTTTCTCAAGTGGCTTGGCTGGACTTCGATTGGGCAACAATGAGTCGATTCTTGCCTGATTCACGCAATCCCCGGTTTGCAATGCTCCAGCACCTCGCTATTGGTTCCTCACAAAATACGGATACATCTAAAGACTTGCGGCTGGAGTTAGATCGCTTGAGCGATACGGAACTTTTGCAAACATTGAAAGCTTTGCTCAAAGAGGAAATTTCCGCAATTTTGCGTGTGCCGCCTGATAAGTTGGACGAAAACCGCTCCCTTCTTGAAATAGGCATGGATTCTTTAATGGGGGTAGAATTAATCACCTCCCTCGAAAATACTCTTGGAATTACAATTCCTCTTATGGCGTTAAGCGAAGCCCCGACCATGGCTCGGTTATCTGAAAAATTGTCTCAAATTATTAGACCTGCCGACAGCGTTGAAGAAAATCCAGAAAATCAACTCGATCCCCAAATGCGCCAAATTTTGACCCAACATGGTGAATCGGAAGAATCTGTTACTCCGGAATTAAGTCGCGAACAAATATCATGAACCAGCCTGTGCCTCATCTCGGAACTCTTGCAAATCGCGTTAAGGACCGCCTCATACAACAGGCAATCGAACGTCGTTCAAAAAGTATTGATCAAGAAGCAGAAGCCAGCGTCTCCTCTCCACTATCCTTGAACACAATCCCTCAAAAATGGACGAGATTTGATCAGCATCCGGGATACCAAAGATATAAACTCATTAAGGATGGCGCCCAAAAAATTGGCGTTGCCAGCCCATTTTTTCAAGAATTCGATAGTGTCTCGAGTGCCACTATTGAGATCCAAGGTAAAACGCTTATAAACTTTTCCGGCTACAACTACCTCGGATTATCAGGTCACCCCGAAATTAATCGTGCAGCTTCTGCGGCCATTGAACAATATGGAACATCAGTTTCAGCAAGCCGCATTGTTTCTGGTGAGCGCGCTATCCATCGTGAACTTGAAACGAAGTTAGCCCAGATTTATGAAGTCGATGACAGCCTGGTTATGGTCAGTGGCCATGCAACAACCGTAAGCACTATCGGATATCTCTTCGGTCCGCGAGATTTGATTTTACACGATGCCTTAATACATAATTGCGCCGTTGAGGGAGCAAAACTCTCAGGAGCCAAACGCCTTTCTTTTCCACATAACGACTGGCAAGCCTTGGATCAGATTTTATCTCGCTGCCGCAGTGAATATGAACGGGTGTGTATCGTGATCGAGGGGCTTTATAGCATGGATGGCGACTTTCCTGATGCTCCGAAATTCATTGAAATCAAAAAAAAGCATGGTGCTTTTCTTATGATTGATGAAGCTCATTCCTTAGGCGTTTTAGGACAAGCTGGTCTTGGTATCAAGGAACACTTTGGAATTAATCCTCGCGACGTGGATATTTGGATGGGCACTTTAAGCAAGGCCCTTGCTTCTTGTGGCGGGTATATCGCAGGCGAACAAGCGCTTATTGATAATTTGAAGTTTGCAGCACCTGGCTTTGTGTACAGCGTGGGCATAGCCCCTCCATTAGCAGCTGCAGCTCTCAGTGCCATAGCATTGCTTATCAAAGAACCAGATCGCGTTAAAAAATTGCAAGCAAGAGGAAATTATTTCGTTGAGCAAACCCGCAAACATGGAATTAATACAGGCTTAAGTTGCGGTTTTTCCATAATCCCTGCTATTACCGGCAGTTCGCTTCGGGCAGCCCGACTCTCCCATGCTATGAAAAATCATGGAATCAATGTTCAGCCGATTCTTTATCCCGCTGTATCCGAGAAAGCGGCAAGGCTAAGATTTTTCATGAGTTGCGACCATTCAGAAGAACAAATTGATAAAGCTGTATCCGCTTTAGCTTTGGAATGGCGCAGAATTTGAATCCTCCCATAAGGGTTATTTTTTTGAGCAATGGGGGTATTTTTCCTGATATTCTCCTTCGTGATTTGTTGGTCATTACTAATTTAGAAATTGTTGGAATAATACTAAGTAATCGAGTATTTTATAAAAAATGTAACTTTATTTCAGGGGCTTTTCAATTTTTTACATTTTGCGGAGTTTTTTACACTGTTTATATCTGGTTAATAACAACCTTTGCGGAGTTTCTTGGAATTTTTACAAAAACTGGCAGTCTTAACTTTCTTGCGAGAAAGTATCACATTCCGTTATTAAAGACACGTGATGTCAACTCTGCTCTCGCCATTGATTTTATTCGCAATTTAAAACCAGATTTACTTCTTTCAGCCCACTTTGACCAACTCCTGCGCCCTCCACTATGCGATGGTCAAGAATTTGCTGCTGTAAATATACACCCATCAAAAATTCCTGAATATAAAGGTCTCGAGCCAGTTATCTATGCATTGTTAAATCAAGAATCGCACGTCTCTGTTACCCTGCACCGGACCTCAACAACATTTGATTCCGGTAACATCATTGACACAGCCGCGATAAAACACTTGCCCAACGAGAGCGTATTTGCTATAACACGCCGACTGATGCACTCTGCAAGTTCTATCTTTAAAAGTTCAATCCCTAATATCTTAGATCGACATTCTGGAACTCCACAATCTGATTCTGGGTCATACAATTCTTGGCCCAATCCCCAAAGCATTCGCAGACTTTACAAAATGAATATCCCTCTCATCCGAATCTCTGAGCTGGCTTTGTTCTTTAAATAAATATTTTAAAACCTGCGTTTTTTCTATTTAAATCAATGCGGCTTTGAAAAGTCCATCAAAAAATAGAAACTGCAATCCCGATGAAAAAAATCCCAACAAAAATTCATGATGCATTTATTCTAAAGCCCAAGGTTTTTGGAGATGCTCGTGGTTTTTTCATGGAAACCTGGAATCGAAATGTCTTCCGCGACATAGGAATCGATTTCGATTTTGTTCAAGATAATCATAGTCGATCCGCAAAAAATGTCCTTCGCGGACTTCATTATCAATCCGGAGATACGGCTCAAGGCAAATTGGTTTGGGTCACTTCAGGAACTGTCTTTGATGTGCTTGTTGATCTTCGTAAAAGTTCCCCGACTTATGGCATGTGGGATGGTTATGTCTTAAACACCGAAACTCACGATCGTCTTTGGGTTCCTCCGGGTTGCGCGCACGGTTTTCTTGTTTTGAGCGAAATCGCGGATTTTCATTACAAAGTTACGTCAGCCTACCGACTGGACACGGAGCGTGCCCTGCTTTGGAACGATCCTGATTTGGCCATAGAATGGCCAATCGAGATCGGTTTGGAACCACTTGTCTCCGCCAAAGACGCTGTGGCTGCCAATTTTCTGGATTGCGAAAAATATCTATAATAGCAATATCTATTAGGTTTTGAACTTTAGTGCGACGTTTTAACTTGTAGCGGCGTCTCTACGAGCGCCGGAGTCGTTAACCATCGGCGGTCATACACCGCCGCTAAAGTAAGTCCAAAAGCATTCAGCTTTTGGTATAAATCACAATTTCCCCCACCTTACAAAGAGCAAGTTTCGTGATGAAAAATACCGTCATTGTTAATCTATCTTAGAAAATGATACCCAAAATTCTGATAACCGGTTGCAACGGACAAGTCGGATTTGAATTAAAGCGATCTTTATCCTTGATTGGTGAAGTCATTGCGCTGGATCGATCGAGTTTTGATCTTTCAAATCCTGATTCCATCCGCGAAAATATTCGTAGAATCCAACCCGCAATTATTTTTAATCCAGCAGCTTATACCGCCGTGGATAAAGCGGAATCCGACGAGATTATAGCTCAAGCTGTAAATTCCTTTGCTCCAGGAATTATTGGTGAGGAAGCACGAAAGATTTCCGCCCTTGTTATCCATTATTCCACGGACTATGTTTTCGATGGGATCAAAATCGGCTCCTACACCGAGACAGATTCCGTGAACCCTTTGGGAGTCTACGGAAAGACTAAGCTGGAAGGTGAAATAGCATTAACCGAGAGTGGTGCAAAGCACTTGATTTTGCGAACCAGTTGGGTTTATGGCGCACATGGCAAGAATTTTATTAAAACCATCCTTCGCCTGGCCGCCAATCGCGACGAACTTCGCA
>VFJO01000237.1 GCA_009886045.1 Verrucomicrobiota bacterium
AGGCGGCTGGCGAGGAGGTAAACGGTCATGGCTGGCCCGGCAGCATTTGCCAACATGGTCGAGATGCCGGCCAGGAGACCAAGTGGCCATGAGACGGCTGGGTGGTCGGCTGCAATTCTCTGGAGATGAGTTGAGGATTTTTGTGCGATCGTGAGTAAAAGTAGGGCGAGAATGATCCAGCCGATGACGGGATTGAACAGGCCGAGTGGAATGCGAGGCATGAGCCACCAACCGAATGCGACGCCGACCACAGCTGCGGGCAGAATTTTCAGCAGGATGCGCCAGACGGTGAACTTCCGGAAGGCCTGGACAGCGAAGAGGTCGGCCAAGATGAGCATAGGAAGAATCACGCCGGTTGATTCCCTCGCCGGCATGACTTGCGCCATCATAAGAATACCGGGAATCGCCATTGCGCCGAATCCGGATTTACTCAGGCCCACACACGCCGCCGAGAGGCTCGCGAAGAGCCATTGCTGCGCGGACAGGTCAATCGGCATCGGTGCGTTTCACACTTCTGACTTTGCTGGCGGTGGTGGCTCGGCCGAGAAGGTGAAGGAGGCATTCTTCTCTTCCAGGTAGCCAATCGTCCAACTGCTTGGCAGGAGAACGACCCAAAAACCGGAGGCGTCTTGGGCCATCACGCAGGCTGAAGGCAGGAGCAACTCAGGGCGCGAGGTGAGGGGAGAGCCATCCTTCTCAGGCCAGCGGGCAAATTGCCAGGGAGCGGATTCGACGCGGCAGTCGGCACTGTATTCGGTTTCGAGGCGGTATTGCATGACTTCGAACTGCAATGGACCCACGGCGCCGAGAAGCGGCACGCGCTGTACGGCGTCGGGGAGCTCGAATTGCTGGGCAACGCCTTCCTTGAGCAGTTGGTCGAGACCCTCACGGAAGCGTTTGAATTTTGCCGTGCTGGAGTTTCGAAGATATGCGAAGCATTCGGGTGCGAAGCGGGGAATCTCGTGGTAAGCGAGGGCTGGGTCCTCTGAGACTGTGTCGCCGATGAGGAAATCGTAGTTGCCCACGATGCCCACAACATCGCCTGCCCAAGCTTCATCTATCGTCTCGCGGTCTTGCGCGAAGAGGCGCTGGGAATTTCCAAGGCGAATGGTTTTTCCAAGGCGCGAGTGGGTGGCCACCATGTCGCGGCGGAAGCAACCCGAGACGACGCGAATGAACGAAACGCGATCCCGGTGCTTGGGATTCATGTTCGCTTGGATTTTGAAGACAAAACCGGAGAAGGCGTCGGTGTGGGGATCGACCAATCTTCCGGAACTCTGTCTGGGAGAGGGTGGGGGAGCAAGTTGAAGGAAGTTGTCGAGCAGGAGCTGGACGCCAAAGTTGTTGGCTGCGCTGCCGAAGAAGACCGGTGTCGCCTCGCCAGTGCGGACAGCCTCGAAGTCAAAATCCGCCCCCGCACCATCGAGAAGGTCGAGTTCGTCGCACACCTTCGCATGGACATCTGGGGCCAGCGCGGCGCGGACGGTTTCATCCTGAATGCCTGCCACGGAGACGGGTGCACGGTAGGCGCCAGCAGGAGTTTTTTCAAAAAGATGCACGGATTTTTCCTTGCGGTCGAAGACACCTCGAAACTCGGGTCCATCGCCCAGGGGCCAGTTCATTGGCAGGGCATGGATCCCAAGAACAGACTCGAGTTCGTCCAGAAGTTCCAGCGGGGGACGTGCTGGCCGGTCGAGCTTGTTCATGAAGGTAAAAATAGGGACGCCCCGCTTGCGGCATACTTCGAAAAGTTTGCGCGTCTGGGATTCGATGCCCTTGCCAGCGTCAATGACCATCACAGCCGCATCCACAGCAGTGAGCACGCGGTAGGTATCCTCTGAGAAATCTTTGTGGCCGGGTGTGTCGAGGAGGTTCACCACGCAATCGCGGTAGTCGAATTGCAGGACGGTGGACGATACCGAGATGCCGCGTTGCTTTTCGAGTTCCATCCAGTCGCTGGTTGTGGCGCGCGCATTTTTGCGCGAGGTCACGCTGCCTGCGAGTTGCACGGCGCCGCCGTAGAGGAGGAATTTTTCGGTGAGGGTAGTCTTGCCCGCATCAGGATGCGAGATGATGGCGAAGGTTCGCCGGCGCGCGATTTCGCGCTCTGCGGTGGTCATATTTCAAAAGGTTTCGGAAGCTGCGTGAGTAATCGGGAGCCGGTTTTAGTGATGAGGGCGACATCCTCATGACGCACGCCCCCGAGGCCTGGAATGTAGATGCCCGGTTCGACGGTGATCACTTGGCCGGGCAGGAAATCTGTATCCGAAAATCGCGGCGACTCATGGATTTCAAGACCAAGCCCGTGGCCTGTGCCGTGGAAAAAGCCGTGCCAGCGTCCGTTTTTGATCTCCGTGGGGTATCCGTTGTCTGCAAAAAATCTTTTCACCATGTTGTGGATGATGCGTCCCTCGGTACCGGGCTTCATCGCGTCGTGGGCGAGTTTTTGCCCAGCGAGGCACGTTTCCCAGAGGTGTCGCTGGGCATCGGTCGCCTGGCCGCGAACGACGGTGCGGCTGATGTCTCCGAACCACCCGGTCCGCGCATCGCGGGGGAAGATGTCGAGGATGATCAACTGGTTTGCAAAAAGCGGGCCCGACCCGCGCGAGTGGGGATCGCAGGCTTGCTCACCGCTAGCGACGATTGTGTCACCACGGGCTTCACCCCCATGGCGAAGTGCCGTGGCCTCCATTTCAATACGGAGGAGTTCCGAGGTGAGCGTCTCTCCGTTAAACGACAGGCTGCCGTCCTTGCGGATGCGGGAAGCGCGGAGGACTTCGATGCCTCGAGTCATACCCGCTTCCGCAATCCCGATGGCCTTCTCGACGAGGTGAATCTCAGCGCGGGATTTGATTTCCCGCTCGGGATAGAGCGAGCCGCGAACCGGCTTCAAATCGATGCCCTCCTTTTTCAAGTCGCGTGCCAATCCAAAGGGGAAGTCTTGCGAAACCTTCAATTCGCTCACCGCCTTGGAATTGATCCAGGCAGCGATCACTTTGCTTTGGGACGGTTTTTTCTCGGGCGATGGGAGAATCATCTTCTCGACCTCCGAGTAGGAATCAACCTGCTCGACTTTGGCCTCAACGCGACCTCGGTCGATTTCGAGATCATTCAGAAGAATGTATTTTTTATCGGCAATCTGGAGGCAAGCGAATGCATCCGGCGCACGGAACTGTGTGGCATAAAGCAGATCAGCGCATGTTTCGGGAGATCCGAAAATAAGCTTGGGTCGCGACATCCCATTACCATAGCAACCGCTCCGGGAAATACCAGCGGGACTCAAAATGGAGGCGGTGCATGGAGAAACGACCCACAGATTAGCAGGAGTCCCTGGAATGGTTTATGGCTGTGAATGGATGCACTGCTCTGAGAGAGTCGTAGAATGCTGCCAAATTTTGTTCTCATAGGGTTCATGGGATGCGGAAAATCCAGTGTTGGGCGACGGCTCTCTAGTCTCACTGGGCATCGGTTTGTGGATTCCGACGATTTGATCGTCAAAACCGAGGGTCGGAGCATCGCTGCAATCTTTGATGCCAGTGGGGAAGAGGGCTTTCGCGATGTGGAACAGCGTGTGCTCGCCGATCTGGTCGGTGTGGCAGGAATTGTTCTTTCCACTGGAGGCGGGGCGATTCTTCGCGAGGCTAATCGAGAGGCACTTAAAAAAATTGGTATCGTTGTGTGGCTCGATTCCGCTCCCCAAGTGCTTTTTGAGCGAGCCATGCGGAGCGGCAAGCGTCCGCTACTTCAAACGGGCAATCCGCGCGATACCTTTGATCGGCTTTTGACCTCACGATTGTCCATCTATGAAACCATAGCGGATTTTCGCTTCGACTCGTCCCATGTCGAACAGGACGAAGTAGCAAAAAAGGTTTTGGATCAGGCGATGCGGATTCAGTCCCAGCGCGGTTGAGTTGGCTTTAGGGTAAGGGAAACCTAGCCGTGAAGGATGTCACTTCCTGCCGGAGGGCGGAAAGGCGGGATTCATCATTCCGAGCGTCGAGGGCCGTGTGGATGAAGTCGGCTACCTGCATCATATCGTCTTCGCGAAGACCGCGCGTTGTCATGGCTGGTGTGCCGATGCGAATGCCGCCCGTTTTCATAATCGACTCGGTGTCGAAGGGAATTGCATTTTTGTTCACCGTGATGGCTGCCTTATCGAGAGTCAGGGATGCATCGGCACCAGTGATTCCAAGCGGCCGAAGGTCAACTAGGAGGACATGGTTGTCGGTGCCGCCCGAAACGATGCGGTGGCCGAGCTTGGAGAGTCGGGCCGCGAGGGATTTGGCATTGTTGACAACTTGCTGGGCGTAGATTCGGAAGCTTGGGTGCAGGGCCTCTTGGAAACACACCGCCTTCGCGGCGATGACGTGCATGAGCGGGCCGCCTTGGACTCCTGGAAAAACCTGAGCGTCGATCTTCTTGGCGAATTCTTCTTTGCACATGACAAGGCCGGCACGAGGCCCGCGCAGGCTTTTGTGGGTGGTGGTCGTGACAAAGTCGGCATCGGGGAATGGGGAGGGATGTACTCCGCCAGCAACGAGGCCTGAGATGTGTGCCATGTCGACGAAAAGGTAGGCTCCGACAGCGTCGGCAATTTCTCGCATTCTTTTAAAATCAATGATCCGAGAATAGGCGGAGGCTCCGGCAGTGATCATTTTCGGACGCACCTCTTCTGCTTGGCGGGCGAGGGCTTCGTAGTCAATCGTCTCGGTCTCTTGGCTCACGCCGTAGTGATGAACCTCATAGAGTTTGCCTGAGAAATTGGCTTTGTGGCCGTGGGTGAGGTGACCGCCATGCGCGAGATCCATGGTGAGGATTTTGTCGCCCGGCGTGAGGACACTGAAATAAACGGCCATATTCGCTTGGCTGCCGCTATGGGGTTGTACGTTTACGTGCGCTGCACCGAAGAGATCTTTCGCCCGCTGGATGGCGAGGGTTTCCACAATATCGACATACTCGCAGCCTCCATACCAGCGGCGTGCGGGATATCCCTCGGCATATTTGTTTGTGAGGCAAGATCCCTGTGCCTCCATTACAGCACGGCTGGTAAAATTCTCGGAAGCGATCAACTCGATGTGTTCGAACTGGCGTTTGTATTCCATCTCAATGGCTGCAGCGATTTCGGGATCGGCTTCTGTGAGGGCGGAGAGTCCTATTTGATCTTCGGCGGATGTAGTCATGATTTTTTGATTTATTACTCTTAATACGGAGGGCATGGCCTTTTCGATGCTGCGTTTGCATTCGGCGTAAACCGCACGCCCTTGGCCGATCGGGTCGGGAACATCGGGTGTTCCCTTTTCGTCGAAGCGAAGCAGGCGCACTTTGGGTATGTATTCCGGATAAAACATGTCCACCAAACGCTCGTGCTCGCGCGTCATTACAAAAACGTGCGTTGCCTTTTCGAGAAGATCCTCGGTGAGCGGCTGGCTGCGGAATTTTGTGAGGTCGATGCCTCGGGAAGCGAGCACATCCACCGCGTCGCGGCTGGCAGGTTGGCCCTGCGAGGCGCTCAACCCAGCGGAGAAGACCTTCACATCTGGCATGCCAGCGGACATGTTGCGAAAAAGGGCCTCGGCCATCGGGCTTCGACAGACGTTTCCCGTGCAGATGAATAAAACGCTAAGTTTCGGTTTCTGGCTCATTCGGATGGCGGTAGTCTAGTGCGGCAAAGGATCAAGTCAAACGCTGACAAGGCGGATTGAAAGAGCGATTGATGGCGCGATCAGGGTTCAGCAGAGTCGCCAGCGGCTGCGGGATTACTCGTGTCTTTATACCAGAGGACGCCGTGCTTGCGCAGATTCAGTATCAGCGCGCGGAGGTTGTTGGCCATATCTCGATTGCTGATGAGTGTGCCGAGCACTCCGCTTCCTGACTTGGCTTGTTCGATGAGTTTGTGGAGTGCGGCAAGTGTTGCCTGCAGTTCATCAGCAGCTTTTTTTGCGGAGTCCATCGTGTCTTTCCCGCTCTTCAAGGTGGTATCAATCTGCTTCGAGGCATCCGCAATGCGGCCTGTCGCGGTCTGCAGATTTTTCATCGTGGCCGATATCGAGTCGAGTTCCTCTTTCGAGAGGATGGTTGAATCGAGCTTCTTAACCACTGCGTTGATGTTGCCAACCGTGGTCTGCAAGTCGGCGATGAGGCCCTCCGCGCCAGCGGCAACACCAGCAATGCCTCCTGAGTTTTCAGTGCCCTTGAGTACGGCGTCGGGTTTGATAAAGCCACTTTCTTTGCCGTCCCCATCCAGAGCGATCTCAATGTATTTATCGCCGAGCAAACCCGAGCTACCTATTGAAAACTTGCTGCCCACTGGAATTTGAACCTGCTCTAAAATGCGGGCCTCTACGTAGACCCCCTTCATGTCGGGAAGAATCGTCGGATCGTTTGTGACGCGACCGACCTTCGCGCCGGCCAATAAAACCTCGCAGCCTCTCAGAAGTCCGCTTGCATTGGCAAATTCCACTCGGACGTTGTAGTAGCTTGAAAACCCCTCTCCAAGCCGCCCAAAATAGACGACCATAAGCCCAACGGTCGCTAGACCGATGAGGATGAATATTCCGACTTTGATTTGTGTAACCCGATCTTCGCTACTCATATGTATCTTCTCAATAAATGGTTTCTCCCGATCTTCCATCCACAAAATCCCGAATCGTTGGATCTGAATTTGTGTGAAGATCTTCTGTACTGCCAATAAAATAAATGCGCCCCTCGTTGAGAAGAGCCACGCGATCTGCGATGTGATTGCAACTGACCATGTCGTGGGTGACGACGACCGATGTGACGCGGAGTTCGGCTTGAAGGCGGCGAATCAATTTGTTGATGCTATCGGAAACGATCGGGTCGAGCCCAGCGGTTGGCTCGTCGTAGAGGATCACATTTGGCGGAGAGATAATCGCTCTTGCCAAGGCCACGCGCTTGCGCATGCCGCCACTCAGGTTGACCGGCATTTTTTTCTCATGACCTCGCATGTTTACTCTGGCCAAGGATTCCTCGACTTTTTGGTGGATTATAGCGGGGTTGCGCTCCCCGCGCTCGCGAAGAGGGAAAGCTACGTTGTCAAAAACATTCATGGAGTCAAAAAGCGCCCCATCTTGGAAGAGCATGCCGATCTTTCTCCGAACTGGCTCGAGTTGGCGTTCCTTCAGCTTGGTGATATCTTCGCCCTCAAACAAAATGCTGCCGGAGACCGGGCGCATGAGACCGATGAGATGGCGTAAAAAGACACTTTTGCCGCCGCCACTTTTTCCGAGCAAAACAAGCGTCTCCCCATCATAGATGTCGAGGTTCATCCCCTTGAGGATTTCTTGGCTCCCGATTTTTTGAACCAGATCCCGTACTTGTAAAAGTGGCTTGCTCATCCTTAGCCTGCAGGGAAAATAATGTTGAGTGCCATGGTGAGAAAGAAATTCACGATGAGGATGGCGAGCGAGCAGTTGACCACTGTTTGCGTCGTAGCTCGTCCGACTCCCACGGCCCCGTCCTTCGCTCGAAGCCCTTCTCTGCAGCTGATGAATACGATAATACCGGCGAAGAAAAAGCCTTTCACAAGAGCCATGATGATATCACTCGAGTCTGCGAATTTTTGTGTGTTTGCGAGGAAGTAAACCCCGGAAATGTTTAAAACATTCACTCCCACGTAATAGCTCGCGAGAATCCCGCAGCCGACACACTCGACGACCAGAAATGGCATAGAAACAAACATCGCAAGCGCCCTTGGCACGACCAAATAGTCCACCGGATTCACTGCCAAAGCCCTCAATGCGTCGATTTGTTGGCTCACCTTCATCGTCCCGATTTCTGCACTCATGGCCGCACCCACGCGGCCGGCCACCATCACGCCGGTCAGCACCGGGCCAAGTTCGCGGAACATTGAGAGAGCCACCACTGGGCCGACAGCAGTTTCCATATTGAGACTTGCAAACTGAAAATACGCCTGCGCAGTGAAAACAGCTCCCGTAAAAGCCCCGGTGACGATCACCACCAACTGGGAGCCAAATCCGATCTCGGCTATTTGCTGAATCACAAGTCGAAGTCTGATTCGTCCGCAGAAAATAGACAGGATCGTCTCGCCTGCCAGCATGGCCACCTGCCCAAGAAAACTCAGGAATGAGATATAGAGATTCGAAAAAATTCCAATAAGTGGCATGCGAGGATCGGCAGCGGGGATCAGGAAATGCGCTGGGTTTTTTTAAGTGGTGTGGCTTCTGGAGGAGGTTCCCCCACAAAAAGAGCTTTTAACCCGATTCTCTCGAATACTGCTCCCAATGCTGATGCCGAGGGAACCGACGTTGTGAACTCCAGAAAAACCACATCATGGTTTGTATCGACTTTGTAAGATAGATTCGGAATCACATCCAATTCCAAGGCCAGCCCGAGAATCTTCTCCGGCTGACGGACCCCAGAAGCATAAATTTCGACCTCTCTCATTCCCTGATCATCTCCTGCGGCCACCTCAAGGCAAGGCTGATTTTGACTTTCAGAAAAGCCTGATTCCGGTTGATATCGGGAAGCCGCTCGGTCAGATTGCTAGAAGTTTCTTCCGCTTTGCTCCTAAATGATTTCTCGACTCCTCGCGATTTTTACCACAGTGCTGCTGCTCTTCTGCTCTGGCGCTCTTGCAAACGATTCCTCCGAGCTTTTTCTCAAGGCTTATCAAGACTACCAAGCCGGTGAAAAACTGGAGCGTGACGGACGACTACGGGATGCCCTGAATTCCTATGCCTCCACGATTGCCATTCTTGAGCAAGTCCGGAAAGACGATCCTTCTTGGCAGGAAATGGTTGTCAATTTTCGCTTACGCAAGGCTCAGCAAAACGTCGAGCGCCTTCGCCTGATGGTTGCTTCAGAGCCAGAGAAGCTGCCCGTTTATCAAGACCCTCTTCCCGCGCGCGGCTTTGAAATCGATATTCCCGAGCCAGCTGTCACCACACGGCCACGCTCTCAGCAAAGCCGAGGATCCAAGGTCATAGACAGCCCCTCAAATTTCGAACGCGAGCAAACCCAGAGTCTGGAGCGGCAACTCGCCGAGTATCGAAAGCTTTACGCTCAGGAGAAGGACAGGCGAGAGCGAATTCAAGGAGACGTGAGCAGCCTGAAGATGGAGCTGGAAAAAACGAAAACCGAACTTGTCGCAACGAACTCCCGCCTCGCGCAAGAGGAGAATACGCGGGAGAATCTCACTCTGGAGAGAGACGAGCTAAAGAAAAAAGCAGCCGAACCCCAAGACAAAAGAATCGAAAAGCTCTCCGAACGCATCGCACGTCTTGAAGCTGAAAACGAGGTCGCGCAGGATGAAAATACCCGCCTTGTGGGAAAGCTCGAAAAAGCTGCGACCTACATCTCGGAGAGTAAAAAAGTCCTTGCCGCCACCGACGAGGACCGCCGCACCATCGCCATGCAGCGCGACAAGGCACTCAGTCGTATCAAGCGCCTCAAGGACAATGATGCCGAAGTCGAATCCCTCAAAGGGGAAAAGCTCGCACTTCAAAAACAAATCGCCTCGCAGAAACCTGCTCTCGAACGCCTTGAAAAAATCGAGGGCGAGAACAAGGAACTGGCTCAAAAACTTGCCGACGCCGAAAAGAAAGTCAGTGAGGCTTCAAACTCTGGTGGCCTTTCAAAAGCTGAGGCCGATGGGCTACAAGAGGAAGTTGTGCTGTTTCAAGACCGACTCGCCGCTTCTCGCCAAGATTTGGCTGCTCGCGATGCCAGCGTGAAATCCCTAGTGACCCAGCTTGATGAGGCTGCTGGCGATCTGGCCCGACTTCGTCTCAATCCCGAACCCAGCGAGGAACAGAAACGCCTCTTCAACGAAAGCCAACTCCTCCGTGAGATCGTGCTTCGTCAAATTCAGGAACAAAACCAGCGCTCTCAGACCGTCGCTGATCTGGAAAGCGAACTCACTCGCCTCCAAGTCCAATCCGAGGTCCTGGCCACCTCCCTTGGCATTCTCTCAAACCCCGCGCCCGTACTAAAAGACGAAGAGCGCATTCTTTTTCGTGAGCCGATCGTCCTCCTCAAGGATCCAGAGGCGCAGGGTCCGGAGGTTTCTCTCACGATTATCAAACCCGGGCCTCAAGGAAAGGCATCGAGCCCAGTTGGAGCAGAGAGCCTTTCAAACGACGCCAAGGCCCTCGCTGCCGAAGCCTCTGTGCTTGCCAAAGATCGCCGCTTCACAGATGCCGAAAAAAAGTATCAGCGGGTCGTAGAACTCGCTCCTGCGAATTACTTCGCCCTCGCCAATCTGGGCGTCACTCAGATTCAAGCAGGCAAAATCTCCGCCGCTCAGATTGCTTTGGAAAAATCTCTTGCACTGAAAGCCGATGACGTTTTCGCCTTAACTAATCTTGGCAATGTTTACTGTCGCCGAGGTCGTTTTGACGATGCGATCGAGAAGCTCAATCGTGCCATCGAACTGGATCCTAAAAATTCCGTCGCGCTCAACTATCTCGCCATTGCCATCGGGAAAAAAGGCGACACCGCAAAGGCTGAGGAAGCCTTCCGCCAAAGTCTCTCGATTGACCCCAACTACATAAATGCCCATTTTAATCTGGCTGTGATGTATGCCAATTCCGAACCGCCATCGCTGCAGCTCGCCAAAAAGCATTACGAGAAAGCCAAGCTCCTCGGTGCTGAACCCGATCCCGTCCTCGAGCGCCGTCTTGCCGAGATTCAGCCCGTAAATTAAACGCTTTCGCGCAAGCTCATCCTCGTTCGCAACGACCTGGTTGGGAATCTGTGAAAAATTCTGAGTCCAAAGTTGCCA
Source organism: Verrucomicrobiota bacterium (assembly GCA_009886045.1). Taxonomy (GTDB): domain Bacteria; phylum Verrucomicrobiota; class Verrucomicrobiia; order Chthoniobacterales; family Terrimicrobiaceae; genus UBA967. Next base: position 10,763 of record VFJO01000237.1, read on the forward strand.
TGCGAAGCGAACATTGTTAGAACCGATCTATCTTATGGCATACACCGTACCGCGTCCGCGCCTCACATTGGCCGAAAAGGTCTACCTGCCCTCGATTGTGGGGGGGTTGCTGATCACGCTCAAACACATGCTCCGCCTTTTGACCGGACAGACAAAAGTGACCATGCAATATCCTGAGCAGAAGTGGGACGCCCAGTTGCCTTCCTGGTATCGTGGTGCGCCGACGCTCGTCAGCAATGAGTTTGGACGTGACAAATGCGTGGGCTGCCAACTTTGCGAATTCATTTGCCCGCCCCGCGCTATTACCATCCACCCCGAGGAAATTCCCGCTGACGAACGCTGGAGCAAGGTCGAAAAACGCGCCAAGAGTTTTGACATCGACATGATCCGTTGCATCTATTGCGGACTCTGCGAGGAAGTCTGCCCCGAGCAGGCGATCTACCTCCGGAAGGATTATTCCATCACTGGCCTCTCCCGCGCAGAAATGGTCCACGACATCCACAAACTTCGCGAACTCGGCGGCGAGATGCCGGGCCTCGTTAATAAGTGGAACGAAAAAAAGTAGAACAACCTGCGATCGGCTGCTAGAAATCCCCCCTACAAATTACCAAATGCAACTCGTCCTTTTCTCAGTCTTCTCACTCCTCATGCTTGCTTTTGCGCTTGGTGTGGTCCTTTTGAGAAACCCCGTCTCCTGCGCCATGAGTCTCGTGATGTCCTTCGTTGCACTCGCGGCAGTGTTCATCACTTTGGATGCCTATTTTATCGCCGTGGTGCAGGTGCTTGTTTACGCGGGAGCCGTCATGGTGCTTTTTCTTTTCATCATCATGCTTCTCGACCTGAGGGAAGAAAAACGCCGCCGCGTTCGGCTCTCTGCTTGGGTTGGCGGGGGCCTTGTCGTAGGTGGTTTTCTTGCTGCGCTCATCCAGGTCATCTCCGCTCTTCCAGCACTGAACGTCACGAAGCCCGTCGTTTCACAGCCTCTCGCGAATGACGTCGCTCAAGTCGGTTTCGCACTCTTCCGCAATTTCAATTTGCCATTTCAAATCATAGGCGTCCTTCTCCTTGTTTCCACAGTGGGAGTTGTTCTCCTTAGCAAGAAGGAACTTAAGTGATATTTTCATGCCAACCTTAGCGCATTATCTCATCGTTAGCGGACTCCTCTTCTCCATCGGACTTGGCGGGGTGCTTCTGCGTCGAAATATTCTTATCATTTTTATGGGTTTGGAACTCATGCTGAATGCGGCCAACCTCTCACTCGTCGCCTTCTCCCGCTTCAACCTGCTTGCCGATGGCATGCCAAACTACAACGCCCAAGTGCTCGTGTTTTTCATTATCACTGTCGCTGCCGCCGAGGTTGCTGTGGGCCTAGCCATCATTGTCGCGCTCTTCCGCGCCAAGCAGACCACCCATGTTGAAGATTTGAATATGCTGAAGTTCTGATGAGCACGCAAACCGCGCCCTGGATTATTCTTTTCACCCCGCTGGTCAGCGCCGCGCTGATCCTCCTCCTCGGGAAATTCTCAAAAACACTCAGCGCCTCGCTTGCGCTCCTCGCTGCCATTACGGGGTGCGTTCTGAGTTGGTGGCTTTTTAACCAACCGATCGAAGGCAAGATGCTATCCATAAACTGGTTGACTCTAGGGCCAGAGCTTAACTTCACTATCGGTGTCACCCTCGACCATCTCAGTAAAGTCATGCTCTTGGTGGTCACCTCGATCTCCGTTCTCGTTTTCACCTACTCACTAGGCTACATGCGCGATGAAGAGGGATATTCCCGTTTTTTTGCGGGTCTCTCGCTCTTTCTCTTCTCCATGCTCGGCATTGTGTTAGCCGATAACTTTGTGATGATGTTTATCTTCTGGGAACTCGTCGGCGTAAGTTCTTACATCCTCATTGGACACTACTACTCCAAGGATTCCGCAGCGGATGCCGGAAAACAGGCATTCATTGTGAATCGTATCGGCGACTTTGGTTTTATGCTTGGCATTCTCCTCCTGTGGTTTGGAACGGGGACAGTTGTTTTTAGCCAATTAATTGAAGCAATCCCTGGTCTCTCCACAGCACCGATTTATCTCACGGTAGCCTGTGTTCTTGTTTTTATGGGAACAATCGGCAAATCCGCTCAGATGCCGCTCCATGTGTGGTTGCCAAATTCGATGGAAGGTCCGACCCCAGTTTCATCGCTCCTGCATGCGGCAACAATGGTTGCAGCAGGTGTTTACATGCTGGCCCGTATTTTTCCGATTCTGGAAGTTGTGCCTGCGGCCCGCGAGATCATCGCTTGGATCGGTGGCATCACTTGCTTCGCCGCCGCGCTCATGGCCACGCAGCAAAGTGACATCAAGCGCATTCTTGCTTACTCCACGATTTCACAACTCGGCTACATGGTTCTGGGTATCGGTGTCGCTCCGACATCCGATGTGGCGATGTTTCATCTCTTCACACACGCCTGCTTCAAGTGTCTCCTTTTCCTAGCAGCAGGTTCCGTGATGATCGCCATGCACCACGAAGTGGATATGTGGCGCATGGGCGGGCTTCGCAAAAAAACGCCCGTTACCATGTTCTGTTTTTTTGCTGGTATGCTGGCTCTTGCGGGTTGCCCATACACCAGCGGCTACTTCAGTAAGGACCTTATCATTGAGTGGGCTGTGGTGAAAATTCCCTTCCTCGGCTGGCTTGTGGCCGCTGCCGCTGGTCTCACGGCTTTCTACATTTTTCGAGAGTTTTTTGTCATCTTTTTTGGAAAAGCTCGCAGCGAACACGCGGAAAATGCCAAAGAACAACCGGTTACGATGCTGCTTCCCATGCTCGTGCTCTCGGTTCTCGCAATTGTCGCAGGCTTTCCGTTCATTCAGGAGCACTTTTTCAAATTGGCTCGTCCCGAACACGAACTCATTCCACATCTCCTGCATCCGCTCCTTTACGCCATGTTTTTCGGTGGGGCAGGGCTTGCCAGCGTGCTTTACCTCAAAGCTCAAAAAGATCCGATTTCAATTCCGCTCTTTGCCAATCGACTTTACATCGACAATGTTTATTTCTGGTTTGTCAAAAACATCCAAGGTGGGGGGGCGACTTTCCTTTCTTGGGCCGATCGATGGGTCGTTGATCTTCTGATTGTTCAAGTTCCAAGCAAACTCACGTGGGCCTGCGGGTTTGCCCTCCGTTTCCTTCAACTCGGTAACATTCAAGCTTACGCTTTCTTCTTCGGCGCCGGAGTGGTCGGCATTCTTTACATCCTTATTTCCAAATGAGTTCCGTCAGCCCGCTTCTCTTCCTCATTCTTGTACCGATTCTCTCGGCCGTGCTTATCATGGTCGGTGCCAACCCGAGATTCACAGCGATCCTCGGCGCGGCGCTCAATGTCCTCTTCCTCGTGGTGATCGGCGTTTTCTTTAATCCCGCACAAGCGGGTTTCCAATTCGTGTCGAGTTTTCCAGTCGTCGCACAACTGGGCATCGGTTTCACGCTCGGCGCCGATGGTCTCAGCCTGATCATGTTGTTTCTCTCGGTGGTCGTCACTCTGGCGGCCGTCTGTGTAGCACGTACGCCGATTGAAAATGCCCGCTGGTTCTATGCCTGCATTCTCCTGATTTCAGCCGGTCTCGTCGGGGCCTTTGCTTCGGTGGATGTCTTCTTCTTTTACATGTTTCACGAGTTGGCTCTCATCCCGACCTTCCTCCTTATCGGCATTTGGGGTTCGGGTGACCGACAAGCCGCCGCTTGGAAGGCAACCGTTTATCTGGCTACCGGCAGCTTCATTCTTCTCCTCGGCATCATCGGGCTCTATTTGATTCAGCCTGAGGGGGCACGCTCGTTCGACCTCCGCCAGATTCTGGCCCATGCGCAAGCAGGTTTGATCCCGGATTCTCCCGTCGTTTACCTTCTTCTTCTTCTTGGTTTTGGCATTCTGGTGTCCCTCTTTCCGTTTCACACATGGGCCCCACAAGCCTACGCAAGCGCACCTGCTCCCGCCTCGATGCTTCATGCCGGCGTATTGAAAAAATTTGGCCTCTACGGCTTGATTCGACTTGCCGTTCCCATCCTTCCGGATTCCGTTCAGGCTTTTGCCCCGATTCTTCTTGTTCTTCTGGCTTGCAACATTCTTTACGTCGGCTACGTGACGATTGCTCAGCGCAAGCTCGACTTCATGCTTGGCTACTCGAGCGTGATGCACATGGGATATATCTTCCTTGGTTTTACAGCCTTGAATCAAGTTAGCCTCACTGGCGCTTCGCTCATGCTCCTCAGCCACGGCCTCACCATTGCCGTTCTCTTTGCCCTCTGTGGGGAAATTCGCGAGCGCACTGGAACATTGGATTTCTCGGAACTTGGCGGAATCGCCCGCGCGACTCCCAAACTCGGCCTCGCCTTTGGCTTTGCAGCCATGGCCTCCGTCGGCCTTCCCGGATTCGTCGGATTCGCCGGAGAATTGCTTGTTTTCTTTGGCTCCTTTGCCACAGGTGAACCGCAAATGGGCTTCCTCAACGACAAAGAAGTCTTTGGATTTAATGGCTACCAGATTGCCACCATATGTGCCGTTTGGGGTATCGTGATCTCCGCCATCTACATGCTTCGCGCCTACCGCCGCATTTTTATGGGTCCGCTTCCTGATCGCTGGTCGCGCCTGCCAGACTTATCTGGATCTCCACATGCCGCCATCGTGCTCTTGATTGCCATCATGTTATTCTTCGGATTCTTCCCGCAAATTCTCGTGAACCTCGTTACACCCGCTTTGCTTCTGCCATGATCCAGCCCATCGCCTTGGAAATCTGTGTTGTCTGTCTGGGCATCTTCTTGCTCATGGCAGAATCCTTCAGCTTCAAATCAAACAAAGTCACGCTGGCTCAAGGTGCTATCTTCGGCCTGGTGTGCGTTTTTATTCTGACTTTCTTCATCGAAGCCAATCCTCCTGCCATGCAGGATTCTGGCTTTTACGTGGTGGATGGCCTTTCGCTTTTCTTCAAACGGTTTGCCCTCCTCGCAACGATCTTCACGCTCATCCTTGCGATTGATTACATCCCGATCGTGCAACGGCTTGTGCCTGCCGAGCGCCCGGAGGCCGGCTCTGGTGAGTTTTTCATTTTGCCCGTTTTCACCTGCGCCGGACTCATGTGGATGGCCTCAGCGGCCGACTTCATCATGATCTTCTGCGCTTTGGAGTTGGTGACGATTTCTCTCTACATCCAAGTTGCTTACATGCGCCGTAGCCTTGCGAGCCTAGAAGCCGGTACCAAGTTCCTCGTTCTTGGGGCCCTCTCGACGGGATTCTTCATCTACGGCATCACTTGGATTTTCGGTATGACGGGAGAGACCAACCTCGCTCTCATTCAGAAGGCACTCGCCAACCTTCCCGAGGCCAATCATACCGCTATTCTCTTCGGTCTGGCTATGGTTCTTGTTGCCATCGGCTTCAAAATCGCCGCTGCACCATTTCAATTCTGGGTTCCAGATGTCTATCAAGGTGCTCCTACTCCCATTACGGCCTTCCTTGCCGTCGCGTCAAAGGCTGCTGGTTTCGTGATCCTCATCCGCGTTTTGCAGCCATTCCTCGTGCTGGAATCCTTCCAAGGCAAACTCACCCTCGTTCTCCTCCTGCTTGCCGCGCTCACGCTGATCTATGGTAACCTTGCCGCCATCCCACAGACGAATCTCAAGCGGCTCCTCGGCTACTCCAGCATTGCCCATGCCGGATATCTTCTCGTGGGACTCGCCGCCATTGGTGATGCGTTTTCCGGGCGTGCCGTTGTTTTTTACCTGAGTGGCTACTTCTTGATGACCTTCCTCGCCTTTCTTGTGATGGTTCCTGTCACAAAGGCAACCGGGGGTGATGATTTATCGCATTTCAATGGGCTAGCCCGTCGATCCCCAGGTCTCGCATTGGCTATGCTCATTGCTGCCGCCTCGCTCGCGGGCGTTCCCTTTACTGTCGGGTTCTTTGGGAAATTCTTCATCTTCGAAGTCGCCATGAATCAAGGACTTTACCTCCTCGTTTTCATTGGTGTGATCACCGTTGCCAGTGGGTTCTATTATTATTTCAAGGTCATTCGTGCCATGTATTGGCAGCCTGCGCCTGAGGGGGTTGGTGCTGTGCCGGTCTCTATTCTTTCAAAAATCGCGATCGTGGTTTCGGCTCTCCTGATCCTCGTTCTCGGATTTTATCCACAGCTCCTCATCCAGTTCCTGCCGTAGTCACTCCAACAATGGATGATTTTTGGAACCAGTGGCAACCGCGCGAAAGAGCCACATTGTGTTTCGTTATCCACAGTGGCCAAATCCTCCTCATCCGCAAAAAACGTGGCCTCGGGGCAGGAAAAATCAACGGACCTGGTGGCCGTATCGAACCCGGTGAGGCACCACACGACTGCGCCGTCCGCGAGACTCAAGAAGAGGTCGGCATCACCCCAAGCGATCTGAAGTCCTGCGGCGAGCTTCACTTTCAATTCGCTGACGGCTACAGCCTCCACTGCACCGTTTTTACGGCAAAATCCTTCAGCGGCACCCTCATTGAGACAGATGAAGCGCTTCCCATCTGGACCCCGATTGAGGCTATTCCCTACCACGAAATGTGGGCCGACGACATCCACTGGCTGCCAGGCGTAATTGAGGGCGGATCATTTCGCGCCTACTTCCACTTCGATGGTGACACGATGGTATCCAAAGCTGTCCACTGGCATCCTCCCGCACCATTCACGGCCTCATGCGAAATATGAAAATCCCTGAGACCGCCCTCGAAGAAGCCCAAAATTTGGTCAAAGCCTTCCCGGGGCAGGAAATTTTTCTTTTCGGCCTTCTCGAGCGCCAGCTGAACATCCTCCACCAACGCTCCCAAGTTGTCATTGGTTTTGCTGCCGTCGCCATAACGACCACCGGCTTCTCCGGCAGGCTCATTGCCGGGACAAATACCCATGCCCAGATTCTTATCATCGCCGCCATGGCCCTGATTCTGGGTTCCTGCTTCTGGATTTTCGTCCGTGTCCTTGCCGTCAAATGGGTTCTCACCCGCTGCGTCCAGCCAGATCTTACCCAAACGCTTGCGGCCATCATTGTGTTTAGGGACTCCAAAACCAGTGCCTACCGCTTCGGCTCCGTCGGTGTCTTCCTCGGCCTCGCCATCTACGCCGCCGCCATGGCCATCATGCTCCTCAACCCCACGCCTCTCACCATCCCCATTCGCTGAGGAATCGCCCGCGAAGAAAAACAGCGACCCACGATTTGTCAATAATGGGGGAGCAGCTTCGCCAGAGATACTCCTTGTCTGTCTTATCCGTGTTAATCCGTGTAATCCGTGGTCCAAGTGTTCAAACTAAAACTGACATTAGGAATTAACCACGGATTTCACAGATGGGCACAGATTAAACCCGAATTCAGCAGAACTAACCACAGAGCGCACAGAGAACACAGAGGATGATCTGTTTATGATCCGATGTGTTTGAAATGATTTGTGTGATATCAAACAAAAGCCAAAGCCTTTCCTGTAAATCCTGCCA
>VFJO01000084.1 GCA_009886045.1 Verrucomicrobiota bacterium
AACAGCCGCTCGTTTTTTTGTCTCTTTTGAAAAGCGCACTCTTTCGTTCAAAGCAAGAAAATATTTCCATCCGAACTCTTCTAACATCGCATGCATTTCTTTTGGCAGGAAGTTATATGGTTTCGAAGCATGACTATGCTTCCAAAGCAATTTTAAGACTTTTAGGCTCCGGAAAAAAATGATTGCATTTTCGATAAAAACAAAATCCCAGAAGATCTTTATTGAGTTGCTTTGTGCTTCTACAAGCCTTTCTATCGTCTTTGCAATTACATGTTTGAAGTATGGGCTCACAGAATCAGCGGCTTGGAAGGTTCCCTCCCTCTATCAAGATGATGCACTTTATATATTGGCACTCTTTACTGCAGCATCACGTCATGAGTGCATCCCATATACAAGCTTCATTGTATCAACTCTGGGGGCTCCGTTCTCTGGAAACTGGAATGATTATCCCGTTACTTCTCCGGGGCTTTTACTATTTTGTGGCTTCATTTCCAAGTGGTTTGGCCTTGGTTTTGCATCCAATGCGACGCTTGTTTTAGCTCACATTGTTTCCGCATCAGCAATGTATATTTGTTTGCGGCTTGTTGGAAGCGCCAGAACTTGGTCGATTGTTTTCTCTATCTGCTTGGGATTGGCCCCTTTTCTATTCGGCAGGGGATTAACCCACATTGTTTTAACTTTTGCGTATGCTGTTCCCATCACGCTAGCCATTGGATTGTTGGTTTACAGAAAAGGTTCAGGCTTTTTGAGTGGTTGGCGGTTGGCTGCTGTTTTGGCTATTTCATTTTATTTTGGGGGAATTTTCCCCTATTACACAGCGTTTTTTCTCATGGTCATGGCATTCGCAGGTTTGTATTGTTTCTTTAATGAGAGGAAAATTCCATCGGTTTTTCCGTTCTTCCTGATTGCTGCTGCTACATTTTCCCATTTTTTTCTCCTGACTGAGCCATTCCGAGAATACGCGCGGGAGAATGGTTCTAACGAATTTGCAGTCAGTCGCTTTTATAGTAACCTTCAGGTCTGTGCACTACGACCTGTGGAGCTTTTTCTTCCTGGATCTGGCAGTCGCATTCCTATACTCAAGCAGTTGAGTGCATTCTACGAGAATCAGGACATCTTTCGAAATAAATTTGACTCCAGCGAATCCATGGCTGCCTATATGGGCCTTCCGGCAATTCTGGGTTTTTGCCTGCTCTGTTGTATGACTGCTTATTTCATTTTTACTCGTCATCAACAACTTATCTCGGGATGGTTCTGGCTTATTAGTTTTTTTATGGCGTTTGCTGTCGTGGGTGGATTAAATGGTTTCCTTGGATTCGGGAAATTTTTTCTGCTCAGAAGCTCAAACAGGGTTAGTATCTACATTTTAGCGGCATCACTTTTCTTCCTGGCAATTCTTTTGACTCGTTGGAAAAAGAAAATACACGTTTTTCTAGAGCTTTGTATCGCGCTTATGATGATAAGCCTCGCTGTTTTCGAGGCCTTGCCAGTCGGTGAATCATTGCGGTTTCATAGCGAAAAAATGATGAAATCGGACCAAGACTTGGTTTTCAAGTTGGAGTCGACCATGCCTAATGGTGCGATGATTTTCAATTACCCAGTCACCGATTTTCCGGAATCAGGAACTTATGCGTTTTTAAGACCCTACCTTTTCACCAACAAACTCCGGTTCTCCAGTGGCAGCGTGAAAGGGCGCGCGAGGGAATCTTGGCAGCACGATGTTGAGAAGTTGCCGTCGGAGCAAATGATTGGCGAGCTTCAAAAAATTGGTTTCAGTGGTGTTCTTGTTTATAAAGGAAGCGACTTGTCAGAAGATCAAAAAGAAAAAAGCCAACAATTTTTGGAGGTAACCCGAAAACTGCCGAATCTCAAGATTGAAAGTTCGGATGGGGACTTTGTTTTTGTTCGTCTATTCCCCGACGAAAATGCGCGTTTTCCAAAAATAAATCCGCAGTTTCTTTCCGCTTGGTGGCCCCCGGAGATACATCCAAGAGGTCTGGACTCATCCATGCTTGCCTCGAGTGCAAGATGGTGTGCACAGAAGACCGGTGAGGTGGAGATCTTTAATGAGCAGAAAACATCAAAGTCCTTGGTTATAAGTGGAAAGCTGCTGTCTGCAAACAATGCAAGACTTGAGATTTCTTCTCGTGGGAAAATCCTTCAGGCCATTGATTTGAAAGCCAATGTCCCTCAAGCTGTATCTATAGACTTGCCGAATCTCTTTCCAGGCGCAACTCGATTACGCTTTCAGTCTAATGCCATGCCGATACTCAGCGAAGGCAGAAAGTTCAATTTTGCGTTTGTCCTAGACGGAAATTTATAAAATTCAAGAATACAAAAGCTCTCAAGTTCCTAAATCGTGAAAAATTCATTTTTAAACACTTTTCATAACACAAAGCAAAGACTGTTTCGGCTGCACTTCTCCGCGAATGCCGGCCATGTAGGCGGAAATCTTTCTTGCTTTGACGCCCTCATGGTCCTTTTCCATTTTATCATATTCGAGAATGATCGATTCATCTTATCCAAGGGCCACTCAGCTGGGGCTCTTTATGCAGCTCTATGGAGTATTGGAAAACTATCCGATGAGGAGCTTTCCACCTTCTGTAAAGATGATAGTCTCCTGCCTGCACATCCTAGTGGAACTGGGATACCTGGTCTCATGTTTCCGACAGGCTCTTTGGGGCATGGGCCCTCACTCTCCGCAGGGCTTGCTTTGGCTGCCAAAAAACAAAAAACTGGAAGGAAAGTTTACTGCCTCTGTTCCGATGGCGAATGGCAGGAGGGGAGTTGCTGGGAAGCTCTGATTTTTTCGGTTCACCACAAACTTGACAATCTGACGATCCTTATCGACCAAAACAGACTTCAAGGGTTTGGCACCACGGAGCAAGTTTCTTCTTGTGGGGATTTGCAGCCCCGCCTCTCCTCTTTCGGAGCCAATGTTTTGAGCTGTGATGGCCACAATCATACACAAATTCTCGACGCGCTAAAATCCCCGACAGAACAGCCCAAGATCATTCTGCTCGCCACCGTGAAGGGCAAGAGTAGTTTGTATGAAAATAAAATGGAGTCCCACTATTTGCCACTAACTCAGGAGAATTTTGAATTCTGCATGGCTCAAATTCAAAAGGAGGAGTCGCCATGAGAAAAGCATTTGCCAAAGCTATGGTTAAGGTGGCTTCCGACCCCAGTCTTTTCTTTTTCACGGTCGACGTGGGTTTTATGGCGCTTGAAGAAGTTCGTGATGCTTTCGGCGACCGTTTCGTCAACGCAGGTGTTGCAGAGCAAAATTTGATTGGCGTCTCTGCAGGCATGGCCAAGGAAGGCTATAAGGTTTTTTCTTACAGCATCGCGCCGTTTCTCTATGCCAGGCCCTTCGAGCAAATTCGAAACGACATCTGCTTCTCGAAATTGCCTGTGTGTCTCGTAGGAAATGGCGGGGGCTACGCTTATGGGCACATGGGGCCCACGCACCATGCGCTTGAAGATTGTGCAGCGATGTTGGCTCTCGGAGTCCGCGTGCTTGTGCCCGCCTTTGACGAGGATTTGGCTGAAATCATCAATGATGTAACCGGGCCCACTTATTTGCGGTTGGGCTATGATGCGCGACCTGCGGGATCGCTTATCCCTCAATATGCCCCTTGGCGGCAGGTATTGGATGGCCAAAATGGAATTCTGGTTGCCTTGGGACCATTGGCGGGCGTTGCCATCGCTGCGCTGTCGGATTGTGAATTAGAAAAACGGCCCGCTGTCTGGGCGGTCTGTGAATTGGGTGAGGGCGCCGTCCCGTCGGAATTCTGGGAAAAAGTCTCGGATGTCAATCTGTATCTTTTTGAAGAGCACGTGGCCGAAGGGGGCTTGGGAATGCAACTGGCCTACTCATTTATGAAAAAGGGAATTCAACCTGCGCGATTCCACCACCGATATGCTTTGGGTTACCCCTCGGGCACATATGGTTCGCAGGAATTCCACCGCAAACAATGTGGGTTGGATCGCGAATCCATTAAAAATCTCTTTTTGAATAAACTATGAAACCGGAATTCGTCACAAAAATTAAAGGTCTCAAGGGGCCGATTGCCGTTGTAGGTGCCAGCGGTTTTTTGGGTGCAAATGTTTTTCGGGCACTTATGCAAGTGAGGGATGATGTGGTTGGCACGATTTTTTCCGGGGAATCTTGGAGGTTGGAGGGAGTTCCCACGCAAAATAAGACCCACCTCAACCTTCTTGATCCCATTAGTCTAAATGCATTCCTCGCCCGATTTGATCCCCTCACCATCTTTGATTGCTCCTCGTTCGGCGCCTATTCTTTTGAACGGGATTGGGAGCGCATTCACGCCACGAACTACTCCACGCTGATCCGAATTCTGGAGATACTTTCAAAAAGGGAGCTCGCAGCTTACATCCATTCCGGAAGCTCCTCAGAGTATGGTTCGAATGCCACCGCGCCCGAAGAGTCGGCCGTGCTTTTACCTAATAGTCACTACGCAGTTAGCAAAGCTGCTGCGAGCATGGCACTAAGCTATTTCGGAAAAACTGCGGGAATGCCCGTCGCTAATCTCCGGCTCTATTCGATTTACGGCCCCTACGAAGATAGTTCCCGCCTCATTCCCGTTCTTTGCGAAAAATCCCTGCGCGGCGAGCTCCCGCTGTTTGCCTCAAAAAAAATCTCTCGCGACTTTATCCATGTTGATGATGTGGTAGAGGCTTTTGTTGATACTGCTGTTCGCATGGGAGATGGTATTCGTGGTGAATCTTTCAATATTGGCACAGGCCGCAAAACCTCTCTGGAAATATTAGCTCAAACCGCCTGCAAAATTTTTGAAATTCCAAAAACTCCTGAATTCGACCCAGGAGTCGGTCGTGCTTGGGATGTGGAGGATTGGTTTGCCGACCCTGCTAAAGCAGCAAATCTTCTGGGCTGGAAATCACGAATCGGTCTCGAGGAGGGCTTGGCTTCCACCCGCGAGTGGTGGAGAGGTTTTCTGAAAAATCGTGAATTCTCTCGCCTCACCAAAAAATCCCAAATTGCTAAATCGAAAAACTCCATTTCCGCTGTCATCGCCTGTTACAAAGATGGGCAGGCCATTCCGATCATGTATGATCGACTCGTTAGCGTCTTTTTGGAGCTTGGAGTAGATTACGAAATCATTTTTGTGAATGACAACTCCCCTGACGATTCCGAGGAAGCCATTCGCCAGATCAGTTCCAAGGATCCGCGCGTAATTGGTATAACTCATTCGAGAAATTTCGGATCCCAAGCCGCCTTCCGCAGCGGCATGGAGATCTCCAGCAAGGAAGCCTGTGTTTTACTCGATGGGGATCTCCAGGATCCTCCAGAATTAATCCGCGACTTCGCCAAGGAATGGCGCTGCGGCGCAGACGTCGTCTATGGTCGGCGTATCCGGCGGGAAATGCCCGCGTGGTTGGATTCTTGTTACAAAACTTTTTATTGGATTTTTTCCGCAGTCAGCGAATTCCCGATTCCCAAAAATGCCGGTGACTTTTCCCTTTTAGACCAAAAAGTTGTTCACTGGATGCTCCAGTGCAAGGAAAGAGATTCGTTCCTACGAGGCATTCGCGCCTATGTCGGCTTCAAACAGGTTGCCGTCGACTATGTGCGCCCAGAAAGAATGTTTGGAACCAGCACGAACAATTGGATCAAAAACATCGGTTGGGCTAAGAAAGGGATTTTTGCATTCACGCGTGTGCCATTGCATTTCTTAACGGCATTTGGAGCCATCGCATGCACGGCTTCGGTGGTTCTGGCTTTGATTAGCGTGGCGATTCGCATCCTCGATCCTCTGCACACTCCAAAGGGGATCACTTTTTTGGCTCTTTTGCAGATGTTTTTTGGATCATTTATTATTCTCGGAATAGGAGTCCTCGGAGAATACATCGGAAAGATTCTGGAGGAAACCAAAGGCCGCCCAGCTTTTATCCGCAAAAACATAGTTGCGGGTGGGGAGATAAAAGCGGCAGCGGCATCTAATTTTCGGTGAGGTCTCAAATTCTCCTTAAAATCACAATGGAAAATTTCAGACCCGTTAAAAACACCCCACCATCTTCGCTGATCGGGAAAATCATTTTTTTTGGGAGAATGGTTTTGGATTTTCAAATCCTAACCATTTTTCATGACCTTAAAAAAACAGTTCCCGGGTTTTGCGGGGATGTTTTGGATGTGGGGTGTGGTCAATCACCATATCGTTTTCTTCTCAATCCTGAATCGACCAATTACTTTGGTATCGATATCGTGGACGCAGATAAGTTTGATTACACCAACAAAGAAATAACCCCGTTTAATGGAAGAGAGATTCCTTTTCAGGACGAAAAATTTGACTTTTTGATATGCACTGAAGTTTTAGAGCATGTCTATGAATTTCAAGTTATTATAAATGAAATGCGTCGAGTCCTGAAATATAATGGTATCGGAATTATCACGATCCCTTGGAGCGCCCGCTATCACTATATTCCTTATGATTTTTTTCGCTATACGCGCTCTAGTTTGGAAAAAATGTTTTCGGAATTCAGTTCTGTGCAAATCAAGCCAAGGGGTAGCGATATTCCGGTGATTGCAAATAAACTCATTATCCTCTGGATGAGGAATCTCTTTCCTAAAATCTGGTGGAAACTTGTCTTTGTTCCATTTTGGTTGCTTTTCCTTCCAATTCCTGCATTTGCCGTTTTAACTGCGCATATTTGCCTTTTTCTGGATTGGGGCAGCAATGATGACCCCTTGGGGTTTACGATCACTGTGAAAAAATAATGGAAAATCTGAAAGATGATCGCGGCTACAACCAGATTTGGGTTGATGCCAAATCCACGCGAGTGCGGGCATCAAGAAGGTGTGATTACATGATTTCGAACATGCACCCCTCTCCGCAAAAGAATGTGTTGGAGATTGGCTGTGGGACCGGTGCCAACAGCCACATGCTGGCCACACGGACAGGAATGCAGGTTCTCGGAACGGACTTGTGCGAGCCATTTATTGCCGAAGCCGAAGCCAATTTCTTACTGCCAAACCTTCGTTATGAAACTCTTGATTTTAATCAACCTGCTCGGTTCGATGGGCAGTTATTTGATTACATAGTTGGAAACGGAATACTCCACCACCTTTACCCCCAACTTGATCAAGCACTGGCTAATATGAAAATTCTACTCAAGCCTGGGGGGCGGATTATTTTCATGGAACCGAACTTGCTCAATCCTTATGTTTATCTAATTTTTTCGTATCCATTGCTGCGACAAGCTGCAAATTTAGAGCCTGTGGAAATGGCCTTCTCAAGTAGTTTTGCAAAAAAAATGCTACGAAAGGCTCGATATAATGACATCAAAGTGGAATATAGAGATTTTTTACTTCCCGGTATACCTGATTTCCTAATTAAACCGTTCATTTGGATCGGCGGTTTGATTGAGAAAACGCCTCTAAAAGTCGCCAGTCAATCTTTGGGAATTATTGCAAGTAAATAATAATTTGGGGTCTTGCCTAGTTTGGAAGTAAAGATTATGGATAACCTAATAATCTTCATTGAAAAACAAGTATATAAAAACGGCGCACATTTCGGAGGTCAAATTCCGAAGGGTTTTGAAGTGTTTTTGCGAGGATATCCCTGCCACATCGACGGCCAATTTGAGTGCGATCAACCGCAATACCGTTCAACGGATTTTTACTCTGCTTCGTGACCGAATAGTTGATATGGCCATTGAGGAATCCAAACCATTTGTTGGGGATATTGAAGTTGATGAAAGCTATTTCGGACCCAGGAGGGTTCGCGGCAAACGCGGAAGAGGCGCGTCCGGCAAAATCCCTGTTCTGGGCCTGCATAAACGACAAGGAAGGGTATTTTTGAGTGTCGTCAAAACTGTTCCAAGGCAGAGCTTATGCCAATTCTTCAAGGCCGAATAGTGGAAGGTAGCGATGTTTACACCGACGGCTGGAAGGCTTACGATGGATTGGTAACAAATGGCTATCAACACCACCGCGTTCACCACCATGAGAATGAATTTGCGAGAGGAAAAAATCATGTTAATGGCATCGAATCTTTTTGGAGTTATGCGAAGTTTCGCATGGCAAAACTTCGCGGAGTCCGGAAGGAAAAATTCCTCATTCACCTCAAAGAATCGGAGTGGCGTTTCAATCATCGAAGTGATA
>VFJO01000297.1 GCA_009886045.1 Verrucomicrobiota bacterium
TGCTAGTCATGGCCTCCCGACCGCTGGTCGAGTCGATCTGGATGGCGTTGGCCACGGTGATGCCTCCGCTGATGCCGAGCGTTGTGGGAAAGCTGGTCTGCGTGGATTTGAGCAAAATCGTTCCCGTGCCGGCTGCGCTGGAGTGGGCGAGATTGAGAGCACCATTGCCCGTGAGCGTGACTCCGTCCGTGAACGTGTTGTTGCCCGAGAGGGTGAGTAAGCCTGGGCCGGTCTTGGTGAGCGCTGATCCGCTGCCTTGCAGCACACTGCCGATAGCCATGTTCGCGCTTGTGCTGCTTTGTGTGATCGTGGAGTTGGCGGCGAGGTTGAGCGTGCCGCCGGAAATTGTAAGCGCCGTCGTTTGACCTGCTCCGAAATTCATATTCAGAAAACCTTGGGCGGCGGCGGGTCCGCTCACGGTCACATTAGCGTAGTCCGACACTGCGGTTCCGAAGTGCACCGTATCCGACGTGGTGATCGAAGGGTTGCTGGTGGCAGAGCTTCCGGCCGTATCGGTGCTCCAGATGGCGTCTGTGCCCCAAGTGCCTGTCGTGTTGCCGAAACCGGCCGTTGCACCGTTAGAGTCCCAATAGTAGGTGGTCTGCGCCCGGGCCGTGGTGGCGAACAGCATGGTCAGCGCCGCGAAGACGATGGCAAAGTGACGAAGATGAGATGGGTAGAGTACCTTTATTTCAAGCGTTTTAGAATTCAGGCAGATGTGCATCGCAAAGTGAAAAATTTTCGTAGACCTGCGTAATTTCGCACTATGCAGAATGATGAAAAGAGCATTTCCATTTACTCATTTAAAGGAGGGCAAAGACGCTCTCGCATTCAAAAGTTCCCATTTTCTGCGGCTGTATTGAATACAGATGAGGTTGTAAGAGTTATACCAAAGTTACTTTACTTTTGGACTTTATAAACGCTTTGCAGGGAAAAATCTCCCATGCAGAAGAAGGGGCAGCCGAGATGAATGCCTGAAGAGGATGCCTATGGAGGAGGTGGGGAATCCTCTTTTCCACCGCGTTTGCTGCCTTCGGACAAGCCGACGATATTTTCTGCCGGCATTTTTAATCTCGTGGTGTCAGGGTGCCTTGTAGTCCTTGTCGCCGCCAAGGCGGTTGTAGGACTTGAAAAGATAGATATAAGTGATCGCACTGGCCGAGGCGAGGAGGAAGGCAAAGAGGAAGACAAAGCGGTAGTCGTGGTTCATTTTCCCGATAAAGACACCGAGGGCCGGCGGCAGGATCATGCTTGAAACACCCCAGACGATGCCGCCGGCGGAGGTAAGCTGGCCGAACTTTTCCTTGGGCAGCAGGCGCTGGGCGATGGAGGCCGTCGCCGTCATATAGGTCCCGGCCAGCACGGTGTGGAGGAGGAAAGCGACGAAAAACGACTGCGAGTCAAAGGCAAACAAGAAGCCGTATGCGGTAACGGCTGCATAGCAAGCCATGCAAAAGATTCCCAGCCGGACCGGGTGGAATCGGTCTGCCAGAATGCCCAGCGGAAAAGCGATCACCAACGAGATCGAGTAAGAGAGTGCAAGGCACTTGCCGTAGAGATCGTCCCCCATGCCGACGCTGCGGGCGTGGAAGATGCTGAAGGTGTTCACGGGTTGCAGCGCCAGACCGGCCAGAGTCGTTGCGAGAAAAAACGCCAGGTAAAAGGGGTTGGTGTAGCACTCCTTCAAGTAGGTAGCCAGCGAGGCGAACATGCGACGGCCGCGACGGTCTGCCAGATCAACGACCGGCGGTGGCGGGTAATCCCCCTCTTTCACCTTCAGACACATCAAGGTGAATCCAACGCCATAGATCAATCCCAACACCATCAAAATTTCAAAGTAATGGGTCTCCGCCTTTCCGATGAGCCAAAAATTGAAGATGATGGCTGCCACGAGGCTAACCGCGCGGAACAGTGCAAAGAACCTGCCGATGATTGCCTGCGGCACCACATCGTTGATCAGCGCACCGAAAAGGCAATTGCCCGTGATTGTGAAAATTTCAAACGCGGTCCAAAAGAAGCCGAAGACGACAAAGCGGCACGCCGCCAAGCCGGGCGAGTTCGCTCCCAGCGTATCGTGCAGGGCCGCCCCGAGGAAAGAGGTCGCGGCAAGGCCGAACATGGACAGAGCGATGAAGGGGATCGGGATGAGCAAATACGGAATGCGTCGGCCCCAGCGGGTGCGGGTGTGGTCGGACTTCACGCAAATGATCGGCCCTAGGATCAGACCGATGCCGACCGGCAGCGAGCCAATCAGCAGGCCCACCAGCCAATCCGGGGCGGAGAAGCCTCGCAGCATGATTTGCCCGACGGGAGTGATAGCACGCTCCTTCAGGTTCCATGTGAAGTCGCCCCACAGCAGCCATCCGAAAAGCACGGCGAGTCCTGCGGTCGTGTAGGTAAGCGTGCCGACATGCCAGATTTTTTTTTGCCCAGGAAGGACTTTTTCTCCTGCTGTTCGATCTTTCATAGTTGATCCAAGGGTATCAGGGCCATCCCATCGAGATTCAATCCGCCGCCTTGGGTGTTGACCATGCGGATCGTATTCTCCCCAGCGGCGAAGTTGATGCGGAACGGTTTTCCTTTCCTGGCCAAAACGGCTTCGTGCCATTCCGCAGGAGCAAGTCCCCAGCCACCGGTTGGCGGGAAGGCGAAGCCTTCTTCCGCACCCGAGGGAAGAGTGCCATTGATGAGGAGGGAGCGGGAGCCTATGCCATCCCTCCCATTGGCGTATCGCAAGACCATGAGATAGCGACCCTCGCGGGGAATCCGGACCTTCCACTCGAGCGCATGACCTGGATTATCCCACAAACGAATGGTCCGGCCAGATGACGCGCTGCCGACCCGCTCCACGCTCCCTTGCTCCTCGATGGTGTAATCTTCAGCCTCGATTCGCACCGTGCCATCGCGATCCCATCCGGCATCGGGAATTCCCGCTGTCGGCAGCACCTCGTTTTCAATGGACTTTGGAAGTGGCGTCACGGTGAGGTTGATCTTGGCCTTCGAGGTGGGCTCCACCAGCCGCACGGCGATGCGGCGCGGCTTGAGCTTGGGGTCCAGCATGTTTGCTTGTATGACTTCCTCCGTGACCTCGTAGGGCTCGCCA
>VFJO01000153.1 GCA_009886045.1 Verrucomicrobiota bacterium
CGCGAACCGCCGCCGCAGGGAAGCGGGGCTCGGAGCCGCGGAGGCCATGAGGGAGGCGGCTGCCACGCGCTTCCGTCCCATCCTGATGACATTCCTGGCCACGCTGCTCGCAATGCTGCCTATGGCCATGGGGCTGAGTCGCGGCGCGGAAGCCGCCACGCCGCTGGCGCGCTCCATAGTCGGAGGACTCCTGAGCTCGACCTTTCTGACGCTCTTCCTCGTGCCAATCCTCTACACGCTCTTCGTTCGCCACATGCCTGCAGAGCCTCCGGATTTGGACAAGGCCTGAGATGTAAAAAAACGCCCGCAATTTATGAAAACAAAAACCATAGCTAATACCCGCCTACTTCCCGCATTGATCACTCTCGGACTTTTCTCCATAGGAAATGTCCTTGGCGCTGTGTCTGCCAGCGATAATTCCACCTCCAAAGTGGCAATCCGTGTTTTGACAGCAAAACCGCAAGCGGCTTCAGGGCAAACAGTCAGTGTGGAACAGCCCGCCGAAGTCTCCGCCTACTATCAGGTGGGGCTCCTGGCCAAAGTGGCCGGAACCGTCAAATCCGTCGAGAAAGCTCTCGGCGACAAAGTTATAGCAGGCGAGGTTTTGGTCCAGTTGGACACCGGCGATGCATCGGGAGTTCTCGCTGCGATCCAAGCGCCCTTTGACGGAGTTATTTCGGCGCGAGCGGCCGATCCAGGGCTTTTTGTGCCAAGTGCCGCTATCGTTCCGGGAGTAAATCCGCTGCTCACCGTCGATCGAACAGATATCGTAACGATTTCCATGGCTGTCCCCGAAGCTTTTGTGACTTATTTGTCGAAGGACACCAACGCCGAAGTGAGCATGGATGCCCTGCCGGGCCGTATTTTCCGAAGTCGCCTGACGCGCATCGCTCCAAGTCTCAACGCCGGAGACCGCACCCTGAGCGTTGAGTTGGACCTCTTCAATGGAACAGCGGAGGAGCATGCAAAATTCCAGGCGCAGGCCGAGTCGAACGGCCGAAGCGATCTCAAAAGCCGCACCCTGCCCTATTTTCCAGAGGGACTGGCCGATGGACAGGCGGCAGGTCTCCTTCCTGGCATGTATGGCAAAATGAAGCTCACCATGCTCCAGCCACAGTCCGGTCTCCTTGTCCCCAGCAGCGCCATCGTTCGCGACGGAGGCATGACCTACCTCTTCAAAAATGAAAACGGAATCGCCCGCAGAAAATCCATTGTGATCCAGACGGAAGCCGGCACCACCGCCGCAGTGCGCTGGTCGGATAATGGAACAACCCAAGACTTGTCACCGGATGAGGAAATTATCACCAGCAACCAAGGCGAGCTACAAGATGGCAGCCCCATCCAAGCCACATTGAGCAATTGAGCGGCTTGTTAATCCTGTCCAAAATCCGGTTTCGAGCTTAATGTTGGCTATGAAATTTGGAATTCTCGCCACCCTTTTTATCACTGTAACACTTATGAACGCCGAAGACACCAAGCCGGTCCTGACTCCCTTGCAGGAACACGTCACCATGCAGTGCGGCACGGAGCCGCCTTTCCGAAATGAATATTGGGACAACAAGCGCGAGGGGATTTATGTTTGCATCATCTCTGGAGAACCGCTGTTCAGTTCGCTCGACAAATTCGACTCCGGCACCGGTTGGCCGAGTTTCGTTCGCGCTATCCAAAAAGAAACGATCGAGGAGAAAAGCGATGTTTCCCACGGCATGGAGCGCGTGGAGGTGCGCTCGGTGGAAGGAAAATCCCACCTCGGCCACTTGTTTCCTGACGGTCCCGCCCCGACAGGTTTGCGTTATTGCATCAATTCCGCGTCTCTCCGATTTATCCCCAAGGAAGAGCTGGAAAAGCAGGGGTATGGAAAATACAAGCCTCTCTTTGAAAAGCCCTGATTGGCTTTTCTTCCCATCGCACAAAAACCTGCCCTGCTGCCGGAAAGTAAGATGACCCAATTCCGCATCGGCATTGATCTCGGGACGACGAATTGCGCGCTGGCCTCGATCCCAGTCGCCTCGGTCGATGGCCGCAGCACGGTTCTCTCCGTCTCCCAACCAGAAACCAGCCACTCTTCGACGTCCCAATCCACGCTGCCCTCGTTCCTCTATCTTCCACCAGAGAACAAGGACCACTGGGTTGCCGGTCGTTTGGCCCGCACACGCTCCGCAGAGGTGCCTGGGCGTGTCGTCCACTCCGCCAAATCCTGGCTGGTGCACCACGCGGCGGATCGTCGCTCCCGTTTTCTCCCTCTGGGTTCGCCCGACATCCCGTCAGCCGACCAGATCAGTCCGGTGGATGCACTTTCGATCCTTCTCAAAACATTGGCATCCGCATGGAATGAAGAGCATCCCGAAGCCCTACTGGCTTCCCAGGATCTCGCCATCACCGTTCCGGCATCCTTCGACCCCGCTGCGCAGCAACTCACCCTGGAGGCCGCGCGGGAAGCGGGTTTTCCCGAATCCACGATTCTGATCGAGGAGCCCCAAGCGGCCTTTTACGCTTGGCTGGAAAAGGATGGCGCCGCTGCAGAGGCTCTGGCAGCTGGGAACAAAAAGTCCCATGTGCTTGTGGTCGATGTCGGAGGGGGCACGACCGATCTGAGTCTCTTCTCAGTCGAGGCGAGGCCGGACTCTCACCTCCCCGGCATTCAACGCATCGCCGTGAGCGACCATCTTTTGCTGGGCGGCGACAATCTTGATCTCTCGCTGGCCCATTTTTTGGAGGAAAAATTGGCTCCCGGTTCGCAGTTGCCGACCTCCACCTTTGCGCAGTTGCTCGCACGCTGCCGGGAAATCAAGGAAGACGCGCTCGGCGGCGGGGTGGGGGAGGGCAAAATCTGGCCAGTGGCCGTTTCCAAGCCCGGATCCTCTCTGCTTTCCGGAACCCTTCGCGCGGAGGTTTCTTCCGCTGAAATTTCCACTCTCCTGCTCGAAGGCTTCTTCCCTTTGGTCACAGCCGGGGAGTATCCTCTCAAGGGAGCTCCTGGCCTCCGCGAAATGGGTCTCCCCTACGCCAAGGATCCTGCCGTGACGCGCCACCTGAGCGACTTTCTGCGCGCACGGCCTGTGGTGGATTTTGTGCTCTTCAATGGCGGGCTCACCAAGTCCCCGGCGATCCGCCAGCGCATACTGGACAATCTCATCCGCTGGCAACCCGACCACGCTCCGAAGGTCCTTGAAAATGCGGATCCCGACTTGGCTGTTGCCCGGGGAGCTGCCCGTTTCCTGCATCTGCGAGCCACCGGCGACACCTCGCGCATCGAAGCGGGTGCCTCGCATGGTTATTACATCCGAGTCTCGCCAGACTCCGCGCTCTGCGTCCTGCCGCAGGGAGCGCCAGCGGAGCAAGTCTTCACCGCCGGACAAGCCGATCTCCGAGCCCTTGTCGGCAAGCCCGCTTCGTTCGCCCTCCTGCGCAATGCCCGCCGCCCCGACGACAAATCGGGGGATGTCGTTTCGACCGATGCCGAGGGCTTCTCGGACCTCCCGCCTGTGGAGACCATTCTGGCTCCGCCCACGGGTTCCCGCGTTCCGGGGAATCCAAGCATCCGCGTAAAAATTCGCACCTGTCTCCGCTCGACGGGACTGCTTCGTGTGGAACTCCTCTGCGCCGAGCCAGGCCTCCGTTGGGACGCCCCCTGGCCGCTCGATTTTTCCCTGCGCGGCCGCACTGGGCAGCCACAGATGCGCTCGGTGGACACCTCGGATGCCGTCACCCGTGCCGGCGAGCAACTCGTCGCCTTATTCGACCCGACACGCAAAACGCGCCAAAAACTCACTGCCAACACCGTTTTCACAATCGGTGAGAAGGCCCTCGGGAATCAAAAGTCGGGATGGACCGGTGGGATCGTGCGGCGGCTCTTTGATATGTGGCTCGCTGCGGCTCCCAGCAGGCTGGAATCCCCCGAGCATGAGGAAACCTGGCTGCACCTCGCCGGCTGGTTCTTGCGTCCGGGTTGCGGGATGACTGGCGACGCCGAGCGGGCTGCTGCATTGGCCCGTATTCTTGCAGAGCCTCCTCATTTTTCCAGCGGAGCGGTCAAAATCCAGCGCTGGATCTGTGCCCGTCGCATCGCCGCAGGGCTTGACGCCACGCAAGCCGAAGCGATTTGGAAAGCTGCCGCAGCCGAGTGGCGCGAGGGCAGCGCGCCCTCCGCCGAGATCGCCCTGCTGGCCGGAGCCCTGGAGTCCCTCAGCACGGAAACCAGAACGGCACTCCTCCGGCGGTTAACTGAAGCCATCGAGGCCCAGCCAAAAAATCCCGCCTACTGGAAAGCCCTCGGCCGCCTTTTATCCCGAGTTCTCTTTCATGCCGGAGCGGAACAAATCCTCCCGCCCGAACTCGTCGAGGAAGCCTGGCAGCGCCTCAGCGAAATCGATCCCGGCGAGTCCCTGCGTCCCGAGGCGGCATCTGCCTGGTTGCGCGCGGCACGCCTTACTGGTCTGCGCCCGGTGGATGTTCCCAAGTCAACCCGCAACCCCATCGACTTGCTCCTGCGCCGATGGGATATCAACGAAGTCCGCCGCCGCGTGCTTCACGAAGTCGTGCCGCTCGCAGCTGCAGATCAAACCGGTCTCCTCGGCGAAGCTCCTCCACCCGGCTTGACGCTTCAAGGCGAACCGGACTCTCGTTAACACACCATCATTTTCTATGAAGACCAGCGGACTTTTTAAACTCACAGGCACCGTTCAACATTATGACTGGGGTGGTTTTGACTTCATCCCAGCCCTACTTGGCCAACCGCATCCCTCGCCAAAACCATGCGCCGAACTCTGGCTCGGAGCCCACGCTGGCGGTCCATCGCTTGTGGATTCGCCGGACGGTGCTGTTCCCCTGACGCAATTGATCAACTCCTCACCGGATCGCGTGCTCGGGGCCGCCGTTGCCACCCGTTTTCAGAACACGCTTCCTTATCTCCTGAAGATCCTCGATGCCCGAAAAATGCTCTCCATTCAGGCCCACCCGACCATTGCCCATGCACAGGCGGAGTTTGCGGCTGAAGAAGCCCGTGGCATCGCCCTCAGCGATCCCAAGCGCAATTACAAAGACAAAAACCACAAGCCCGAGGTGCATGTCGCCCTCACGGATTTCTGGATGCTCCACGGGTTTCGACCTCTGGAGGAAATCGCAGCCAGCCTTAGCGATGTCGTGGAGTTGCGCGCGCTCATGCCGGACTTTGGTGAGCGCCTCTCCCAGGCAGGACACGATGCCGCCGCAAGAACCGACCTGTTGCGAGAACTTTACGCCAGAGCCATGACCATGCCGCAGGCTGAGGTGGACAGCATCCTGAGCCCACTCATCGAACGCCTCGAAAAGCAACCCCCGACGAACAAGGACGAGCCCGACTTCTGGGCCGCGCGCGCCGCCCGTGAGTTTCCCTTGCCGGGAGGACACCGCGACCGTGGTATTTTTTCCATCTACCTGCTCAACCTCGTGCGACTGCAACCCGGCGAGGCGACCTATCAATCCGCAGGCACCCTGCACGCCTACCTCAAAGGAACAAATGTCGAGCTCATGGCGAATTCCGACAATGTCCTCCGGGGCGGCCTGACCCCTAAAAATGTAGATGTTCCCGAGTTAATGCGTGTCGTGCGTTTCGAAGAGGGGAAGGCTGTGATCATCCCAGGCCAGGATGCTGGCAACGGAGAAACGCTCTTTTCCACGCCCGCAGAGGAATTTGAATTGAGCCGTCTCGAATGCCTGCCCGAGCACCCCTACCATCGAACCCATCAGAGTGGTCCAGACATCCTCATCGTCCTCAAAGGCGAGGTCGTGGCCTCCTGCGCTCACGGCGTAGTGCGCCTGAAGAACGGCGAAAGCCTTTTTGCGACGCAAGATGCAGACTACACCCTTACAGCCCAAGGAGAACCCGCCACCGTGTTCAAAGCCTCAGTGCCTTCCTCGCGCAGGGTGGGATGAGAAAGCTGTTTGCCGATTCTCTGATTATGCCGATGCGAAGCACGATCAAAATCCTCCGCCGGTGATTCCCAATCCAGGACGCTTGGGCAGGTTTTGCCATTGATTCTATCGGTCCGCGATGTTTCAAAGAGGCGCTCATTTTGATTGATCCCCCCAACGGATTTTTTAGACAGGATGACAGGATTACCAGGATATGCAGGAATGGATTTTTAGGCGGCTTGGGAATTGCACCAAGTATTGGGTGCTTATGAAGGTGTAATACCAAAGGCAGCTTGCTTTTAGACTTCTGAATGTAGCGCGGGCGTCTCGCCTGCGTGGGTAAGTCGTTCGATGGCAGGCGAGACGCCCGCCCTACCATAAAACCTCCGAAAGTCGCATTTCCGAGAGACATTGGTATAACCCGCACATTCTCTTTGCTCTCGGTTCAGGTGCAAATGCGCCGTTTCGTTTGATCCAAAGGCGGCCTCGCCGCGCAAGTCGGACGGCAGCGGCGCTCTTTCAGGAACGCCGAAGTCCTCCTTGGCCCTTACACAGGCCGAGCGAAGCCAACGGGGACGTTGGCGTTCCCGAATAGCGAATATTCCAAACAGGCGAAATGAATTAATGGATTTCCACGACATTCAAGCCACAAAAGCGAGCAGCCTTGGCTTGCCTGGCGTCACCGGTGACAAATTCGGAGGCGTCACATTGTCTTGCAGTTGCAATATGCAGTAAATCGAGGGTTCGGCATCCGGTGGAGACGGTGGCGCCAGGGATCATACGAAGCGTATCAAAGAACAGGCGACCCCAATCCACCTCGATCTTTTGGAAGCGTCCCTCGGAAAGAAAATCGGACTCCATTTCAAGACATGAAGCGAGCTGAGATGGCGTGATTTCGCCTCGATGCAACTTGGCATGAAGTGCATTGTGAAACTCCATCTGCAGCAGATGTGGATACGGAATTGGTAGTTGGCGGGCACTCAAAAACTCGAGGACTTTTACGCTCAATGGCTCTTTGACCACAAACTTCAAGACGAGACCGGTATCAAAATAACACGGGATCACGAGTCGCTCCGGAGATCGCTCAAAATATCATCTATTGGTGTGCCGGGTGCGAATTCTTGACCCCACACGCGCTTCCACCGGAGTGCGAGATCGGACCAGTCGATAGTTTGCTTTGAGAATTCACCAGTGGAGACGTGCACGCGACGCGATTTCAGAAATGACAAAAAATCAAGCACTTCCCGGCGGATGTCCTCCGGAGCACTTTCAATTTCCTTCAGCAGCGTGGCGGAGTTCATGTGATAAACACAAACCTCATTGCTTGAAATGGTCAAGGAGTTTTATGAGTTTTATGAGCTTCGGCCGTATCGGTTTTCGGGGGAGCAAGATTCAGGCGCGAATGGGCCGTTTCTTTACGAGGGCGGCTTCGCCGCGCAAGTCGGACGGCGACGGCGCGCCATCCCTACCTTGGGAGCACGAGGGGCGCTATCGCGCCACGGTGCGGTAGCACCCTTCGAAAAACAAATGGTAGGGCCGCCGCGCCGTCGGGGGCCCATGATTCAGGCGCGAATGCGCCGTTGCTTTACAGGGGCGGCTACGCCGCGCAAGTCGGACGGCGGCGGCGCGCCATCCCTACCTTGGGGTCACGAGGGGCGCTATCGCGCCGCTATTTCAAAACCGCTTCGCTCCAATCCTGTAAAGTCGTGCTAATCCTGTAAATTGATTCGCTATGCTCACCCTTCGGGCTACCAAGGCGATTCAGGAAGGCTATGAATTGACTGCGATCTGCACGCAACACTTGATCTTGCACCTTCTAACGCCTCCCGCCTGATGCAAAGGCGCGTCTTTTTCAGCGCTTGCCAGGATTGGAAAATTTTCCATTGATAACATACCAACACGATGCCAATTTAGTCCTTATGGGAGATTGGCGTGAATGTGCGAGCATCGAGCGGAACTCGGAAAAAGTCGGGGGTGCCTATGTTTTTCATGGAACGAGAATTCCCGTGAGGGCTTTGTTCGAAAACCTGGAGGACGGTGCCACGGTCGATGAATTCTTAGAGTGGTTCCCCGGAGTAGGCCGCCACCAGGTCGAAGCCGTGCTGGAATTTGCAGCCGCCAGCCTCGCAGAACCCGTCGCCGCGTGAGAATCCTTTTCGACCAAGGGGTTCCTGTTCCACTCCGCAGGTTTCTGCATCCGATGACCGTGGATACCGCAGCCGAAAACGATTGGTCCCGACTCACAAACGGCACCCTCATCGAATCCGCCGAACGGGATGGATACGACACTTTGATCACGACGGATCAAAATCTTCGATACCAACAAAACCTCAAACACCGAAAAATCGCGATCGTTGTCCTGAAAACGAGCTCTTGGCCTCGCATTCGAAATTCTGTTGAAAAAGTGATTGCCGAGTTAAATCAAATCCCTTCGGGAGGCTTCGTGGAAATCGATTTTCCTTAAGGGAAATCTCCACGGAGATATTAGAAAATTTTAGACAGGATATGCAGGATATGCAGGAACGGTTTTTAGAGGTGGGCTTGGGAATTGCACCAAGTATTGGGTGCTTATGAAGGTGTAATACCAAAGGCAGCTTGCTTTTAGACTTCTGAATGGTGCGCGGGCGTCTCGCCTGCGTGGGTAAGTCGTTCGATGGCAGGCGAGACGCCCGCCCTACCATAAAACCTCCGAAAGTC
>VFJO01000127.1 GCA_009886045.1 Verrucomicrobiota bacterium
CTGGAAATCCGCCTTCCCAACCCGAAAAACCGAAATCCCAGCCTGAAGAGATTGTAGTGCCTTTGGAACGACCCCCTAGGTTTTATACGGGTTTCCTGTCGGCCATGAGAAACTTGGGCTAAGTTAGCGCCATTCGTTGCTGACCCGCTTTCGAGTTGTTGAATCCCAACAGCCGCTTCCATCTTTCCCTGTGGGTGAAATACCCCATTGACGGCACCTCTTCCCTCTATTAAAACCTTCATATGAAAAACTTCGCTAAAGTTTTAATCGTCGGCGCTGGACCTGTCGGCCTGAGCGCAGCCGTGGCTCTCAGCCGGGCTGGCATTCCGATTCGCATCGTTGATCGGCTCCCCGCCCGAATCAATCAATCCCGCGCCGCCATTATCCATGCCCGCACGCTGGAAGACTTCCAGCGGCTCGGCATCGTGGATGATTTTCTCGCCACAGGGGTGAAAGTGCACGGCGTCGTCCTTTACGGTTCCAACAACCAGATTTTGGTCCGTCCCTCCCTCGATCATATCCCAAGTCCATATCCATACATGCTTGGAATAGAGCAGTTTAAAACGGAGGAAATTTTGACCGCACGACTGGAGGAGGCCGGGGTGAAGGTCGAGCGCGGAGTGGAGCTGGCTGAATTTAAGGAAGATGGTGGCCAGGTTTCCACCGTACTTCGAATGTCTGACGGAACGGAAGACCGGTGCGAGTTCGCCTACGTGCTGGGCTCGGATGGTAGCCATAGCACCGTACGCGCCGGACTGGGCCTTCATCTCGAAGGCACAACGATTGACCAGACTTGGATTACTGTGGATGTCAAAATCCGCTGGGACCGCGACCCCGGCGAAGCCGTCGCCTGCATGTCGGAGGAAGGCATGGTTTTCATAGCTGCCATGAATGACGGACGCTGGCGGGTGATCGTCAGCCACAAGCAAATGACACCCGAGGAGGCGGGGAAAGCCACAGTTGCGGACGTGGAGAAAATCATGAGTGAGCGGTTTGGCATGAGCCTCCCGCTATATGATCCGGTCTGGATCAGTCCCTTCGGCATCAATACCCGAATGGCCCCGACCATGCAGGTGAGCCGTGTCTTTCTAGCCGGGGATGCCGCCCATGTGCATAGTCCCATCGGCGGCCAAGGTATGAACACCGGCATCCAGGATTCCCTAAATCTGGCTTGGAAACTTACCCTGGTTCTTAAAGGTGTCGCCAAGACCGAGTTGCTCGACAGTTACAACTCCGAACGACATGGCAACGCCAAAAAACTCTTGAAGAAAATCGGTGTCGCCACGAAAATGGCCAGCTTGCGGCATCCCGTAGCCATTGAGGTGCGCAACCACATCATCCATCTCGCCAGCCATCTGGGCATTCAAAATGTCATGCCAGGCTTCGTCAGCATGCTGAATGTCGGCTACCCCGACAGCCCGGTTGTTTCCGAATCGCGAACAAGCTGGTTGAGCCGTGGCCCCCGCGCTGGTGAACGCGCTCCAAATGCCGCGGGACTGGCCACCGCCGGCGGCCCCGAACCAACCAACCTCTTTGAGTTATGGAGCAATGACGAGAGGCATCAGGTGTTGGCCTTTGGGGACGACATCCCAATCCCCACTTCGCCACTCTATAAAATTACACGGATCACAAAATCGGGAATCCCCTCGGATGGTGTGGTTGTGGATACCGAAGGCCACGCGCATGAGGTTTACGCCGCCGAAAAAACACGCTCCCTTTATCTGGTGCGTCCCGATGGAATCATTGCCTTTCGAGACGGAGACGCCAGCCCAGCGGCTTTGGCCGAGTATCTCGCAAAATGGTATGTTGTGTGAGACGAGGAAATCTCGGCATACCGTTTTGCTGCCAGCGTCCTACCCTCGCCCGTGGCCTTGCTTCAACTGACGGGCTACCCTAGCCGGCAAAGGCCTGCCCTGCGGCGTCCGCCGCTCGGATGGCATCTTCCACCATTTGCGGGGTCACCGGAAAAGGCTCATTGTGTATCAACCCATCCGGCACCGTGGCAAGTTCCGCCACCTTGGAAAGCAGGCTGGCAGACAAGTCGGCGCATCCGATGCTGGCCAGAGTCATTGGCAAACCCACCGCCTGACAGAACGCAAGCACTTCATCCACGAGCGCGCGTTCCGCTCCCTCCAGCATGAGCTGGACAATCACTCCAAAAGCCACTTTCTCGCCGTGCAGGAAGGCATGGGTTCCAGGCGCGGCCGTGAGGGCGTTGTGCACCCCGTGAGCCGCAGCTAGGCCCGCGGATTCAAAGCCCAGCCCCGAAAG
>VFJO01000269.1 GCA_009886045.1 Verrucomicrobiota bacterium
AAAATCCGCATCGAGCTGCTTGGCAGCGGATTCGTAGGCGGGAAAGTCGTCTTTTGAGAGGGCTTGGCCCACAGCGGCAATGGCATGAAGGATTGGCGCCATCGCATCAGGGCCAGCTGGTGTTGACTCTGGTGTTTTGGATGAAACAACGGGCGTCGGTTGCACTGCAGGGGCACCAGAATTTTTCATCTGCGACTCAGCATCCATGAGGAGATTCCCACTTGTCACCACACGCTCCCCTAGCGAGAGGCCATCCAAGATGCGGGCAAAGTGGTCGCCATACGCCTGCACAAGGACGTCCCGCCGCTCGAATGAAGCCTCATTTTTTTGAACAAATACAACGGATTGGTCCCCTGTATTCAGCACAGCTGATCGCGGCACGAGAAGACCATCAGGGCTCTGGGATTCAATCACCGCCTCACCAAAGGCCCGATGAGGCAACTCGCGACGCTCGCCGCGGGGAGTCCACACCATGGGATTGAGCACCTCAATTCGAATCGACGTGCTGCGCGTGCGAGGGTCGAAATTGGGATCGATAAGTGTCACGACGCCTTCAAAAACCCGCGTTGGTGCCGATGGAGTGGTGATCTTTGCGGTCTGGCCGAGATGAAGAAATGGCAAGTCGCTCTCATAAGCGGTGGCCAAGAACCACATTTTTGAGAAGTCACCGAGTTCGAAAAGCGGGTCACCGGTTTTCACATATTGCCCAGAATTCACGTAGCGAGTGATCACTGTTCCGTTGATGGGAGAGAGGATGTCCACACCGAATTGGTTGTGGGACTGGGTGGCAAGCGCATCGAGCTGCCCCGGTGTGAGTCCGAACTGGATGAGTCTGCGGGCTGAGACATCCGAGATATTTTTATTTTTGGTCGCGATGGCGCCTTGGTATTCGCGCACCACGTAGAGTAACTCCGGGCTATAAATCTTAGCCAACGGCTGGCCTTGGCGCACCTCCTCACCCACTTGCTCGATAAACGGGCGCTCGACCCTTCCGTCAAAATGCGCGGAAATAAATCGGTGGCGACCGGCATCGTCATCAATGCGACCAGCGAATCGCAGACTGCGTTTGAGCGGCCCCCACTCGACTGGAGCGGTTGCGACTCCGATTGTTTGTAGAGTCGCTGCCGGAAGAGCAATGACATTGGTTGCGGGCTCGAAATCCCCCTCATAAACAGGCGCTAGAGCCATCCCGCAGATGGTGCAATTGCCCGGCTTGTCGGACCGGATCCATGGATGCATCGGGCTTTGATAAAACTTCGGCTTGTGCTCGGTTTCGACGGGCTTTGCGCAGCCAAAGAAAATGGACGCGACGAAGCAAAGAGCAGCAATCCGCGGAAACGGATATAATGACTTCATATTTGTTGGAGTTGAAACGCGGCGGCAGAAAAAACTACCGCCGCGCGTTACATCAATTTGCGGCTTTCGAGCCTGCGGTGAGCTTCTCCAGATACTTTGCAGGATCCTTGTCAAACTTTGGCTTACAGTGGTCACAGCAGAGCCGGACCTCTGTGCCCTCATGGACAAACACAAAGGGTTCGCCCATTTCGCCAAGTTTCTCCCCAGAGACCACACAGGTCGTGAGAGGATATTCCGCTGCGAAGGCGAGCCCCGTGGCAATAAATAGAAAGAAGAGTGATTTTTTCATGAGATATTTTCTGTTATTGAAATTAATAAGAGGGACCGACGGCACATGGCGTCTCCCGTATGATGCAGGCGCAGCCTGCTCAAATAAAAGAGAGCGGCGGGGCGTTTGATCGCTGACTTTTCCCCGCCACATATTCGACAAAAAATGAGAAACTTCGCTCCGAGGGCGCAAGGCTTTCACTGAAATGAAACGCAGATAAATCCTCTGTGAAATCGAGCGCCTCGGATAAAGTTGCCACCAAAAAGAAAAGTGGGCATGGGGTGCTCTCAACAAATCGAACCGGTGCAGAAAGACCCTTGCAACATTTTTCAGCGCAACGCTTGCCATTATCTTCGGCGGACTCCGGCTTGCAACAAAGGTGCTTATTTTGTTGCACCCCTACCAGCGACGCAATTGCGCAGTGGTTTGATGCTAAGAACCATGCCAAAGCCAAGAATGTCAAAACTGACATTCGGGCAAGTGGGTGAATTCGGCTCATATTAGGATCAATGTACGCTGACCTGAGAAGTCAGCAACGAATTCTTTGTCCCGAGCATTTTTCTGAATTTCGCAAATCCAAATGGCAATCGAGAAGGCGAAATGAGTTCCACTTCCTCATAAAGTCAACAACGGTTTTTTAGACAGGATGACAGGATTTGTACGGGATCATTGGAATGTTGGAGATAACACAAAGCATGGAGTACTTATGGAATTATAAGTAACTCATTTTTTGTGTTTTTTGACTCTCTCGATCCGCCTCACCTCACCCCAACTGGACTCGGGATAAAGCCAAAAAGCGCCTGTCCGATAAAAATCAACATGGAGGCTGGAATTTATTCTAGCTTTTGCCATGCTACTGCCATGAGGGTCTCATTTCTTTTTTCTCTATTTGTCTTACTGCTTTCCGGAAGTGTTTTTGGTGCGGAGCCTTCAAATGCAGCGCCGGTTGCAGACTGGTCTGCTGGTTGGATACAAACCCCTGGAGCTTGGGCAACACTGGCCCTTCTCGTGGCCCTTGAATTAGTGCTCGGCATTGACAATATCTTAGTCATCACGCTGGCCGTAGCGCGTATTGATCCTTCCCAGAGGGATAAGGCTAGGACAATTGGTCTCCTCCTAGCTTTGGTCATGCGCCTCTTTGCGCTTGCCGGAGCAAGCATCCTTGTGAGCATGAGCGATCCGGTCGCCTCGCTCTTAGGATTTAACCTCTCGGTGAAGGATATCATTCTTCTGAGCGGAGGGCTTTTTCTGACTTGGAAGGCAGTGAAGGAGATTCACGATTGCGTGGAACACCCGAATGCCCACGACGCTTCATCGGTTGCAGGAGCCGTGCAAACTTCTTTTGCCTCAGCTATTGTCCAAATCGTCTTGCTGGATGCAGTCTTCTCGATAGATTCGGTGATCACGGCAGTTGGTCTGACGTCCCATATGCAGGTGATCATTCTGGCTGTACTGGTTTCTTTTGGTGGTGTGCTGGCCTTTGCCAGACCGATCGGCGAATTTGTTATCCGGCACGCTGCCTTGAAAATCCTCGCTTTGTCTTTCTTGATCTGCATTGGAATGACGCTGATTCTTGAGGGTTTGCACAAGCACGTGGATAAAGAATTGCTCTACCTCCCGATGGGTTTCGCCTTGCTGGTGGAACTCTTGCAAATGCGCGCAAGCCAAAATGCCTCGAGCAAGAAGTAATCCCATGAAATTTCCATTGCCTTGCCTATTGCTCCCGAGCATAACCGCGCCATGAGCGATTTTATCGACTTTTTTCTGCACGCCGAAAAGCATCTGGAATGGTTTATCACCAACTACAATATCTGGATTTACGCACTGCTTTTTGCGATAATCTTTTGCGAAACGGGTCTTATTGTGACGCCCTTTCTTCCCGGAGATTCCTTGCTTTTTGCAGTGGGAGCTCTGGCTGGAAAAGGTTTGATTGATTGGCGGATCATCGCACCGCTTCTCCTAGTCGCTGCCATTCTTGGAGACGGCGTGAACTATGCGATTGGAAAATGGCTAGGGCCGAAGGTTTTTCACTACGAGTCGAGCCGGTTTTTCAATAAGGCACACCTCATGAAAGCGCATGCCTTCTATGAAAAATACGGTGGCCGCGCGATCATCCTCGCCCGCTTTGTTCCCATCGTTCGTACCTTCGCCCCCTTCGTGGCCGGCGTCGGCGCGATGAACTACTCAAAATTCGCTTTTTACAATGTGACCGGCGCGATCCTATGGGTCGGACTCTTCCTTGGCGGCGGCTACTACTTCGGGGGTCTCGAGATCGTGCAGAAAAACATGAAACTCGTCATCCTCGGCATCATCGTTGTTTCAGTCCTGCCGATCGTGTGGGAGTTCTTCAAAGCCTGGCTCGACAAACGCCGCGAGAACGCGGCGTAGTCGTTGAGCCCTTCAATCCTTCACCGGCTCGATACGGGGAAACAAAGGGACGGGGTCGCCGAGTTGGTGGCCCTCAGGGAGCGCTCCCCATTGGACTGCTGAGAGGGAGGCATCGCCCTGCCAGTTGAGCTGGGCACGTATAGCCTCGGCCTCGCGGGGGATGATCGGTGACATGAGGATCGAGATGATGCGCAGGGACTCGGATAGCGTGTAGAGGACTTCGTCGAGCTTATCGGATTGGGCAGGGTCTTTGGCGAGTTTCCATGGGGCAGTTTCCTCGACATAGGCATTGCAGCGGGTCACAATTTCCATCACGACCTCGATGGCGGCTTGGACTTGATAGGATGACATTGCCGCGTTGTAAGCGCTGGTTTTTTCCTGAACAAAAGCGGCGAGCGGGGAGTCCATCTGGCGCAGGATGCCGCTGCGGTAGCGCTTCGCCATGCTGAGGGTGCGGTTCAGCAGGTTGCCGAGGCTGTTGGCGAGTTCCGCATTATAGCGCTGCTCGAGTCGCTCGATGCTGAAATCGGCATCGCGCCCCGTGGAGATGTCGCTGAGCAGGTAATACCTCACGGCACCTTGTCCGTAGCGGGCGACGAGCGCCTCTGGATCGATGATGTTGCCGACGCTCTTGCTCATCTTGGCACCGGAAATATTCCACCAACCATGAACGAGGAGCGTGGGCATTTCGGCGTCGGAGAAACCGAGGGCGCGCAGCATGATCATCCAGTAAATGCCGTGCGGCGGGATGAGGATGTCCTTGCCGATGACATGCAGGGCAGGCCAGCGGGATTTGAAGAGGCTCAGATCAGCCCCAGGCTTGGCGTCGTAGCCGGCGAAGCTGATGTAGTTCGAGAGCGCATCGAACCAGACATATGTCACGAAGGCTGGATCGAACGGAAGCTCAATGCCCCAAGTGAGGCGAGATTTTGGGCGGGAAATGCAGAGGTCGCCTGTGAGTTTTTCCACGGCGTTGCGAAGTTCGGCAACACGGAAATCTGGCACGACAAGCGGAGTTCCGGATTGCGAGCGCGAGTCAATGAGGTTCAGCAACCAATCACGGTGTTCGGCGAGTTTGAAATAATAGTTTTCCTCCTCGATTTCAACGACCTCACCCCACTCAGGGCCGAATTCGCCATCGGGTCCGCGTTCTTTTTCGGTGAGGAATTGCTCTTGGCGCACGCTGTAGTAGCCGCTCTGAGTGGCTTTGTAGAACTGGCCCTCATCCCAGAGTCGCTGGAGCATGCCTTGCACGCAGGTTTTGTGGAGATTCTCCACGGTAGCGGCCCAAGCATCGTGGCTGAGATCGAGCTTTTTCCAGAGTTCCACAAAGAGCGAGGTGATCTCTGCGACGAACTCCGCCGGCTCGACTCCTCGCTTTTGCGCGGATTGCTGCACCTTCTGACCATGTTGATCCACACCAGTGAGGAAAAATACGTCGCGCCCAGCGAGTCGCTGGTGACGGGCAATGGCGTCGGCAAGGACCTTCTCGTAGGCGTGGCCGATATGCGGTGCGCCGTTGGTGTAGTCGATCGCGGTGGTGATAAAAAATGTGTTCGGCATGCTATGTCAGGAATCGGTTTTGATTTGTCCACCCCAAGAGAGAATGCGGGCCTTACCGCCCGCGGCCTCGGCCTCCTTGATCTGGTTGTTGCGGACATGGAAGAGCGAGAGGCTGGACCAAGCAAGCATGTCCTGCGGTCGCAACTTCACGGCTTGTAGTCCAGCTTCGACGGCCTCGATGTTGCGGCCGTTTTTCATCAGTGACATTCCGAGAGCATGCCAACCATCAAAAAAATCCGGGTCGATCTCGACACAGCGCCGGTATTTTTCGATCGCAGCCTCAAGATCACCCACCGCGATGTCACCCGTTGCATCATCGAAAATCTCTTCGATGCTAGGACCCATCAGCCTTGTCCAGGGTCTGGCATAGTGATGCGTGCGGCTTCGCGGTTCACACGCAACCAATCCATGAAAAGCAAATCGCGTTTGGTGCGAAGGAGGCTTTCGCGAATCTGTTTTTCGCGGGAGCCGAAGGCCATTTGATCCACAGCCCCCCGAGACTGGAGTTGTGCTACAAAGGATCCCCAGGGCGCTTGTTCGAGGTTGGAGACTTCGCCATCCTTGAGAAGGAAGGTGGCTCCAGCGATGGCTTGATTTTCGGGCGATGTGGATTCAGCTCCTACGACAACGTTTGTGAGTGACTCGACTTTGAGTTTTTGTGTGGCTGCGGCATCCGCGAAGCTTTTCCCCGAAGCCAGAGCGGATCGGAGTGCATTGGCCGCAGAGGTGGATTCGCTGGTAAAAATCTGCTCAGCTTTTTGGGCGCGAAGCTGGGACTCAATGCGCGGACGAGCCTCTTCGAGCGTGAGGGGACGGGAGGCATTCACTGTGGTAAGCTCGAGAACATAGAAGGCATTGCCTGCCTGGATCACATCACTTGTAGCGCCCGGCTTCGCGAGCAGGAATGCTGGGGGGGCGATGCGCGTCATGGTATCCGCTGTGAGATTGCCAGATTGTGGAGCGGATGAGCCCGAGCGATCAAAAGCGGCGAGTTTCAAGATTTTTGCTCCTGCTTTTTCAGCTAATTGATCCAGTGAAGCCACGGCACTGGCTACGGAGTCGGTAAACTCGCTGGCCGAATTTGCGAGTTTCTGAAGCGCATCAACCTTCGCCTTACCTTCGAGCTTGGAATCAGCAGGAACCTCGAAAACCACACAGCGCACCTCGCGTGTCTCATCCGTCAACAAGGCGGATTGGTTTTGCTGCTGAACTTGTTGGTACACTGCAGCAGACTCCTCAGGGGTGATCTCATATTTTTCGGTTTCCACATTCCGCTCAAACTTCACGTAGCTTGCAGTGACTGGTTGGAAAGCACGAGCCATCATCTTCATTTCCCCCTCACCGAGGGCAGCCGGGGATTCAACAATTTCGCTAAGAGCCTCAACTCGCAGAGAGTCCCGAATCACATCCTCAAGCTGACGTTCGGTAAAGCCGCGCGGAGCGAGTTGCTCACTGACAAATTGCCCATACTTTGTGGGGTCGAACCGACCAGCTTCTTGAAAAATGGGAATTTCTTTGATGCGGTTTGCCACTTGGTCATCTGTGGGCTCGATGCCGAGCTCGCGAGCCTGATGCTGCATGACAAGAAGATTCCAAACAAACTCCGTAAGCGCCCGATCCTGATCCTGAGCGCTCCCACTGAGTTTTTGCATGAGCTCGTACTGCCCTAGCGCAAGGGTGAGTTGATAATTTTTAACCTGACGGTCAATCGCAAGAGGCGTAAGCGCCTTTCCATAAATCGTAGGGTTTTTTACTGTGGCCAGCTCGTCGAGTTGCGTTGTGTTATAAAGAAAAATGAAGGCTACGATTGTTAAAACCGCCACAACCAGCATGAGAACCCGTTGGTTTTTTCTGAA
This sequence comes from Verrucomicrobiota bacterium, assembly GCA_009886045.1. Classification (GTDB taxonomy): domain Bacteria; phylum Verrucomicrobiota; class Verrucomicrobiia; order Chthoniobacterales; family Terrimicrobiaceae; genus UBA967. The sequence goes on from VFJO01000269.1 coordinate 7,432, forward strand.
AATCTGGATCATAAAAGTTTGATGAAATTGTTGATTAAATGAAGGGAACCTATTAATGGTTGACTCACATGAAAGCAAGCATCCCCCTTCATTGTCTCGTGGCAATGCATTTTTTGATGGTCCCTTTTATCAAGGCGAACGCGCAGGATTTGGTCATTCAAAAAGATGGTCAACGTCGAGAAGGTGAAATTCTAGGCGTGAAGGCGAATGCTGTCCGAATCAAAATCGGGCCTGCAGAAACGGCTGTTCCGATAGCAAGCATTGCATCGGTGTCCAAAGCCGAACCCACCGAATTCCAATCGGCGAACGAATTGTGGCGGACAGGCAACGCAGCCGGCGCCCTTGCGAAGCTCGAGCCCCTCGTACAGACATTCAGCGGTCTCCCGACTCCGTGGGCCGAGCGCTCCTGCTCCCTCCTTCCTGAATTGTACCTAGCACAAGGACGCACCGCCGACGCGGAGATCGCATTTCAAAATTTCCAAAAACTCTACCCAAGCTCCACCTCATCGTCCGATATCCTTCTTGCTCGGCTTGCCATTTCAAAGAAGGACCTCGTCACAGCCCGCGCCAAGCTCGCTCCGATTCTCGCTACCATCAAAGAAACCAAGCTCCCAGCTGGGTCTAATGCCCCCGCTATGAGCCAGGCTCTCTGCTTGATGGGTGAAATCCAAGAGAGCGCCGGTGAAAAATCTGAGGCCCTTGCGGACTATCTTCTAGTAGCTACCATTTTCAAAAATGACCCGACCTCCCTCGCCAAGTCCCTAGCTCGCGCGGACGCTCTGGAAAAAGAAAAGGTCGTCGTTCCCTGATTTCTACTATTTGCTCATCACCTAGCTAAATCACCATGCAAAAAACAAACTCAACCCTTCGTCGAATCCTGCCCGTCTTGCTCGTGCTGGTTTTTGGTTCACTCAGTTTCGCTGCGGACAAACCGCCGGATCAAATGAGTATCATTGAGACAATCCTCCACGGCGGCCCGTTGATTGTGATGATCTGGATTTGTATTCTTGGCACATCCATGGTTTTGGTTACATTCTCGATTCAGTTATTCATGACTCTTCGCGCGGAGAATCTCGCGCCGAAAGCACTCTTAGAGTCTTTCATTTCGACCGTACACGCCGGAAACTACCAAGAGACTTGGGAAACCTGCAAAGCCAACAAAGCTTACGCTGCGAGGGTTCTTCAAGGAGCACTTGAGCGCTTGGGCAGAGGACAGGATGCCGTGCAAGGCGCCCTCATCGAGTATGGACTCCGCGAGTCTCAGCCAATCAAAACCAAAATCAGCTACATTTCGGTTATCGGTGTTATTGCTCCCATGATTGGTTTGCTAGGAACAGTTATCGGAATGATGGGAGCTTTCGCAGTACTGGGCTCATCCGGTGTAGCCGATCCACGTGGTCTGGCACTGCGAATCGGCGAGGTGCTCATGGCTACGGCGAGCGGTCTGTTTATCGCTATCCCAGCATTCATTTTTTATTACTACTTTCGAAATCTGTCCACAATAGTAGTCGGCCTCACGGACGATAAACTTCAGCATCTCGTCGCCGATATCCCCTACGAGGAACTCCACGGAATCCAAATAGGCGAAGGCTCTGAAGGTTCTTTTGCACCATCAGCAGGGCAAACGCGCGCGCCGCAGAATCTAGAACCCGCAGCCGATTCAAATTGCCCAGTTTGCAATGGCGCCATCTCGGTTGGAGAAACCCCTTGCCCACATTGCAACTCGGCTATTGATTGGGGAACATAATTTCGAAATGTCCCAAGCAGCAAATCCCCGCGGAAAGAAAAAAAATGTCCGCAAACCAGACCACGAGCCAGATCCAGAATTTCAGATCGCTCCAATGATCGATATTCTTCTGGTTTTGCTGGTATTCTTTATGTCGATCAGTTCGACCGAGGTGCTGCAGGCCAATAAGGAAATCAACCTTCCCATTGCCAAAGAAGCAAAGGAAGCGAAGGACAATCCTGGCCAAGTCATCATTAACATCTCGTACACTCCAATCAACGACATGACCGCCATCGAGGTTGATCAACGCAGCTACGCCATGCCGACGGATATCGTGCCAATCCTCCAAAATAAAGTAAAAGCCAATCCTCTCGTTCGAGTCCTCATCCGGGCCGACCGCGAGGTGCGTTACGATTACGTGCGAAAGATTCTTGAGGCAGTTGGACAATCTGGCGTAGGCAATGTCACATTTTCCGTGGTGGACAAGGACGCCAGCCCCTCAACCCCCTCATAAACACCCCAATGACGAATCAAAAAAAATCCGCTCAAACACTTTCTTCAGGAGGTCTTTTTTAAGCCATGGGAGGCGGTGGTGTATCAGAAGATGGAGATCCAGGCTTCCAAATCGCCCCGATGGTCGATGTGGTCTTCGTTTTGCTTTTGTTCTTCATGGCCTCTGCGGGCTCCCAGGTCATTGAGAAAGAACTGAATATAAGCCTTCCAAGCGGTCGCTCAGCCAACTCGGCTGCAGCAGTTCCAACGACACCAATTATCATCGACATCCTGCCAGACGGAAAAGTCCAGATGAACAACAAAGTCTACGATTCCCCACAAAGCAGAGAGCTTCCAGAGCTCCGAACTTGGCTGAAAGAAACAATTGCAAAATTCGGGGACAAGGATCCTGTGATCCTCCGGCCCGATCCCATGACCAAGCACGAGCGAGTTATGGACGTTCTCAACGCTGCTTCGGCTTCAGGAGTAACCAAGCTGTCGTTCAGCTAGAGATTAAGGCCGTGCGGGGCTCAAAGCACCCTTCAAACTCTTTTCGAAGAGTTACCCTGCCCATATTTTTCAGTGCGTTGATCGCGTGCACAATGGCGATCGTTTCTATTCAGATTGGCCGATTCGTCCATAGTGCTGATTTTTCGCGCTTCATTGCATCCCATGCTGGAGCGGCGTTGGAAGCAGAGGCCACGCTCCAACCGCTGCGCTGGAACGGCTTTTCCGCGCACAGTGAGAGTTTGACACTCATTGGTCGCGAATCAGCCGCATTGAAACAATTAGATGCAAAAGTTCTGCGAGCCCAGTGGAACTGGCGCGCCTTGCTTTCGGGGGCTTGGAAAATCGAAAATGTGGAAATCCAGACTCTCTCAGCCTCATTCAAACTGAAACCCAGAGTCACTCCAAATGCCCCGTCTCTCGAGATTGGCAAGATCAAACCCGCGACCTCATTCTTGCCCTCTTGGCTTCCTTCACGTTTCGAACTCGGAAGCTTCGATGTGCAGAAGGCCGATCTGCTTTTCGGAGAAATTCAAAGTACGGGCCAAACCCTCAAGGTGCAGCCGCTTGGCGAGGGATACAACATCGAGGCCCGGGGTGGCTCCCTTTCAATTCCCGGGCTGCCGCCCCTCACACATACACAGAGTCGCATTCGTGAACGAAAAGGCATCTATTACCTCGACGATTCCCGTTTTTTTATTCCTGACGCCGGGTCGCTTGTCGCATCGGGAAATTCCGGCGTCGAAGCGCGTTTGAACATCGTCTGGGATAGCGTGCCAGTGGCCTCGCTTCCCGTTCCCGACTTGGCAAAGTACCTCGACGGCACAAGCAGGGGAACAGCAACACGCGACGCTCAGGGTGCTTGGCGTGGGAGCATCACTTTCACTGGTGCCCGTCTCCGCAATTTGCCTCTGTTAAAAAACGTAGCCTCCTTTCTTCAAGATTCGTCTTGGACTAGTCCGCTACTCCAAAAGCTTAGTGCCAACTTCGAATACTCTGCAGGCAACCTTACGCTCACAAATCTGGTGATCGAATCCGCAGGTCTCGCTCGCATAGAAGGCAGTGTGCACATCGCCCAGGACGGCGATCTTTCTGGGCAACTCGAATTAGGCCTCGATCTCAACACGCTGAAATTCCTCCCAGGCGCACGAGAGACAGTCTTCCCCACCTCGCGCAATGGTTGGTATTGGTCAGCCGTCCAACTCGGAGGCACAGTTTCCAATCCTAGGGAAGACCTCTCTCCCCGCCTCGCCACATGTGTCGCCGGCGCAGTTTTGCTCAAGAACAGCAGCAAAACACTCGACGCTGTGCCAGCCAATGTCATCGATACAGCCAAAGACTTCATCAATATTTTCGCGCCCCTCGTCCCATGAGACCTGCCTGACAGTCCGACCAAAAAAATCGACGATCGTCGATTTTTTTGGTTGAGCCAGCCTTGGTATTTTCCGACTCATGCAGGATGCTTTCAGCAGTATTCCTAACTCTTCTATTCAGCAATTTTTTGAATTCTGTCTAGGCTGACTCATGAAAAATCCACCCGTTATTCTGAGCATTGCCGGTTCCGATAATTCCTGCGGAGCAGGCGCTCAAGCTGATCTGAAGACGATCACGGCCTTAGGTGGCTATGGACAAACGGCCATCACATGCGTCGTGGCAGAGGTCCCCGGAAGAGTTGAGGCGATACAAGCTGTGCGTCCAGAAATTGTCGCATCGCAAATCCGCTTGAGCTTCGAGGCTTTTCCGATCGCTGCGGTGAAAACTGGCTTACTTTACTCGGCTCCGATTATCCGTGCGGTGGCGACGGTTTTTGCGGAGCAAAGGAGGCTTCCCCCACTTGTGGTCGATCCTGTGATGGTCGCATCCAGCGGTGACCCGCTGCTGAAGGCCTCCGCAGTGAAGGCTTACTGCGACCTGATTTTTCCCCTAGCCACTCTGGTGACTCCGAATCTTGACGAACTGCGTTTTCTATCGGGAATGCCATGCCGCGATCTCGATGAAATCAAGGCGGCGGGGGAGATGCTCGTCGCCCGACACGGCTGCGCCTTTCTGCTCAAGGGAGGGCATCTCCGCCAGAAGACGGCGACGGATATATTGGCCACGCACGGCAGATTTGAAATTTTTGCCGCTCCGTTTCGACGAAACATCGATGCTCACGGCACTGGGTGCACCTTCTCGGCTGCGATTGCGACGTTCCTTTCAGCCGGTCTGACGCTTTCCGAGTCCGTCGGGCATGCGAAAAAATACATCACACGAGCCATTGAAGAGAGTCTGCGGTGGAAGCAAACGACAGCCCTCGAGCACAGCGTGGGGCGTGTTCACCTGCCGGGCATGGACTGAAGCACGACGCCTTTGAGGTATTCAGTTTCCGGAAGGCCGAGAACGACAGGGTGGTCGAGTGGTTGGCCAATGCGGCGGATGAGCCTCATGTTGCGCTTCGCATCGTGAAGCCCCTCAGAAATTGCGCCCTCGAACTCATGGGATGCAACATGGTACGAGCAGGAGAACGAGACGAGCAGGCCGTTTTTGGAAAGCAATGTGGCCGCTCGCGCGTGAAGGTCGCGATAGCCTCGTAGAGCTTCTGCAATTTTCCCTCTTGCCTTAGTGAACGAAGGGGGGTCGAGGATGATGAGGTCGTATTCAGGTTTTTCGGGTCGCCGAAGGAAGTCGAAGACATCCGCCTGCCTGGTTTCAACAGGGAGCCCGTTGCGCGCCGCATTGTCGCGGAGGCGTGCGGAACTCTCCGCGCCAGATTCGACAGCGGTGACATGGGCGGCTCCCGCCTTGACGCAAGCGAGCGCGAAGCCACCTTGATTTGAAAAGCAGTCCAGCACGACCAAGCCACGCGAGAGCGCTGCGACAATCCCGTAGGATTCAAGTTGGTCGAGGTAGAGGCCGGTTTTGTGGCCCGCGAGCGGATCGACAAGGAATCGCACACCTGCAGTTTCGACTTCGACCTCGCCGGGATTCTGCCCCGCAAGAACACCTGTAAGAAGAGGCAACCCTTCCGCCGTGCGCACAGGAGCATCATTGCGCTCGATGACACATACGGCGCCGCTTTTTTCCATGAGAATGGCGGCAATGGTTTCCTTGTGACGATCCATGCCAGCAGTGAGTGTTTGGAGAACTACAAGGTTCCCATATCGGTCGGCAATCACTCCCGGCAGCCCATCGCTCTCACTCCAGACCAAACGCCCCAAGTCGCTCCGGCAGCCCATGCGCTGGCGGTATTCGAGGGACTGCTCGATGCGGCGGCGGAAAAAGTCCGCGTCTAAGTCCTGCCTGCGCCGCGAGAATCGTCGCACGACAATTTGCGAACGGGAATTGTAAATTCCCACACCAAGCAAATGATCACGGCCATCCTTGATGGACACCACATCTCCGTCTGCAGGAGATCCAAAGGATTTTTGAATCTCGCTGGCATAGACCCAATCGTGCCCGTGCAAAATCTGCGAACGCGGACGAACAATCACGCCGCTCATGAGTTTGCCCCCTCTCCGTTCAAAAACTCCCAGTTCGAAAAAGTCGCAGCCTGTCCGGCATAATTGCCGAGTGCGTCGCTGACATTCCACACTGTGGCTTGGCGAATGCGAAACCGGCGCCCGTTGCTCGAAATGCGGATGCCGGAGTAGTCGTCGATAAAACCGCACTCCCGCACGCGACGCAGAAATTCGGCCCGCTCGTCGCGGTGCATTGGCTCCGCCGTTAAGCGCGATGGCGTTCTCGTAAACGTCTGCCAATCCATTTCCCAAAGAGTCATCGCCGTCTTGTTGCCGTAGTTCAAAATCTGGTCGTCCTCTGTTCCGCCGGAGACCACAGCAAAAGGGGCTTCAAAAAGCATGCTCGCCTCGCGCTGTGTATCGCCGCAGGGATCGATCAAGTGGCCTCCAGTCGATAGGTTGTAGGTTCGCAGCAACTGCGCGCCTTGGGTTTCGATAAAATCCATCGTCCCAGACTATCCGCTTCGAGTCTTTCTGACGACGGATTTTCTGATGCAAGACTTGTAGCAGCTCGGTCCATCCGCTCAGATGCCTGCTATGAAAAAGCAGCTCCGCGATATTCCCGATGCTCCACCGGCCCTTGGCCCCTACTCTCTCGGCGTGGTTGCCGAGGGGAGATTTGTCTTCGTCTCGGGCATGACCCCGTGGGATCCTACGACAGGTAAAGTCGAGCGCGGATCGATCGCGCACCAGACCGAACTCGTCCTTGAAAACATCAAAAAAGTTCTCGCCGCCGCCGGAGCGGGATTTGAAGATGTGGTCAGTTCTCGAGTTTATCTCTCCGACCTGACGAAAGAAAATTTCCAAGAGATGAATGCGGTCTATGCGCGTTATTTCGGAGAGTCTGCGCCAGCTCGCGCCACGATCGGGGCACAACTTCCGGGCGATTTTGATGTCGAAATCGAATGCGTGGCAAATCTTTTGGATTGACGCATTGATTTTCGCCTGTAGCGTCTCCCCTCCACTTTTGAGATTATGAAACGCACTTACCAGCCTTCCAAGCGCACGCGCAAGCAGCAGTTCGGTTTTCGCGCCCGGATGAAGACCAAATCCGGCCGGGCTATCCTAAACCGTCGTCGCCGCCAGGGCCGCAAACGCCTACTTCCAAAAGGTGTCGAGGTCCACTTCGCAAGACACACAGAAGCCTGATCCTGCCGGCCAGCGTTTTCCAAAAACCGCCAGGCTTCGTCAGACCAAGGATTTTGCAAAGGTTCGCGAGCAAGGGAAGACCTCTCAAACTCGGCTCATTCGCATCGGTCTGCTTCGCACTGGGGCAGACCAACCAGCCAAAGTGGGCATCATCACATCCCGCCGAGTTGGAGGCGCCGTGATTCGGAATAAAGTGCGCCGACGTCTCAGGGAAATAATTAAGACCTGTATCTCTCAAATCCCTGCTGGACTCTTGGTGGTGATCGTCGCGAAATCCACAGCTGCTGAGGTGCCCTTCAAACAATTACAAGCGGAATGGTTGCTTCTTGCGCGCCGACTTTCTATTTTGCCGCCTTTGGAATGAAATACCTGCTCATTGCTTTGATTCATTTGTACCGATTGGGGATCTCTCCCTTTTTGCAAGTTGTCTGCGGACCTGGCTGCGGATGTCGCTTCGATCCGTCTTGCTCACGGTATTTTATTTCAGCCCTCCAGGAGCACGGCACTTGGCATGGCCTGCTTCACGGTTTACGCCGCATAGCACGCTGCCAACCATGGGGAGGTCAGGGATACGACCCGGTCCCGCCTGCATTTAAACCTTTTTCCTCTATAAATTAATGGACCGCAAATCTTGGATCGCCATCATTCTTTCTCTCATCGGCCTCTTTGCTTGGCAGTGGTATGTCAGCAAATACTACAAACCCGAGACGCAGCCGACCACAGCCTCGGCTACAGCAAGTGCGACGCCATCGGCTCCGGTTGCCTTGCCCACGACGACCCCTGCTCCCGCATCCCCACCATCCATGACGGCGCGGGCCGAGAGCCTTTCGACAGACAGCACAGAATTTGTCTTTAACAATGACACCGGAGGCATCGAGCAAGTCATCCTGCGAATGCACCTCGGCGAGAACCATGATAACGTCGCCCTGAACCGAAGCCGCTCGATGCCGATTGGCGCATTCGGATTCAATGCTGGAGAGGTGCTCGGCGGATTTGAGATGACTGCCGACCGGGAAAAGGGAGAAGTTTTTTTTAAGCGCACTCAAGCCGATGGCCTTGAGATTACAAAGAAATTCTCACTCCCAGCCGCCAGCGAGAAGATATCGCCCTACACACTCAATCTCGAGATTACTTTCACCAATCCCGGTTCCTCTGCCATTCAGGTACCAGACTTCTTTGTATCCAGCGGAGGAGCCGCTCCGATCCACGTTCATGACCTCCCGCTTTACACGCACTTCGATTGGGGCCACGAAACGAAAATGTCGAATATCGACGTCAATTGGTTCGCTGCGGGTTCCGTGCCGATCCTAGGAATCCCACTTCATAGCGAACGCCCCCTTTACCTCGAAAGCAAGGCCGACATCCGTTGGGCGGCCGTGGCTAGCCAATACTTCTGCACCATCTTGACTCCACAAGCCGGCTCGACAACGAAAGCCGTTTGGGCGAAACGCTTCGATGCAGCAAAGTTTAATGGAACAGCAGTCTTTGGAATCCAAGGCGGACTCATTCAAGGCGGACTCTTACTCGCCCCTGCCGCCAGCGAGACGCGCACATTCCAGATTTACTCCGGACCAAAAGAAATCCCGCAGCTGCGCACCCTCGGTCCGACTCAGGATCAGGTCATGAGTTTCGGAATGTTTGGTTTTGTGAGCGAGTTTCTACTCTGGGCAATGAACAACCTCCATTCCTTGCTCGGCAACTACGCGGCGGCAATCATTGTGCTGACGCTTTTGATCAAAACCCTGCTTTGGCCGGTCCAGAACAAAGCCACGAACGAAATGCGCAAGATGGCGCTCCTCTCTCCCAAGATGACCGAGATGCGGGAGAAATACAAAGACGACCCGCAGAAGCTCAATGAGGAAACCATGAAACTCTACAAGGAGTATGGTGTGAATCCCTTCAGCGGCTGCTTGCCCATGCTCATCCAGATTCCGATATTCTTCGGTTTCTACGCCATGCTTGGCACGGCCATCGAGCTTCGTAACAGCTCATTTCTCTGGATTGGCGACCTCTCCCAGCCCGATACCATCGCGCACATCCTCGGCTTCCCGATCAACATCCTGCCGATCGTCATGGCCGGAACTATGGTGTGGCAGATGGTCATCACGCCGAAAACGGGCGACGCCATGCAGCAGCGCATCTTCTATTTCATGCCTCTGATCTTCTTGGTCTTTTGCTATAACTACGCCAGCGGTCTCGCACTCTACTGGACAACGCAAAACCTTTTTTCTATCGTTCAGCTGTACCTCACTAGGAATAAGCCCCTTCCAACGCTTGAGAAAAAAAGCGTGATCGCCAAGCGGTCAGCCACCGAGGCAAAAAAGAAAAGTAAAAATCGCCACAGCCCATGAATGCGACCCCCGTTGAGATTCTTGACACCCTCCTTGGTTACCTCGGCTTCGTAGCCGAAATCAAAGAAGAAGAGCACGACGGCAGTACCACCCTCCAGATCCTCACCAACGAGACCGAGCGCCTCATAGGTCACCAAGAGGAAGTGATGGACGACCTCCAGTATCTTGTAAACCGCATCCTCTCGGCTCAAAATCCACCCCAACCACGCGTGATCGTGGACGTCCAGCACTATCGCAGCATGCGTGACGATGCTCTTGCTGCAAAAGTGCAACAGCTTGCGAGCGCCGTTCGCGCCAGCGGTCGGCCAATGCAGACAGCACCTCTCAACTCATACGACCGCCGCATCGTGCATAATGTCTTCAAGGATGACCCTGAACTCACCACTTGGAGCCCTCCCGATGACGCCCGGGTCAAACGTATCACCATCCGCAAACGTCCCGTCCGATCCTCTCCGCCACAGGCCTAAACGCTTTATGTCACTCGAACCTCGCCTGAGCGAACTCAAAAGCCGCGCCCAACTTCTCAAACCCGTCCTTAAACTCGGAAAAGCAGGAGCCACTCCCGAATTTCTCGCCGCTCTCGAGGAGCAACTCAATCTGCACCATCTCCTGAAAATCCGGTTCGAAGGCTTTAAAGAGGAACGCAAAACCCTTTCAAAGGACCTCGCCTCCAAGACAAACTCGCTCCTCGTTCAGCAAGTCGGCCACACAGCAGTCTATTACCGCTAGACCAGCTTTCCGAGTGAAGGCCGAGGTGCACGCGCCGAGTTTTTTTAATTCCTTAGGCGGATCATCCTGTTTAAAAATCCGTTTGGGGGTTCAGTCGTGCAGTTCACGAAGTCGGGAGACTTGGAGAAGCGTGAAAAGGTTGAGAAGAAAGAGGACTGCAAAATAAATACTGTGCCGTTTCCAATGCAGGCTACCAGTCACGGCTTCATAAGTTCCAATGAAGTCTAGCGAGATACCCCACACGACTGGCGCCGCACCAAGCCCAAGGCTGCTGATAACGGTGAAGAGAGCAAAGAAATGATTACGACCCATCTGGGGCATGGTCGCAAAAATGATCCTCGCATTCGCAATGTTGAAGGCAGCACCAGCGACTCCCGAGGCGAAATTCAAAAGACAAACGACCCGCTTCTGGCAGGGAATAACGCCTGCAGCCAGGAGAAACCAACCTCCAATAACGGCACCAAAAAGTATCAGCGCTGCAGCAAGAATCGGCTTGCAGCCAAAGCGATCGAGGAGTTTTCCAAGAAATGGAAGGCTCACCAAGGCCCCAATAAACGACAACCCACTCAAATAAAGCACCTGAGAGACACTGAACCCCGGCCACTCATGCAGATACTCAATGGTGAAGACCCCCAAGCTGCCCACAACGATCACAAAGAGAAGATTGAAGACCAGAAGCGAAAAAAACGGGGGATAAAAAAGAATTTTCCTCCAAGGAACAGGCTCCGAGGATTTCCTCATCTGCTCGCTGCCGCAGACGTCCGGAATTCGCTTAATGAAATAAAGCGCCGCAGTTCCAGCAAGTGCGCTCACAAGAAATACGAGTGAGTATTCGCTAGAGGCCACATCCCCCGCCATAAGCAGTGCTGAAAAAAGCAAGGCGATGAGCGACCCGCAGAACATAAAAATCTGGTCGCGCGATAAAAATCTCGCCTTCTCCTCCTCTGGAATCAAGGCAGCGATCCACGGCATCCAAGCGGTGGATGCTATTCCGCGCAGGAAATTAAAAACAAAGAGAGCCGCAACTAGAAACACCAGCTTGGCGACATCATTCAAAAACGACAACAGGGGCACCGCCGCAACGGCAAAGATGAAAATGGTCCGAAGCCCCCATCCCATCAAAACAAATCGCTGGTAGCCATAAACCGGCAACCACTTTGCAGCCGGTAACTGGAGCACCGTCATTAACGGAGTGAAAGCCGCTAATATCCCAACCGCAGTGGATGTGGCGCCAATACTTTTGGCGTAAAGAATAATAGGCGCTCCGAGGATAATCTGGAACGAGACAGCGTTAAGAAGCGAAAACCAGTGGATATTAAAAACACCCGGTGTGATCGGCTTTTTCAAATCTTGCAGTAAAAAGCAAATCGAAGCTGTCTACCGGTCCTCGCAGAGTCCCTATGGGAGCACTGGCTGCATGATGGTGGCCGCTGTGGTCTGCAAGGGTAAGGGATAGGGAGTGCCCGGGCGGAAAATCGGGGTATCGGTCTTTGGGGGCTGAATGAGACTCCTCTGGATGTAGATCGCATTAGGTGCCGCCGTAAGATTGTAGCTTCCCTTACCATCTGGCATCATCGGAGTGCCCCAGCGCGTGCGGCACACGACCTCTGCGACTCTTACAGGCGTGCCGTTTAAGGTATGATTCATGAAATCCGGCAACGGAGGTGCGCTGAATGTGCTGATGAGGGAACCGCCCGCGATGAGAAGAGGGATCATTTGAGAAGAAATTAAGCTCGTTATACGTAGAAATGCAATTCCATCAGAATTTTTTTTCTTCGTGATAAGCGGGATCTAATTTGCATTTCTTGAGGGAATGCATGCAATAACCGGAACATTCCCCCTCCTGCTCCCACTTGCATCGTCATTGACGGGCAATTGGTTGAATGACGTTTTGCGCTTGGGTTCTTTGCTTGCAGGCATCTGGGTTCTCTGGGCCGCAATCACAGCAGCTGTCGGGGTGATGTTGGTGCCGAGGCCCACGGCAGGGTTTCTCACACGGATTCTCGCCAAGAGCCTGCATCTTTTCTTTCACTCCTGCGCATCGCGCATGAAAAACTATGGGCAGATTGATAGGTTTCTGGCGGCTCAAGGACCATCAACCATCCTGCTTTTCCTTGCCGTTTTTCTGGGAATCTTTGTGGGCGCTTTCGCATTACTTTTTTATGGGGTCAGCGGCCTGACTTTTCCTCAAGCCATATTACAAGCTGGCTCGGGTTTGACGACCCTCGGTATTACTGAAAAGTTAGGTCCACTAGGCCTAGCCGTCGTCTTTGCCGCTGCCTTTATGGGCAGCACGGTGATCGCTGTTTTTATCGGCTATCTCCTCACCCTCTACTCGGCCTACACGGCGAGGGAGTCGCTTATGAGCGAAGTTGCCCTGCTTTGTGGGGAACCGGCTTGGGGGCCCGAGTTTCTCGTCCGGCTAAAGCTCATCAAAGGATCCTTAGACGCGATATCCACAGACAAACTCGTCAGTTGGATGTGCACGCTGCGCGTCACGCACTACGTTTACTCGATTCTTAGTCACTTTCGCTCGCCCATTCCAAAGAGGCACTGAGTCACTATACTTCTGAGCATGCTGGATGCAGCGGCAATCCGTCTTGCGGTCATGGAAGAGGAGCCCGACTTAAGGCTGATCCGCTTCATCGCGGAGGGTGCAGAGACTCTCCACGCGATCAGACTTGCCGAAATCGCGCGCACGAATGCCCGACTCGATACGGAAGGCATCAGCACCTGGCGCATCGAGTCCGAAATCCTCCACAGCAAATCGGCGTCAACAGAGCCAATACAAAAACCAGGCACCAGCCGAAGCGAGTGGGACTGGGCAATGGCCTTCATGGCCGATAATGGAATCAGCCTCCGAAAAGACCGAGAGGAATCATGGAGGACATTTTGCAAGTTGAGATCGCACTACTACCAACCAGCCTATTTCCTCGCGGATACTCTCTTCGCCATTCAGGCGCCGTTGTCAGGTCCTCGAAAGATGAGCGCCGCCAAAATTTTTCAGACAGTTTGGCCCATATTAGCAATGCAGCGGCACGAGGATACCGAGACCTCGGAGGGAAAAATCAATTTACCGACCGTTTGAGCAAAAGTGTCTTCTGATCTTTTGTACTGAATGGCAGATGAGCAGAGTAAAATCCTGAGAGTGTCTGGGCTTTCTTCCTGAGGATAGCTGAGTAGCGGGCAACGTTTTTGTCCGAGATCACGAAATAGAGATCCTTGCCTTGGACGTGGCCTTCCAGAGTCAGCGTTCCCATTGATCCTGTAACGTGGCTTCCCGATTGCTTCAGCTTCACGAAACCCCAAGCCGGGTCTTCACACTTCCAATTTCCTGCAACACGGGTATTTCCCGAAGAAGGATTTGCAGAGAGCCATGCGCGGGCGGCTTGATGATTACGAGCAACACGCTCCTTGGTATTGCAGGAGATCAGAGCAAGGGAAAGCGTGAGGAGTAAAAGGTAGGGGCGCTTGGACATATCCCCTCTATCCGCCGTGCTTGGCTAGGCGACAAGTGGAATAATGAAAACCAACAAGATTTTTGACGAGCGGATTGCGTGGAAGTCATTCCTCGGGTTTAAATACATGCCTACACAATGATTGAACGCTACTCACTGCCCGGCATGAGGTCCGTCTGGACCGAACAGCGCAAACTCGAAATCTGGCTCGAAATCGAAACCCTGGCCTGTGAGGCCATGGCAGAGCTCGGAACAATCCCAAAGGAGGACGCTGCCACGATCCGAGCCAAAGGCTCCTTCGACATCAACTCCGTTCGCGAGATCGAAAAACGCACAAACCATGATGTCATTGCTTTTATAGAAGATGTCGCATCCCGAGTTGGCCCAGCGGCACGCTGGATTCACCAGGGCCTGACGTCCTCGGACCTTCTGGATACCACGCTGGCCGTCCAGATGCTCGAGTCCTGCAACATTCTCGAAAAAGATCTCCTCGCGCTGCGCGAGGCCGTCGCCGTTCGCGCCACCGAGCACAAATTCACACCCATGATCGGCCGCAGCCATGGCATCCATGCAGAGCCAATCAGTTTCGGACTCAAGATGGCAGTCATGTATGATGAGTTCACTCGCAGCTTGGAGCGTCTCCGCGAAATGCGCGAGCGCATAAAGGTTGGAAAAATCAGCGGCGCTGTGGGAACCCACGCCCATCTTGATCCCGAGGTGGAACGCCGTGTCTGCGAACGCCTAAATCTCAAGCCCGCGGCACTTTCCACCCAGATTCTCCAACGCGACCGCCACGCGGAATTCATGACGAATCTCGCACTTATCGCTTCGAGCATCGACCGCTGGGCAACCGAATTCCGGCATCTGCAACGCACGGAAGTGCTCGAAGTGGAGGAGTATTTCAGCGAGGGACAAAAGGGCAGCAGTGCGATGCCGCACAAGCGCAACCCGATCACCGGCGAACGCCTGAGCGGACTCGCCCGCGTGGTTCGCGGAAATGCCATGGCCGCCCTCGAAAATGTCGCCCTCTGGCATGAGCGCGACATCAGCCACAGCTCGGTCGAGCGCATCATTCTTCCGGATAGTTGCACCCTTCTTGATTACATGCTGGTCACACTCACAAAGCTCGTCTCCAAGCTCATCGTCTATCCCGAAAACATGCGTCGCAACATGGACCTCACCGGTGGTCTCTACGCCAGCCAGTCCGCGCTTCTCATGCTCACCGAGAAGGGCATGGAGCGCAAAGACGCCTACGAGGCTGTTCAACGAGCCGCCATGAGGACTTGGCGCGAGAAGGGCGGGCTCGCCAAGAATCTTGCCGAGGAACCAACCGTCTCCGCACACCTCTCCGCAGAGGAAATCGAAGACGCCTGCGCGCCTGACCGCCACTTCCGCCATGTTGAAGCCAAGTTCCGAGCCGTTGGAATTGTTTGACCAAGAATCCACCCGTGCAACGGCCCGGGTGGAAGACTTGCGAGAGCAAATCGAGAAGCACAACCGCCTCTATTACGAGCATGCCATGCCCGAAATTTCGGACTCCGAGTTCGATACCCTCCTGCGCGAACTTGCCGACCTCGAAAAGGCCCACCCCGAACTTGCCAACGACGACTCCCCCACCCGCAAGGTCGGAGGAAAGCCGCTCGAAGAATTTGCTCCGAGCACACACATCGTGCCGATGCAGAGCTTGGATAATACCTACTCCCCGGAGGAACTGCGGGAGTTCGTGACTCGAGTGCGCAAGCTCGCTGAAGGCCGCCCGATTCATTTCACTGTGGAACCGAAAGTGGATGGCGTGGCTATTTCCCTCCTTTACGAAAAAGGCAGGCTCATGCGCGCCGCCACGCGCGGCGACGGGGTAACGGGCGATGACGTGACACAAAACGTTCTCACGATTTCGAATATCCCACACAAGCTTCATGGCCAGATCCCGGCGGAAGTCGAAGTTCGTGGTGAGGTCTATCTGCCTAAGGCTGTCTTTGCACAACTCAACACCGAGCGGGATGAAGACGGGCTGCCGCCATTTGCAAATCCGCGCAACGCCGCCGCCGGCTCGATTAAGCAGCTCGATCCCTCCATCACCGCGTCCCGACGCCTTTCAGCTGTTTTCTATGGAATCGGTGCCTGGACTGGCGAACAACCCGCCACAGGCCGCGAAATGCTCGCTGCCCTGCAAAAGTGGGGCCTTCCGATTTCTGAGAGGATTTTGGAAGGCTCGGATGAGGATTCCGTGAACGCTGCCGTTCAACAAATGGACGCCCTGCGCCATGATTTTGCCTACGAGACTGATGGCGCCGTCGTGAAGCTCGATAGCCTCACGCTACGTCGCGAATTCGGCTCCACCGCTAAGGCCCCACGCTGGGCCATAGCCTATAAATACGAACCCGAGCGCGCCGAAACAAAACTCCTCGATATCACGATCCAAGTCGGCCGCACCGGCACGCTTACCCCAGTGGCTGAGCTGGAACCCATCTTTGTCTCCGGCAGTACCGTCTCCCGTGCAACCCTCCATAACGCAGAGGAGATCCACCGAAAGGACATACGGATCGGTGACACCGTACTCGTTGAAAAAGCCGGCGAAGTGATTCCTGCAATTGTGGAGGTCAGAAAGGGCCTGCGCAACGGCTCCGAATTGATTTTTGAAATGCCAAAACAGTGTCCGTCCTGTGGCTCATTCGTTTCGAAGGATGGCGTTTCTTGGAAATGCACGAACCCCTCCTGCGGTGCACAAGTTCGCCGCCGCATCGAGCACTTCGCCTCGAAACAGGCGATGAATGTCGAAGGGCTCGGCGAAGCACTCGTCTCCCAACTCGTTGATGCCGGGCTGTTGAAAAGCATCGCCGATATCTACACCTTGCAACGGGAAGCCCTTCTCCACTTGGAGCGCATGGGTGAAAGGAGCGCCTCAAATCTCCTCGCGGCCATAGAAGAGAGCCGATCTTGCTCTCTCTGGAGGCTTCTCAACGGCCTTGGCATCCCACACATTGGCATCACATCCGCCCGCGATCTCGCCAACCGGTTTCACACGATTGACGCCCTCTCCACGACCACCGTGGAGACCCTCCTCAGCATCCACTCGATCGGCGAGATCATGGCTATGGCCATCCATGCGTGGTTTCAAAAGCCGGAGAACCTTGCGCTTTTGGAATCCCTCCGCGCTGCCAAGCTCAACTTTGGCGAAGCTGACACCCCGACCGAGGCCACGAGTAACCGCCTGGAGGGCACGATTTGGGTGCTTACGGGAACGCTCTCCCAGTCGCGTGAGGAAGTTGCCGAGACGATCCGCCTCCTCGGGGGCAAAGTCACAGGCAGCGTCAGCAAAAAAACCACCCACCTGCTTGCCGGGGAGGACGCAGGAAGCAAACTTGATAAAGCTCGCGAACTCGGTATCTCCATTCTTGACGAGACGGCCTTCCGGCAACTCTGCGGGTAAGCTCATGCCCAGCACCAACCCATTTGAGGTCAGGGAATCCCGCTCGGCATGTTAATCCTGCCTACTAACCGCATGCCGATTTCAGCCTGAAATGTCCGCATCTCCCAATCTACTCCATCTGATCCTTCCGGTTTTTTTGGTGATCATCTCCGGCTATGCCCTACGCCAAGCTGGTGTCTTTACGGAGGAGGGGGATCGCTCTTTGCTCGGGGTACTGGTCAACCTCTTCGTTCCCTGCCTCGCATTGGACGTTATTATTGGCAATGAAGCTCTCGCCCACCCCTCGAACTGGATTTTGCCACCGCTTCTGGGCTTTCTCATTCCAACGCTTGGTTATGGGGTCTGCCTCATCGCTGGAAAATTGGCTCTGCGCGATTCGAAAATTGCGCGCACATTTTCATCCGTTGCGGGACTTCAGAATTACGGCTACATACCGCTTCCGATTTGCATCGCACTCTTTGATCGGGATGTCGTCGGTGTGCTGCTCGCATTCAATATGGGAGTGGATATTGCCATGTGGACGCTGGGCGTTGCTCTCATGCCAGGCGGACGAGCCAGCGGGAATTGGAAAAAAATCCTGCTCAACCCGCCCATTCTATCCGTTGCTGCAGCCATCACCCTCAACGCAATCGGAACTGCTCAATGGGTTCCGCAATCAGTGGATGCCGCTTGGCACATGCTCGGGCTCTGCGCTGTTCCCGTTGGTCTTCTTGTCACCGGTGCTGTGCTGGCCGATCACATGAGACCGGGTATAGCACGAAGCGGCTGGGACACGATTTTTCTCGGACTCATTCTTCGACTTGGAGTCCTTCCTATTATGATCCTCCTCATCGCAGTGTGGCTCCCGATCAATCGAGATCTGCGGGCAGTTCTCATTGTGCAATCCGCCATGCCGACCGCTGTTTTTCCGGTCGTCTTGGCAAAAATGAATGGTGGCGATATGAGCACCGCCCTGAGAATTGTACTTGCCACATCGCTGGCAAGCCTCATCACGATCCCGCTCTGGCTCGACTGGGCACTGAAGTTTGTTCAGTAAGAGAGCAACGATCTCTCCTGCTGATACTAATATCTATTAGGCTTTGAACTTTAGCGCGACGTTTTAGCTTGCGGCGTCTCTATGAGCGCCGGAGTCGTTAACCATCGGCGGTCATAGACCGCCGCTACAGTAGAGTCCAAGAGCATTTAGCTTTTGGTATGACACGGCAAATGAAATTGGCAGGAATTAGACGCTTTCGCTTGCGGAGGTTTCTGCAACCGGTTGCTCGCTTTTGTGGGCAATGATGAAACCGAGTTTGTCACCATCGCGTTGAACGGCAACGGCATCACCCGGCTTGATATTCCCCCTGAGAACTTCCTCAGCCATAGGGTCTTCAATGTATTTCTCTACGGCGCGGCGCATCGGACGGGCTCCATAGGTTGGATCATACCCCTTAGAAATGATGAATTCCTGAGCAGTGGAGTCGAGGGTGAGGTGAATATCCTTCGTCTTGATTCTCTCCACAACTTTGCTGATTTCGAGGTCCACGATTTTGATGAGGTCCGGTTTTTCGAGTGAGTGGAAAACAATCAGATCATCGAGGCGGTTGATGAACTCGGGCTTGAAGACACGCTTTGCCTCTCCGAGGATTTTATCCTTCATCACGTCGTAATTGTCCGTTCCGGCCAGAGGCGCGCCGAAACCCAACGTGGTCTGCTTTTTAATCAACTCGGCGCCCACGTTTGAGGTCATGATGATGATCGTGTTGCGGAAATCGATTTTGCGGCCGAGCGAGTCGGTGATTTTTCCTTCCTCAAGGATTTGCAGAAGAAGGTGCATGACATCGGGGTGGGCTTTTTCGATTTCGTCGAACAACAGAACACGGTACGGGCGACGGCGGACGGCTTCCGTCAGCTGGCCGCCTTCTTCGTAGCCGATATAGCCGGGAGGCGCTCCAAAGAGCCGACTGACCGTATGCTGCTCCCGGTATTCGGACATATCAATCCGCACCAGGGCGTCTTCGTCGTCAAACATGAACCAGGCCAGGGCTTTGGCCAGCTCCGTTTTGCCGACGCCCGACGGGCCAATGAAGATGAACGAGCCGATGG
>VFJO01000027.1 GCA_009886045.1 Verrucomicrobiota bacterium
AACGCGCTCGGCATGCAACCGCATTGACGCATTGGGAGGGATTCCTATGTTGGTCGCTTGTCAATGAATCGCTCAGTGTTCTCAGATATCCCCCTCACAGCTGCGCGCTGGTTTTTTTTAATAAACCTTGTTCTAGTCGCTTGGTTGTATGGGGGCACGCGCGAATGGACTCGGACGACAGTCTCTTTTCTATTGATCGCAAATACGTTTCTTTTTTTGGTTGGGTTGGCTGCGCGGCGCCGCTGGCCACGCCTACCCGGCACAGTCGCGCTAGGTGTTTTTGTGTTACTGATTCAATCGTGGTTTCTCACGTGGAATTCCAAGTCGCGTTTTATCGAGTCGGCTCAGGTTTTTGTTCGTAATGAACAACAGCTTCCTGGTTGGCCAGGATTCATGGATGCGGCACTTGCTCTACCTTCAGTGCTTCTGGCTACAGGAATTCTCGGCGCTTTTTGTATATCTTGTGATCTCGCGGCAAGCCGTGTCTGGCGGGACAGGGTCTGGGTCACGATTGCAGCAACTGGCCTGAGTCTGGTCGTATTGGGTCTTGCTCAGAGGCTCACCAATGCCCCTTCGATTTTCTGGGATTTGGACTCCAATCTTGGAGAAACCTTTTTTTCCGTTTTTCGTTACCACGCGAATGCGGGAGCATTTATCAACCTTGTCCTACCATTGATGAGCGCTCTGGCAGCAAAGAACTGGATGATTGCAGGGAATGAAAAAGCCAGAGTCTTTTGGACTCTGGCCACTTTGCTTACTGCTGCCGCTGGGTTCGTAAATGTCTCAAGAGCGGCTAATGTGATCTGTGCGGTTTTGCTTATTGGGATGGCGATTTCATTGAGCCTGCTGGCAATGAAAACTTTTAAACGTTTTGGAAATCTTGCTGGATTTGGATTGGCCCTCACTTTAACCACCCTCGTAGTGATCCTTGCGTTCTCTTTCGGGCTTGAAAAAACACAATCGCGATGGGAGCTCGGCTTTTGGAAAACAACGTTCCAAGAGGATGGAAGATACCAGACTTATCAAGTGATCGCATCAAGCGCTCTGCCAGAAGCCGGGCCTTTGGGGTTCGGACCTGGAACATTTGAAAAGATGTTTGAGATTCATCGTAACAAGTCGGGAAGTGCGGTCGCTGGGCGTTGGGACAAGGCTCACTCGGATGCGCTCCAAACTCCTATGGAATGGGGATGGCTGGGAGCGGGTGTTTGGTTCGTTCTTCTTTTTTGCGCAATAGTTCGAGCCGTTTCCTGCGCGACTCAAAAGAACTTGGGTGAAGGCCGGATTCTGGCCGCAGGTTGTGCATTTTGTCTTGTTGGGATTGTCGCGCACGCATTGGTGGACTTTCCCTTTCAAATCCCGTCCCTGGGATTGTATGCCATGACGATTGCAGGTTTGGCGTGGGGAATGAAGCCACGTGGAGCGAGGGATGGAAAAAATAAAATTCACGTCCGATCAGAAAGAGCTAAGGTATAGCAGCAAAGCTTAGTTATGTTGCGACTTACAAAATGATCCGCGAACGACAAAGGGGTGCGGTTTCCATCCACGCGCTATTTCAGGCTGTGGCGGTGTTTGCTTGTTTTGCTGGTTGGTTTGCGATTGTCACGCTCTTCGGAGGCAAGGCGCTACTGGGCGGATTTACGGCATATAGTTTCTACGCTTTGATTGCGATCGCTTCGCTGCTGCTACGTGCGGCTTACTGCGCCAATGACGACGCAGCAAGGCTCTCGGGGTTATTCCCAGCAAGGTTGAATTTGGCAGCCCGGCAAACACTTTTTATTGGAATCGTGATGGCTGTCTTTCTTGTTGCGACGAAGGATAAGGAAATCTCTCGCGTCTTCCTCTTTTCTTGGCTGCCGATCCTCTATGTCACGCTTGCGGCCACGAACCTTGCGATGCCGCATTTTGTGCTTCCCTTGGTTTTTTCAAAAAGCACTCGACAAAGCTTTTTGCTGGTGACGAGGGAGACTGAGTTACGAAAGGAGGAGCGCCTTACAGCTTGGTTGAAGCGCCAACAGCGAATGGGAATCACAGTCGTGGGTATAGCTGCGCCTGAGGGCTTCAAGACAGGCGAAATGCAGGCTAATGTCTTAGGGAGCCCACATGAAATTGAACGCATTTTTTATACTTACAAACCCGATGTTTTAATGTGGATGGAGCCTCCTGCAGACCATCGGGAATTGACGATTGCCCTTGAACTTGCAGAAAGCCAAGGCTCACGGCTCATTTTTTGGGACGACTTGGAGCATCGTTTCGGGGCACGCGCTTGGAGTGCAGAAATTGATGGTTTGAACTTTGTCCACTTCAGAAGAGAGCCGCTGGAGAGTCCTTTAAACCGGGCCACCAAGCGTTTATTCGACATCATCATTGCATCGACCGCTCTATTTTTGGCTATGCCTTTGCTGTGCGTTCTTGTCTGGGGTCTGCATCGTTTGCAATCCCGCGGACCATTGTTTTTCAGGCAAAAGCGGACAGGCCTCGGAGGACAGCAGTTTGAGATTTTTAAATTTCGTACGATGCACACTGGATCGGAATCCGATTCTCGCCAAGCCAGTCACAATGACATCCGAATTTTTTCCGCTGGACGTTGGCTTCGGAAGACCTCACTTGATGAGGTTCCTCAATTTTTGAACGTGCTTCGCGGTGAGATGAGTGTCGTGGGGCCACGCCCGCATTTGCCTGAGCACAACAGCAACTGGGCGCGTCTCCTGAATGCGTATAATGTCCGAAGCATTGTGAAACCGGGCCTGACAGGCCTGGCGCAGGTTCGCGGCATGCGGGGGGAGGCCAAGAGCGACGAGGACATCGTGCGACGGATCGAGTCGGATTTGGAATACATCGAAAATTATTCCCCGCTGGTGGATATTGTCATTGTGGCCCAAACCGCCTGGCAGGTTTTCTTTCCTCAAAAGACCGCATATTGAAATTCTCAGTGCCCGCGCAGTGGCGGAGCATTTTTTCCGTGGCGAAGGATCAGGCAGAAGAGTCGTGTCGCGCGAAGATATCGAGGAACGAAGCGGCGCGGATCCGAGAGGCACCGCAGCAACCATCCGATGCAAACGCGGTCGGCCCACATGGGAATGCGCACCTGCTCACCGCTCAGAAATCCGATTGCCGCACCAATGCAGCAAATGGCTGGGCTGTGCGAAAGATTATCCTTAAGCCAGTGGCCGAGCTTTTCCTGACTGCCGCTACCGGTGCAAATGAAGATGAATAGAGGTCTCCTTGCCTCCAGCGCTGCAAGGAGAAGCTGGTCTGAGACCTCTCCAGTTTTTGAATAAATAGGAGCAACATAACAATCCTCTTCCCCTATCCCCAAGCCACGGGATGCGAGCCACTGAAGATTGAAATGCATGGCCGCTTGGGAGGGCATGACCCAGAATGAGTTGTGGTTTTTTTTCAACTCCGGCAATTCCAAAACCGCTTCCAAAAAACCAAGGCCGGATGTGCGTGGCAAGCGCCCCAGGCCAAGGAGCCTCATGAGAAGGATCGCAAGCCCGCTATCGGGCAGGTTCAAATCGGCGGCGAGCAGCGCATCGCGATAGTGGGGGTCGGTCTCCAGATCACACAAGCCAGGTCCGGAAGGGGCGAGGACAAGCCCCCCGTTGCGGGCGGACGCAACGGCCTCGGCAATGGAGACCTTTGCGAGATGCACACCGAGGAGGGATGTTTTTGCTACTTCATCCACGGCGAGAAAAAAGTGCTGCGAGAAGCAGGCCAAGAAAAAAACCCGCACTCGAACCGGCAAACGACCCTGTGATCGACCACGCGATATCGAGGGGATCAAAAAAACGGCCTGGGAGTTTCAGTTGAATAATCTCGAGCGCGAGCGAAAAAAGAGAAACCAGAAACATCGCGTAAAATGCCGCAGCGCCAGAAGCCGAGCGCGCACACAAAAAGAAAAAAAGCGTGGCGACGAAAGCCAGAGCCGCAAAAGCAGGAAAATTCCGAAAAGTCGGCTCGGCATCCGCCCAGCGCGCCACGAAACGCGGCAACCACGAGAGCGACTTCATATCCGGTGATGGCGCAAGGGCACAAGCCGCCGCCGCAAGCACTATCCCAGCAAGGCAGAAGCCAAGGACCAACATAAAAAATCGCCGATTTAAAAAATGCATTTCTGACGCTTGAAATCCCTAATGCATTCCACCCTTAAAAGCGCGATGAAAAATGAAATTCTGCTATTGCGAATTATGTCACTTTGGTGTAATATAAATGAAAGTGTCTTTCCGATCCTCCAAATTCCAATCGGTGATTTTTTTTCTGTTTTTATTAGTGGGGACTTTTTTGTCCTTCGAGCGGGCTTTTTCCCAGTCCACATTTACCTGGAATGGAGGAAATGGTAGTTGGACGAGTCCTGGTAACTGGACGATCTCAGGAAATGCTACCGGCTATCCCGACGAACCGGGGGATATCGTCTCATTCACAAACAATTCCGTGACAACCTATGATGTGTCCACTCCAACGGCGGGAAATGGCACTGCAATCGTGGGATCGATTACTACGAACGGTTCAGGAACAGTTCGCTTAGGCAACTCCACGACATTTGCTGGCAGCATAACCCTGAATTCCACCAGCGGAGCGCCAATATTATCCGTGAATACTGGCCGCCTCGCGATTCTCACGGAACTCGTCGGATCGCAAGGATTTCGAAAAACCGGAAACGGAATATTAAATTTTAATACGAATACGTTGGACATGAACAATCTGACGGGAGATGTGTCGATCGAGGACGGCACGGTCTGGTTCAACCAAGCCGGAAACTTTGGAAGCGGGAATTTATCTTTTTCGGGGTCGAATACAGTATTCCAGTTGCGCGGAAATTTGACGACGACATTTGCTGCCAGCAAGACTCTTACGATTTCACCGGGGTCGAATGTAACTTTTTACAATCAGGCCACTCTTTCTGGGATGATTATTGATGGGGCTATCAAAGGATCGGGTAACCTGACATTCACGAATGGAAATTTTACGCTGAACGGAGCCAATACCCATTCCGGAGCCACTACGCTCTCGGCGTCTGGTTCCACCGCGAGCGTGAACCTTTCCCTTGCTGCTGGCAGTTTTCTTTCGAGTGGCACACTATCTTTCACAAGCCTTGGCAATGCCTCCATCAGCTTGGGAGGCAATTCCCAAGCGATCTCAAATCTTATCACCGAATCCAGCAATGCTGGTTCTGCCATGTCGATTTCCAACGGCTCACTCACGATCTCTGGTGGCGGAGACATTTCCCTGGGGGGGCGAGGAGGCCTATTCACTTTAACATTGGCGAATTTAAGTGCCTTCACAGCAGGGAGCGCCTCTTCGAATCTCACCTTTCAATCGGGAACCACCGCAGGGACAACAACGAATACACTGATCCTCTCCACCAACGGAACGAACACGCTTGTTGGGCAAACTGTTCTTTTTGGAAGGACGAACGCTGGAGGCAATGCGACCGGTGCAGCCTACTCTGCGAATGTGAACCTCGGCACGACCAACACGATCCGCGCCGATGTTTTCAAGGTGGGATCAACAAATTCGACTGCCGCTCTTGCGTTCCAATCCGGGCTTTCCAATCCGAGCCTCGTTCTGCGCTCTGCGAACGGCACAGCAGCAGTTCGAGAATGGACGATCGGCGAGGTGACCGCAGATACAGGCACGCGATCTGGGCAGGGAACCGTGGACTTGTTGGGCGGCACCCTCGACGCCTTGGTGGGCAATCTGACCGTTGGACTCAATAACAACGCCTCCGTCACAAGCACCTCATGGCTCAAGATGTCCAGTGGCACTCTCACCGCCGATACGATCCGTCTGGCCAACAAATCCGGATCCAGCACGATTGGGCTGAGTGGAGCCATCTATCAATCCGGAGGAAATGTGAGCACGCAAACATTGGAATTTGGCCAGTCTGGAACCGAAAACTCAACAATAACAGCACTCTATGAAATAAGCGGCGGGAGACTCGAGGCCGGCGTGATTCAAGCGGGTGGCGGGAACTTTACATCTTCATCAAATCGAACCCTCGCTATGAGCGGAAATGCGACACTCTCTAACATTTCAGGCTCGAATCTCACGATCACGGGTGCGTCAAGCGCAAGCGGAGGATTGATGAATCTCAGCATCAGTGGCAGCACCATTTTCCATGCCTCGAATGGGAATATCACTCTCGGTAGTGATTCTCTTTTATCGGGCACTGGAATGCTCACAAAAAACGGAACCGGCGACCTCGTCCTCTCAGGAACAAGCAGCTTCACGGGAATCACGACCATCAATGGCGGTCGAATTGTTTTGGGGGCCGATCAAAATCTCGGCCCTCTTGCAGGATTTGGAAGCCTATCCCTTGGGAGTTATACACTCACTTCCAATGCTTCCAGCAGCACAGATTTCTCGGGCGTCATCTCCGGGGCTGGCGGCCTCACAAAAACAGGAGCCTTCACCTTGACCTTATCCGGAGAGAATACCTACACGGGGACGACGACGATTCAAAGTGGCACTCTCACTCTGGGGCAAATCCGCGCCCTGAATGGAGGCGCCATAGCCATGGGTGGAGGCACCTTTAATCTTGGAAATACTACACAATCCGTCTCATCGTTCACCACAACCTCAGGTGGAAGCGGTGACTCGATCGTCACGGGGGGAAGCCTTGTCATTAACAACTCCGCCACCAACACAATCATAGGACTCTCCAACGGGGCCAATATCACCTTTTCTGAATTAAGTGCGTTCACATTCAACGGAACTTCAGGCAACCTGACCCTACAAGCGGGATCAAATAGCAGCGCAAGCCCAAGCGGATTTATCTTTTCCACGAACGGAACAAATACCATCACCGCAAGCCAGACTCTCTTCGGAGGAGCAGCAACAACATCCCAAAATTCTCTACGTGTTGCGCTTGGAAAAACGAATGCGATTTTTACCGATTCATTGACCATTGGTTATTCGTATTCCGATGACACTGCGGCTTTAGCGATGATGAGCTTCCAAGCAGCCTCTTCCAATGCCACTCTCAAGTTGCGTTCATCGAACGGGACAGGCGCCCTTCCTACTTGGATCATCGGTCACACTCTGGGAATCACCAAAGCTGGCAGCGGAATCGTTGATCTCAGCGGAGGAACATTGGATGCCGTAGTGAGTGATCTCATCATAGGCAGGCATAGTGCAACCGCCGCGATAGCAGACACCTCCTCACTAACGATGAGCGCAGGATCCCTGACTGTGGAGAGCATGATTTTAGGAGAGAAAACCAGTGTGGGCTCGATGACTCTTACCTCGACATTTACTCAAAGTGGAGGCGAAGTGGTTGCCCGAAATTTGACTCTCGGGAAGGGTGGAAATTCGACCTCGGCGCAATTTATACCAACTTACAATCTCACTGGCGGAAATCTCAGTGCCGAAACGATCAGCGCTGGCGCGGGTATTTTCAACAATTCGACTTCGTCACGCACCCTCAACATCACCAGCGCAACACTGCGGAATATCTCGGGATCCAACCTCACCATCACGGGCACCGATGCCACCAACGGCGGGCGCGTGAATCTCACGATCAGTGGAAATGCCACTCTGGAGAGCAGCGCAGGACAGCAGATCACCTTGGGCGCACATACCCTCTTGGGCGGAAGCGGCAACTTGACAAAAACCGGGACCGGGGACTTGATCCTGAACAGCAATCTTACCCACGCCTACTCTGGGACGGCGAACATCAATGAGGGTCGACTACTTGTGTATTCGAGCAACATGACATCTGCCACGATCAACCTCAATGGGGGAACATTCACGGGAAACACAACGGTCGCTGGGATCAGAATCAGTAGCAGCACGGTCTTCGATATTGCCGAAGGAAATCGCATTTTCGCCAATACAACCTTCTCGGGAAGCCAAGCATTTTCAAAAAACGGAACCGGCGAGCTGGCGATAGGTAATGGAGGATCCCAAACCTACAACGGCACTGCCACACTCAATGCGGGGCGGTTGACCGTGAATTCCAACATGTCCTCAGCCTCACTCATCGTCCATTCAGGCATCGTGTCAGGCAACGGAACGGTAGGTCCCATAACGCTGAACGGTGATTCCCAGTTCGAGATTTCCGCCAACCAGACACTCGCTGCGAGTTCCACATTTTCCGGAAGCGCGAATTTCTCTAAAACCGGCAACGGAAGTTTCACTATCGGCAATGCCAACGCGTATTCGGGCACTGTGACCCTCTCGACCGGCAATCTAACGATTGGATCGGATATGACGAACGCCACGCTCAACATGGCCGGAGGTACGTTCAATGGCAGTGGCAATGCAACACTTGGCATCGTAATCGTAAGTGCAAACTCCACGTTCAATGTTGCTTCGGGCCAGATATTAACAACAAACTTAGCATTTTCAGGGTCGGGAGCTCTTTCAAAAAAAGGAAATGGAACGATCTCGATTGGTAGTGGTGCGGGTTATTCCGGGGCGCTTACACACTCGGCTGGCACCCTCACACTCGGATCAGATATGACGAACGCCACACTGACCTTGGCCGGAGGCACCCTAGGTGGAAACGGAACGATCGGTGCAGTGGTTCTCGCAAGCAACTCGACATTTAATGTAGCCAACTCCAGCCGCTTAGTCATAGGATCCAGCGGGTCGCTCAGCGGCAGTGCCAACCTCATCAAGAGCGGCAACGGGACACTGGCTATCAATGCCAGCAGCAACCAGACCTACTCGGGGACAATGACCCTTAATGGTGGAAACTTTATCGTTAACTCAAACCTATCTTCCGCAGGGACAACCACCGTGAATGCCTCCACTGCAACACTCGCGGGCAGCGGAAGCCTTGGCAGTGTCACTTTGACCAGAGGCATCCTTTCACCGGGACAAGATGCCGTGGAGGCGCTGAATGTGAAGACATTCACATGGAGTGCGAATGGAACGATGAAATTTGACCTCGCCTCCGATTCTACATCGTCAGATCAACTCGTCATCATCGGAAATTTTTCGCGAAGCGGGACGGGCAACTTCACGTTCAACCTCGTCGGAGGACAGGAAGCAACAACCTACACCCTCGTTACTTGGACAGGAACAACGACCTTCACCACTGCGAATTTCTTCTCCACCGGTCAAACCGGGAACTTCTTAATTTCTTCTAACCAACTCCAGTTCACCACAGTGCCAGAACCCGGCACCGTGGGATTCCTTCTTTTGGCGACCACAGGCATTTTTCTCTGGAGAAGAGTCAGAAATAGCCAGCAGAGCGAGGGTCGGATCCAAAAAAAATCCAATCATTGCTGATTGGATTGGGGACTTTTTCGGTCATGGGGCCGCGAAGGTGGCATCGAGCGCAACTCTTTTTGGATGAGATTCTCATACCACTTGATTTTTTTGCAATATTCCAAAGCGCCAGGTCCTTCCATCCAGCCCCCTTTTAAAAAATACGAGTAGAAAAATCGAAACCATGGCCAGCCAGGCAGGCTGCCGAGACATTGTTTGATGGCCGGATTTCTGCGGGAGGCGTGCGGTGAAAACATCTGGAGAGGATTGATCGAACGGCCCCGGCGCTCCGCAGCCTCCTGTCTGGCGTAGCCGCGGTGGCGCTCCTCCCAGAGGTGCCATCCCCCGGAGAAAGCGTAGTGGAGGTAGGGTTCCCGCAGGTAGTCGATGCGGCCTTGAACGGCGCCTTCTTTCTGACCGTGGCCGACATCGATAAATCTCGCCCGGCCTTTTCGGAAGAGCCGGAATTGCCACTTGGGGAAGTTGTCCGCACGCCTGAGCCAGGTCGAGCCCAGCATCATTTTCCAGCAGCAGTAAAAACCGGCACAGTCTTCCTTTGCTTGAGTGATGGCCGCGTGGAGGGCCGATTGAAACTCTGGAGTGGATCGCTCATCGGCATCGAGAAAAAGAATCCACCCGTGCCGGACTGGGCAGTTGTCGATGGCCCAGTTGCGCTGAATTCCAAAACTTTGGAACTCATTTGATAAGACTGATGCGCCATGAACTTTGGCAATGTCCCGCGTGCCATCGGTGCTTCCCGAATCAAGGATGTGGATGTCATCACACCAGCGAAGCGACTCCAAACAGGCTGGCAGATCCCTTTCTTCATTTTTAGTCAGTATAATGACAGAGACCATTTGCGATGAGTGGTATGCGATGAGGGTTATTGCTTTTGAAAGACCCAGATCATGGAATTCCAAAGGTAGGGAGCCCTGCCTGCGCCACGAAAATCGACCGCGCGGAACGCCTTATTGCCTTCAAAAAGGGAACGCAAGGTGCGCTTGGACCAGAATTTGATGTGTCCCCCGACACGCTCGGGGTGGTGGTGGAAGTCCCACTTGTCGAAGAGCGCGAGGGCGAGGTTTTTGATATAGCCATGGTAGGGGGTCGAGATGATGGCGCATCCCCCGGGCTTGAGGACTGCATGGGCGGTTTCCACGAGGTGGTGTGGGTTAAACAGGTGTTCGACGACTTCGAGGCTAATCGCGACATCGAAGGCTTCCCTCCATTCCTGTGGGAGGTCATCACCGACTCCAAGTTGACGCACGTCGACACCAGCGACGCGTTGGGAAATCTGAAAGCCTTCGGCGTCCGGCTCCATGGCGGAGACTTGCCAACCTTGGCGAAGCCAGAGCGGCAAGAGGGATCCGTTGCCGGTGCCGATATCCAGCACGGATGTGGGCTTGAATCCATCGCAAATCGAAAGCACTGCAGGCTCGAGGTAGGCTTGGCTGCAGGATTGCTGATTGTCGTTCCAGCCATATCGTTGGGCAATTTGCTTTTTCATAAGAGGATGCGCTTAGAATTTTTTACGATCTTTGATGGGTTGGCAGGGATGTCCGGCACACACTTTCCAATCGGGCATGTCCTTGGCCACCACAGAGCGTGCTCCGATCACAGTCCCCTCGCCTATCGTGACACCGGGGTGAATGAACGCCTCGGCCGCCACCCATGCGTGGTCGCCGATGGTGATTGGTGCCGTGATCAAGGGGAAGCCTGCTTTTTCGTAATCGTGGGACCCCGTACAAAGGTGGGCACCTTGAGAAATGACGACGCGCTTGCCAAGTTTGATGGTGCCTTGCGAGTAGAGAATGACCCCGTCCGCACAGCCCGTTTCATCTCCGATTTCGAGATTCCAAGGCGCCCAGATTTTGACGCCGGGATAGATGTGGACGCGGATCCCCAGCTTCGCGCCAAAGATGCTGAGCAAAAAAGCACGCCACGCGTGGAATGGACGCGGACTCCATCGAAAAATCGTCGCTTGGACAGTATTCCAAGCAACACGCGTGAGCCGGTTGGAAAGGGGAAAACTTGGCCCCGTGTGGGTGTCTTTATTTATGGGCATATCAGCAAATTTTTGAGCGAATCTCGCATTTTTTGAGCGGCGTATTCGATGCAAAACCGTTTGGTGAAACAATCCTGAAACCGCGTGGAGGGAGCGGCGTCACGATCACGGAATGCGGCCAGAAGCGCCTGGGTGCCAGTCAGGGTATCGGGCTCCACAAAGCCTGCGGAGTCATCCGCAATCTCTCTCCAGATGTTCACTTTATCCGAAATCAGCACCAGTTTATTGCAAGCCAAGGCCTCGACAACGGCAATGCCGAAATTTTCTTGATGGGATGGAAGGATAAAAGCCTGGCATCCGTGGAGCGCCCCCCATTTGGAATCTCCTTCGAGCATCCCTGAGGTGTGGATTTTTGGTATTTTGCCAATGCGATTTTGGATTCCACGGGCGTAATCGGACTCCCAGCCCGGCCCCGCGATGAGGAGGTCGGGAATGCGGTCGGGCTCAACTTGTTTCTTGAGAAAATCGAGGTAGGCCTCCACCAGCAAGTCCACGCCTTTTTTGGGATGAATGCGGCCTAAAAATAACAAAAACGGCTTGTCGTGGAGCGATGGGCACTTTTTGGCAAGCGCCTCCTGCATTTGGGGAGTCGGGGCCGGGGGGGCGGCGATGCCATACCCCACATTGAGTTCGCGCCGGGGATGATAGCCTCGGAATGTGGTGCGAGCGAGGCGAAGCTCCTCCTCGCAGGTGAAAAGCAGTCCGCTGGCGGAGTTGACGACGCGGCGTTCAACCAGCCACCAATAGCAGGAGTTGCGAATCGCCTTGAGCCGGCGAGAGGGATCGCGCTGGAACCACGGGTCGAGCATGCCGTGTGGCATGACGAGGAGTGGCGGAGCCGAGGCGGCGAGCGACTTGTGCACCAAATGGGTCGCCAGACTTGGCCAAAGCCAGAGCCCGTGCACGATCACGGCATCAAACCTCGGCATGTGCGCCCCGAGCCAGGACTTTAAAGCAGGCGAGTAGGAAAATTCCACCCCCTTGGAGCCCACTGCTTGCACAGGAAAGGAATCCCTCCCGATCCAAGGCGCAGTCGGTGGATCGCAGCAGACGACCTCGTTCTGAACGCCAAGACTGGCGAGCGCGGGGATCGATTGGCGGATTCCTTGCGATGGACCGCCGTGGGCGGGGTTCATGCTGGCGATGACGCGAAGGATTTTCAATGGTTGGCACCCGGCTCGCTCGAGGCGTTGGCATTTTGAGAGAATAAAAAAACATCCTCCGCGCCCGCGTTGCGGACTTCCCTTAATTCCAGACCATAGGGTTTTACGGCCTTCTGAAAGTCAGTGATGCCCCGCCCCGAATGAGGGTGCACTTCGATCAAGAGATGGCGGCAATCCCGCAACCTTTCGCACTGCCCGGTCTCAAGGACATCCCACTCGCAACCCTCGATATCCATCTTCAAGAGATCGATCTTCTGGCCCGGAAACTCGGCGTTGAGCAGGTCATCCAAAGTGCGCATCGGAACAGAGAAGGAGGAGTCGTCCGCACTTCGGGATAAATGAATACGGTCGCCGGTGCCCCCGGAGGTGAACGGCACATTCAGACTCATCAAGCAACCGCCCACGGCGGCATTGATCGGAATGGCTTTGGGACCAAAGTTGGTAAGGAGGTTCAGTCGCATCCGCGCATGGGTGAGAGGGTTCATCTCCACGGCGACGAGTTTTTTGATTTTCACCGTGGGCACGGCAAAAAGGAGAGAGAATCCCCCGGCATTTGCGCCGAAATCTGCGACATTCCGTGGTGCGCGGGATTGGAAAATTCCCGTGGCTTGGATAAAAGGGTTATACATCCCCTCGACGAGACAGGGACGGAGTCCGCACTCGTCTCCACCTTCTTGATCGGCGATGAATTGGAGACCATTCCACCGATGGGCGACAAATCGGGACTTGCGGAAAATGAGACGCGAAACAATGAGCTGCAGCGGATTGTCGAATTTCAGGCAGGCCAGAAAACCGGCGACTTTTGTTGGGATTGACATGGATGTAACCGCGAGTGGTTTAAGTTGATTTTTCGGAGTAGTGGCCGAGGACAGCAATTTGCCATAACCGTGTCCAGTGGAGTTTTTTTTCTTGAAATGCAACCACTGCAGAGTCGACGAATCGCACATCGAGTCGTGCGCGCGCGGCATCCACGCCGTGACGGCAGAATTCTTTCAGTGGGCCGCGCATCCAGTCGTCCATCGGAAGAGCGAATCCTTGCTTGGGCCTGTTCCATACCTCGTTAGGCAGGATATCCGCAAAGGAGTCGATGAAGAGGCGCTTGGGTGGGCGTCCGCGTTTCCACTTTTCGGGAAGCGAGAGGACAAATTCTACGAGTCGGTGATCCAAGAGCGGAACACGCAATTCCAAGCTCACGGCCATGCTCATCTGGTCACTATCGCGCAGCAACATCGGCTCCATGTAGCCAAGAATCTCGGCCGCAGAAATCGCCTGCATGTTGTCCAAAAAAACCTCCTCTTGACAAGGCCAAGGCACCGAGCCTTTCAATCCCGCCGACTTCAAAGCTTGCTCGCTCCACCAGCGCCTTCGCAGCAGCGCGAGAGTGAAGGGATCGAAGGCCGTGGCCCCGTCCAGTTTTTGACGCGCCCCGGAAGGCAGGAAACGCACCAGCGCGCGCGCGAGGGGCGGTGGCATTTTTTGGAGAAAGCCCAGTCGAGGGATGTCGGAAAAACTGGGATAGCCGCCGAAAAGCTCATCCCCGCCGAGGCCTGAGAGGGCAACTTGAATCCCTGCTTGGCGAACGGCTTTCGAAACGATGTAGGTATTGATGGCATCCGCCGATGGGAGGTCCATGGCGGCCACCGCTTCCACAGCCCATTGCTGGCAATCCGTCGGACCGACTTCGATTTCCGTGTGTTGCGAGCCTATGCGCTCCGCCACGAGTCGTGCGACCGACCGCTCGTCGAAGCCGGCATGAGGAAACCCTATGCAAAATGTGCGCAACGAGGAACCGAGATGTCGCGCCGCGACGAGGGAGATGATGGAAGAATCGATGCCTCCGCTTAAAAAGGCAGCCACGGGCACATCGGCGAGGAGATGCTCGGCGACGGCGGCTTCAATATGCGAGCGCACGCCTGCTTGGACTTGGTCGAGCGATTCCGGTGCAGGATGGGAAGATTTTTGAGCACAGCGCCACCAAGTGCGCTGGGAGACATCGCCATTTCGATCGATCCGCAGGAGGCTGCCAGGAGGGAGGATTTCCACCCCCTCTCCGATCTCCCCCCTAGCGGGCGTGTGTCCTGTTGCCAGGTAGCAGACCAACGCCTCGCTGGTGAGGGGTGGCCTTCTGCCTTGCAGGAGCGCCCGGACCTCGGATGCGAAAGAGAGGGAGTTGGCGGCCTCTCTGCGGAAGTAAAGTGGCTTGATTCCCAATCGGTCGCGCACAAGGTGGAGGGCTCCGCCGGCACGGTCGAGAATGGCGAATGCAAACATCCCACGCAGGTGCGCCAAGCAGGACTCGCCGAGTTCCTCCCAGGCTTCGAGCAATGTCTCGGTGTCCGAGTGCCCGCGCCAAGACAGGAGCTCGAGCTGCTTACGAAGTTCAAGATGGTTGTAAATTTCGCCATTAAAAACGATCACGAATCGCCCGCTGGCGCTGACCATAGGCTGTGCCCCTGCGTCGGAGAGTTCCAAGATTGAAAGCCTCCGGTGGCCGAGCCAACAGAGACCATCCGGAGAGGTCCACTCGCCTGAGGCATCAGGCCCACGGTGCCGCAAAAAGCCGAGCGAGCGCTTGGTTGCCTCATCTATTTTGCCGAAATTGCCGATAATTCCACACATCGCTAAGATTTTTTACGGGTGAATCTGCGCTTTACGGTGGAGCACTTTCTCGAGGAGCGATTCGGTGGCCTGCTCGACTTGATCGACCGAGATGCCCGACAAGCACTTCTTTTTTTCGAGGATGCAGACCTCCAATCCGCAACCCGCACAGTCGGTCTTGTTATAAATAATCTGATTCAGATCGCCGCGTGGAAACCACTGGCGCGGCAGGTTCCGGGCTGAAAAGATCGCCACACAAGGCGTCCCCACACAGGCGGCAAGATGCATCGGCCCACTATCATGGCCGATAAAGAGTTGGCAGTGCTTAAGAACAGCGGCACTCACTCGGGGGGGGCACGATCCACACAAGTTGAGACTCGGCCCGCTCCAGGCCTCAGCGCACGCGGCGGACTCCGGGAGTTCTTCTGGACTTCCGAGGAAAAGAGCCGTCCATCCCGGGAGTCGTTTCGACAAGCGACTCGAGAGGTCAGTCCAATTCGTGACGCCCCAGTGTTTGGCTTGGACTTTTGTTCCCGTGCTGAGAGCGAGGATTTTATCCCGCGACGCGAGTGGGGCCAATAAATTATGCGCCGTGGAGGTTTCTTGATCGGTCAATCGCAAATCCCAGAACTCGGGCTGCTCAAGATGGGCCTGAGCAATCGGCTCAACCCGCCGAGCGATGCGGGCGGCCTCCCACTCCACCTCGCCAGTCATGGGGTGCGGCACGGCCATGCGATCCTCCACCGCCAAGTCAAATCCATAGAGATGCCTGGCTCCCGTCAGTCGAAAAAACGCCCGATCGCGGAGCGTGGCGCGATCCGAGCGGAACTCTGCCAGATTGAAAACCCCATCGAGACGAAGGCGGCGGAGCTTGGACATCAAGGTCACTAAAACCAATGGATTTCGTGTTCCGACGGGGTAATCCAAAACCTCATCAAAAAAATATCCTGTTCCAAGCACCGCTTCGACAGGAGCCGCCTTGGAAGCCACGGGCTTGTTTGTGAGGAGCGTGATACGGGCATGCGGGAACGCGCGACGAATGGCGTGGAAGGCCGGGAGCGCCATAATACTATCTCCGAGACTGCCCAAACGATAAATGAGGATGTTTTTAAGCATTCTCAGGGATCACACCAAAGTCGCTCGGGAGCGTTGCCGTGTGAACTACGAAAGGCGGATTGCAGGCGGCAAGCATGAGTCCAAAACTTAAGACAAGAAACCCCAAGGAAGTCGGTTGGGAGGTTTGTCCCATGACCATGGCCGGTAGAGCCACTGCGCCGAGCACAAGAGGCAGTGTGTTTTTCCTGTAGGCTTCGACGGTTGCGGAGACGAAGGCTTTGTAGGAAATGGCGATGCGAGTAAAAATCAGCAAAATTCCGAGGATGGGCCCCAGTTCACCGACCATCGTTGGCCACGAGGCTTCCGCGACGACAAAATCCTTGGCGCCCACAGCTCGCATGGCTCCAACATTTGTTCCCAAGCCAATTCCCATGCCGGAGAGGGGAACCTCCGCAGCCATTCTGAGACCACTCCACATGCCGCCAAGAACCCTCTTGGACAAAACGCCCGAGACGCCTTCCTCTTGCCCCTCGCTCCATGTTGCATTGTCCCAACGGAAGACGAATGCTTCTTTTGCGTCTTGAAAAAGGCTTGACTGCGAGAGCAGCAGCGAGAGACCCGACAGAAGGATACACGCAAAGACAAAGTTGCGTATCGTTTTACCAGCGAGCAAACTCGAAAGTGCCGCCATGAGAATCACCAAGGCAAAATTGAACAGCAGTGTTCTGCTGATCGACAAGGGAAGGGCAAAAATGATTCCCGCAGCCGAGATCCATATCCAGCGAGGATTTGGCTTGGGACCGCTTGTGAGCCACGCCGCAAGAAACGCAGCCGCGAGGGCATAGAAATCAGTGAGTCCATTGATAAATGAAAATGTGCCTGGCGGGCGGAATTTGTCCAGTGCACCCCCGAAGCCCGCGCTTCCCTCGCCGCCTGGAGCGATGTTTAAGATGTGTGACTGGGGAAGGGAAAATTGCAAAGCAATTAAAACAGTCATGGGAATTGATAGGACGAGTAGGGCTCTTCCAAACTGCCAGGTGTCGTTGCGGTCGAAGACGAGCGCAAAGAGAAAAATTAACGGAAAGTGGAGGAACAAAATCCTTGCTCCAAAAATGGCCGTTGGCAAGTCGCCGTGACCACCGAGGAGGGCAAGTGGAATCGCCACGAGCGCAATGGCGTAGAGAGCAAGCAGCCAGCTATACCATCGGCTTTTTGAGAGATATTCCCATCCCAAAACTATGGCGGCCAGGCAGATCGGGTCTCTTACAATTAAAAGTGGATTTGAGAGACCGGGAAGAAACCATTTTCTGAGTGCTCCCTCGAAGATGACAAGCCAAAAGTAGGCCCAGAGGAGAATTTGGATTTTTCGTTTGTCCGTCAGTTGCATGGAAAAATTCGGATTGTTGCAGAAATATCAACCCCGACCGCTCGCGGAAGCCGTAATCTGTCGCGAGGGGTAGTATTTTTCGCGGAGTGCGAGAAGTGGATACTCGATCATTTTATAAAACACCACACCAGCTACCAGTGAGACGCTTGCGAACGAAAAAAGAACGATCGGCCAGAGTCCTTGGATAAACTCAGGCATGCGACGCATAAGCATATTCAAGGCCTGCAACACAACAGCATGAGTGATGTAAATAGAATAGGATGACAGCGCGATGATTTTCACGAAGCGATGCGTCGCGAGATTGAGTTGGTAAGACGATGCTGAAAAGAGGGTAAGAGCAGCAAATAAGAGGCCCATGAGAAGAAGCCCCGGGCCAAAAATTGTCGCCGCGGATGCCAAGTGGGTTCCCAGAAGAACGGTCACAAGCACGAGGAGGCAAAGGATAACGAACAAATTGGCTTGTGCCCGTTCGACACTCCAATGCATTGACAACCAAGCAGCCAGAACCCCAAGCCCCAAGGAATCCATGTAGAATTGGGATGCCGTGGTGGCCACACCAAAGGGTTGGTTGGGCTGGAAACCCGTCATTCGCAAATACGTGGGAATCAGAAGCAGCACAAGGACAATGATTTTCAGGGGCCAGGAACCTAATTGCCTGCTAAGGAAATATAAAATGGCAAGAACGAAGGGCAAGAGCGCGTAGAAGTGCTCCTCAACGCACAGTGACCAACTCACCTTGAAAAAGGGAATAACTTCCATATAATTCTGCAAAAAAACCAGATAACGCCACTCAAATTCCTCCCCCTCAAAGAGTGCCGAGCCCAGAAATGAAACTGCCAGGGCGATGAGGTAGACCGGCACCGTGCGGGTGATGCGTCGAAGGATAAAACGCGTTTTATCAACAGATCCGCGCGTGAGTTTTTCGCGAAAATACAAGCCTCCAACAAGAAATCCGCTCAGGGCGAAAAAAAGATTCACCCCGTATTGACCGGGCTGAGATAGGAAGACCAACCATTTGGGTTTCATAGGGAGCCATTGCACAACATGGTAGACCACAACCATCAGAATCGCTGTTGCGCGAAGTAAATCCAAGTTGGCAATTCGTTTATCCATGGGATAACTCGGTTCGCGGGAGGACATGGGTGGTGATGTCCGAGATCAATCTTGCCCGGTAGGATTCCCAAGTGAGTTGGCGTGCTTTCGCTTGTGCCGCCTCGCTCATTGCCGCGAGGAGATTTCGGTCGCGCAAGAGGAGTTCGATTTTTTCAACGATCGCTTCAGTGTTGCGAATCGGGACAATAAATCCATCCACTCCCTCGGAAATCACATCCGGCCCGCAGGTGTTCGGTGTGGTGATGACTGGTAGGCCTTGGGATAGAGCTTCGGTCACAACCATTCCAAACCCTTCGGCGAGAGATGGAAAAACAAAAACATCGTGAAGTCGCATCTGTTCTAAAATCTCGTGGTGGGACAAACTGGGAATCCAATGGTTGGAAGCGAGCGCCTTGTTAAGAGGAGCGCATTCTTTTGTAATCAAGGCGCCGATCATTGTGAGCGTGACTTTTTTTCCAAGAATGTTCCTGGCATCAATGAGATAAGAAAGGCCTTTCAATTGATGTAGTCCCCCAACAAACAGAATTTTGAGGGGTTGCGAAGGGGGGGGGGCATGCGCAGGAAACTCCGGAGTTAGCAAGCTCTGGAGTGGTGAGCCGTATGAGTTTACGATGATCGGAGCCAACGGAAAAGGATAATCGTTTAGGCTGCGTCTGCTGAATTCGGAAGCTACATAGATGCGGTCTGCCAAGCGCAGTTCCTCATCTTTACGATCCCGTTTCCCTTGCGAATCCTTGAATCCCGGCATGGTGACAATCCACTCGGGATGAAGTGCGCTTTCCTCGTGCATGATCGAGTCGACTTTCCTCCAATGAGCTACAGGATAATCATAGAGGCACTTGATACCATGCTTTTTAGCAGATCGAAAGGAAGCGAGTGCACCGTCTTCATAGCAGTAGACAGCTCGCATTTTGCGCTGTGAGACAAGTCGGGATAATTTGCAGTCAAGTGCGGAAAAATTTTGATCCACCGAAGCCCAGCCGGTCTCATGGGTAATCCAAGCTTGGCGACCGCTTCGCAAGAGCAAAAGACGAAGGAGTTCTCTGGCAGGATGGCAGCGGGTGAATCGTTGGAGGGCTTTGGGGAAATGTCGACGACCCAGCTCCCGAAGAGGGGAAAACTTGGAGATATGGCCGAGAATAGTGGAGTCGAAAATGGCAATCGAAGTGATGAAGCAATCTAAAAGATTGGCTTCAGCGAATGCCAGCATGGCCTGCCTCACATTGGCATTGCCCATAGGATGAGAGGATCCAAGCATATTATCAGGATCGCCCTTTCGTGCTGACATTTCCAAGCCAAGCCTCGTAGCAGGCCCGGAGAAGATTGGGAGAAAATGCCAAGGAATCGCAGCCCCGCATTTTCACAAACCGAGCGGGATTCCCAGCCACAACTTGCCCTGGAGGAACATCCCTTGTCACAACAGCACCCGCCGCCACGACGCTGGCTTTCCCAATCGTGACACCTGGAAGCAAGATCGCAGCCGTGCAGATCCAAGCGGAATCGTGAATGGTGATCGGCTTGTTGATGGAGTCGAAGAATGGACTCTCGAGGGAATGGGTTCCCGTGATGATTCGGACACCGTCATTCACAATCACATTGTTGCCGATGGTAACTGGTGCCAGAAGTTGAATTTCGGCACGCCCAACAAAGCTGCCCGAGCCGATGCTCAATTGACTCCATGCCCCCTGGAGAATGGCACCATTCATGTCAGCGAGATTTCCAAATCGCACCCCTCCCCTTGCGTAATAAGCGCGACGAAAAGAAAGAGACAGCAGCGAAGGAAAGGTCCAGACACGCTTGGCCCATAATTTTAACCACTTATAGGAAAAAAGGGGTTCTTTAAGACGATTTTTTATCAGGTAGGGGCATGGCATAGCAAAGGAGGCAAGATTATTCCACTTGATTTCGATCTTTGAAACCTTGACGGGCTCCAGCAAAGAGACAAGGCAGATGTTGAAGAGGGATGCGCCACTTGCTCGGATAGCGGAGGACGCGCAGGATTCCCGGAATGAGCTTCGAACCTACAAACGTCTGCCGCGCAAGCCAGACAGCAGCTAAGATTACAGGTTGATATCTGAGAAAGATATAAGCATAATTATAGGAAGTATCTAATGCAAATTGACTTGCCATATTCAACCGATCATCATTTTCGGTTCGAGGGGCGGAATAATGGATCAACCAAGCATCACGGACAAAATGCAGTTCCTTGCCCTGCCGGAGAACCCGTGAGGCGAGGCTCTGCTCGCTTCCGACTTGTGCACCACTTCCCTTCAAACCCGCGCCAATCTTCATGCCTCGAATGAGCTTACTCCGATAGGTCATGTTGACTCCCTTGAGGATACTGACCTTGACAAAGTCCTTTCGGATCGGGCAATGATGCGTGGCGTGGAATTTTCCTGTCCACGAATAGGTGCCGACCTTTTCAACAGGATCCGGGTTTCTCACCGCCTCGTCTTCCAGTTGCAAGCGATCTTGCCCCCCCACAACTCCACATTCCGGATGCGACTCGAAGTGGGCCAAGATGGTTGCCACCCAGTGCGATGGAGCTTCTGAATCATCATCGGTGAAGGTGACAAATGGGGCTTTGGCTTGCTGTAGGCCCGCATTCATGGCAGCGACGAGCCCGGGACTTTCTACGATGACTTCCTTGATACGATGGTCTTGCGATTGGAATTCCAACAAGCTTTTGCGAGTCGGGGCATCATCGACGCGACACACACAGAGGATTTCAAAATCGGGCATAGTCTGCGTTTTGAGCGCCGCAAGACAACGGCGCAGGTCCGCCGGCCGGCCGTAGGAGGGGATGATGATCTGAATGGCAACCATAATGGAAAAATCTCAGCAGGAAGATTCTGCAAATTTCAGAGCAGACCAGAATCGATTTCGGATTTCAGCGATCTCGAAGTCCCTCCTGCCGAGTTGGAGGGCATTTTCAATCGTCTGATAACGCTCGAGTTCCACATTTTTCAAGGCGCCTGAGATTGCCTGCGGATCATTCGAATGACAAGAGAAGCATGCGTGATTTTTTTGAAGAAGTTGGAAAGCTGCAGACTCTTTCGGACCGTGGTAGAAGATCGGGAGCCCGGACCCCAGATAGGTGATCATCTTGGTGGAGAGGCTGAACTTGGCAAAGTTTGCATATTGGGGGTCGATGGAAAGCGGGAGATAGAGCAAATCCACAGAGCCAAGGTCGTTCAGCACTTCTTCTTGAGAGCCAAAGGGAAGAACCTCGATCGGAGGAGCCGCCTCGTCCTCTCCTGCCAAGCGTCGCCCGCCTCGCACGATGAAGCGAACCTGCCAATCCGGGTGCTCGCGGCTGAAAAGTTTGATCCCCTGCTGAAATGCCAAAAAGCTGGGCTCATAGTGCACATTCAACCCACCGGCAAAATAAACATGAAGCCGCTTCGGAGCGCGTGGACGAGGTTCGGGGGCGATGGTGTCCAACCCATCGGTGACCTGAATCCAATCGCGCTTGCCATAGCGCCGCGAATATTCGTCGCCCATCTCAGGCGAAATGACAAAGCGCGTGGAGGGTTCCCTCCAAGCCTCCGCCGCCCAACTTTCGATGCGATCCTTCCACAGATCAAATGCGGCCAGATGCCGAATGTCGTCGTGGACACTTAGGGAATATGGCACATGGTGGAGGCGGCACCAGTCGAACGCGTGTTTGAATCCAAGACCATGGAGAAGAAGATGAACATGGTCGGGTTGCACGCGACTCATGGCTGCAAAAAGTTTCCTGCGAGAATTTGCCCAAGTCAAGATGCGGAAAAGATTCAGCGAAGCGGCCAGGCGCGTATGCTCCAGACGACCGAATGTGATCCGTTCTTTGATAAATATTTCGGATTTATTATAGGGTTGGCTCGGTGTGTGGAGTCCAAAGACAAGGACGCTCGGAATGAATCCTTGTTTTTCAAGAAGATTCAAAAAAATCTTGAAGCTCCCCCCCTGTTCAAGCATTCCAAGCATTTGAACAAAGAGAATTTTTTTTGGCTTATCCAATGTTTTTTATTTTGTTGGAAATTAATTAATCGTGACGGTTTTTTTTTGGAATCGGGAAGCAGAATTCGCAAAGATTTTTCTGGTAACGATACCCGGAAGGAATTGCAAGGCTTTTTCAATGCAATGAACGAACGGATCAGGGAGAAAACGAAGAAGGAGTCCCAACTTTATATGGCCAACCGTAAGCGGATTGGTGAAAAGACAATGCTTTTCCAATCGCAATCCCGTCCTTGCCCCCAAGGCACTGATTTCATCGTAATGAAGCAGGAATATATGCCCGTCACCATCCGGCTTAAATTGGACACTCTCGTATTGCTCTGGATTCTCACACTCGGAGAATTTTGGCAGGTTGT
Organism: Verrucomicrobiota bacterium; assembly: GCA_009886045.1. GTDB lineage: Bacteria > Verrucomicrobiota > Verrucomicrobiia > Chthoniobacterales > Terrimicrobiaceae > UBA967. The sequence continues at coordinate 22,954 of VFJO01000027.1, forward strand.
TGAGGAAGTAACCGCCGTTTGGAGTGCTCATGACAATAAATCCGCCGAGTTTGACAAGGCGTGCAACTTTATTTAGAAACTCATCAGGGTGAGCAACATGCTCAATAATTTCTGCAATAAGGACACAGTCAAATTCCCCGTCTTGAGCGATTTCAAAGGCATTCCCAGGGCAAAAATCGATCGTTCCAAATTCATGTTTTAATCGCACATACCCCTCAAGTTCTGCTCGCAAATCGTTCCACACGACTCGGTAACCCTGCTCTGCTAATCGAAGCGAATAGTTTCCTTGCGCTGCAGCAATATCGAGGATACGGGCATTGGAAGGAATTGCCGAAGAAATGAGTTCCAATGTTTTGGCCATGCGAACACCATATGCGATGGAATGCCCCCTGCTGGAGTGGGTTGTGACATTCCAGATTTCCAGCTCATCATATCGGTGCGCTGTTTTCCAGGATTCGGGCCAGGTTGGATCGTAAGGAACTCTTCTCATGGCATTATTTGAGCGCGGGTTGCAAGAATTTTTCCGATACGGGATTGAGCGTTCTTGCGAAGTAATGCTGAACCGAGCCAGTGAAAACAGAGTTCAGGCTCACATCTGCATGGCTCCCCACACGGTGAAGTGGAATATCTTGGAATTTTTCGAGTGCATGCATTTTTTCCTTGGTGGAATTGGCGATGATCTCTTCGGCTCGAGACCGGGTGAGTGGCCATTTGAGTAGTGTGGTGATACGCAGGAGTTGCTCGCAGGGATGGGATACAACATCCTCATAGCGAATGACGAGTTCCGTTTCTGGAGCCTGTGCCCAACCGCTCACATGCTCACTCCAAGTGGATGGCCAGTGCGGATGACTTACAAAATCCTCGAGGCTTCCGTGAAACCTGCCCTCATCACGCTGATAGCGCCAATTCGAGTGGGTTGCGGCGCGGCCGTCGCGCACGAGATAGATGACCCGACGAAATGGCTGCCAGCGGGTGAGGTGGGATTTGATGAGATTCGTCCTGCGACATTGAAACCAAGTCAGGTTCCCGTGCATATCGGGGATGATTTCGTTGATGCGTTGGAAATCACTTTCTGTGAAGCCTGGCCGAGCTTGAAGGAGCATGAAACGAATCCATGTGTTTCCCGAGCGAGGATAGGAAACAAGAAAAACATCGCTCTTTTTCACCCCGTAGCGGGCTTCCCACCACCGGCGGTAGAATGCTCGCAGAAAGGGTCGAGTGGCGAGAGATTTAAGCATTTGAGGGAAGAATTTGTGGCTTTTCAGACCGAAGCCACGAGGGTCGGAATTTTGCTGCAGCCATCAGGACGAATACCATGACGATGCGGGCGAGTGTGGCAAAAATGCCTAACATGAGAACTCCAGAAATCGTCTCCATATTGAAACAAAGGAGAGCGCCGGATTGAGCAGCCAGAACCAGCAAGATCGTGGCAAATGAGGCCCACCATGCGACCCAGCGACGGAAGGTTCGCATTGTCCCAAGAACATTAAGAAAATAAATGAGCCCGGATCCCAAGGTCACCAACCAGACGACCGAGTCCAGATGGCGGTATTTCTCACCGATGATTTTGATCAGGAGTTCAGGAAAAAAGAAACCCGAAAAGGCGATGCCGCAGGAGATGAGACTGGCCGCCAGCAGGATAAATGGAAGTCGACGCCAGAACGCGGCCTCACCCATCTTAGCAAATGCCGGCCCGACGATCATGGGATTTGCGGCGCTCAAAAATGAGACCAACCGCGCAAGGCGACCGAGCGCGCCGACGGCTGCAATTTGTTGCGTGTTCCCGAGCATGGCAGAAATAAAGATGGTGATCTGGCCCTGAAAGGCCCCGAAGAGCGCGTTGGGAAGTGATGGCAGGACCAAGGCAACAAGTTGCTGGCGCTCCCTGAGAGGTGGAGTGCACGGTTTTTGGAAGTGGCTGCGGGTCATGATGAGGAGAGATCCGTAGCTGATTGCCAGAACAATCACGGAAGCAACCACCGCTGAACCGACACTCAGAAGATGAGCTACCCAGAGCAAGAGCGTAAGGAGAATCCGCACGACTTCACCAAGGGCGAGACATCGATACAATGTGCCCACACGACCGAGCATCTGCAGAGGAGCGCAAAAAAGATCTATCTGCGAACTGAGATAGTTCGCGCCCACCAACAATCCCGAGAGAAGAACAATGGAGGTTACAGGAATGCCGATTTTTAGGGAAGAAAACCAGAGGATGGCAAGCCCCAGAGGGCTCACGATCAACAGCATCCAGAGCCGCAATGAGGACCCCGCCATGAGATAGCGGCCGACCTTCGCTTTATCTTGAAAGTCCATCCCAACCAAGGAGATAATCGTCGGTGTGATTCCGAATCCTAGCATCTGGGAGGCAAAACCCATGGCTGCAGTGAAGACCGCATAGACGGCGAAATCCTCCACCGACAACAACCAGACCAGCAGAAGACCGTTCACCGCCTGCAGGACTTGCAACATAGCCTCTCCGGAAGTGAAGGAAACGCCAAGCCTCAGAAGGCGTTCCATGCGTGGGCTAATTCCCATATTTCATCCAAACAATATCGCCAGCCGCGCGCTAAGCCAGACGACAACAAATAATGCCATCAGGTTGATGCACCGAGTCCGGAATATCTTCAAGAATCTGGTAGCCATTGCGCCGAAAGAGTTCCAAACAAGAGGCATGGATGGCTGCGCTATGCGTTCCTACTAAAAAGGCCTCGATGCGTTGCGAGGCTCCCGCCATATCGGTAAAATACTTCTCAAGAACTGGCAGCTCAAATCCTTGGATATCCATTTGGAGAAGATGGATGCATGGTTTTTTGATAAGAGCGAAGACCTCCGCCAATCGAATCGATCTCACGGGAAATCCGACTTGTTTCCGCTTATCCCCAAGGATCGCAGTTTTGATTCCACGCAGGAAATTCAAAAAGTCGAACCTCTCGGCGGATGGAAGAAGAGAGCTGCCGTAAGAATTGTCATGGAAAAGAACCTGCCCGCTCTCGGTGGAGATCGCGATTTCATGAGTGAAAAAATCCGCTTCCGTAAGGTTGTTCAATTCCCTATTCGCTTGAAAGTAGTCCAGATGGCGCATGAGTGGCTCAAAGCAATGAACTTCAATGTCTTTTCGAACTGTTTTGGAAAGGATGGGATAGTATCCAATAGCAGTTCCGACATTGATAAAGACATCACCAGGGGAAAGCTTTCCTATAAGATTCAAAAAAATCTCTTCTTCATCTTCCTCATGGACATTATTTTTGGCATATCTTTCCCTCTGAGAATCCATGAGGTGAGATTCGTAGACACGAACGGAATTTCGGAAGGTGTGAATTTTTTGATTCATACGTTAAAATTTAGCAGTCAATTGAGTTATAAATCGATAGGCAGGCGTTTGCATGAACCAACCGGATAGTTTGGGGAATTCCACCAGCGAACTTGCATGGTCGTCTTTCACTTGAGGAGGGAAACTATGCGCAAGCTGATTCTTTATGAAGTCTTGGGGATAGGTGAGAAAGTGATTCAATCCGCTTTCAGAAAGAAACGATGCATAGTTATTCAATAGAGTGGAATAATTCGTGTTTATTTCATTGAAATTAAGACTCTCATATAAAGACGAAGCATTCGGTTGCTGCTGCAAGCCAGTGAGCGAGACTTTGGGAATCCGAAAGAAATCCGCCATTTCATGCGTCCTTGCATCCACTGTAATGATTGCAGAAGGAACACCCGCTAACAAGGCCATCACCGTGCCGTGAATACGCGAGGAGATCGATAAATCAAAGAGCTTCAAAAAAGCGTTCCAGCTATGAAAGTCACCGAATAAGTGTAGTTTTTTTTGAGCAATGAGCTGGAGAACAATGGGGTCTTTTTCACCCCTCAGCGGGTATCCTTGAGTGATGTAACTAAAATTTTCGGTCTGACACTTTTTGGAAAATTCAAAAATCTCTGACCTTGTGGCGTCTGTGTCATTAAATGCGACTTTTATGTTTTTCTCATCCCTCTGTGTTTTGCTGATTGAAAATTCAGGCCCGTTAATGAAAAATGAAGGGCAACCTATTGTTTTCGTGTGCTTTGCAAATCCAAGCTGCGACAAGCAATCCGTTGTGAAGTCACCTCGTGTTCCGATGCAAACCCCATGCTCAAGGCACTTTGAGAAGAGTCTTTGCGCCTCTTGCTTGATCGGTTTGAGGAATTCGTAATTACCAAAGTCGGGAGATTGCACACCGACGGAACACACGGTGAGCGGAATTTTTAAACGCGAGATGATATCAGCTAAAAATCTCATCCTGTTCGCCTTCTGAGGGTCAATGAGATTTGCAAAGCTAAATACAATGTGATCAAATCGCTCATTGATTTCATCCACCAAAATTTCGGGATGAATCGGATCGATGAGTGTCAGATCGTTAGTAGGTGTCTGAAGGGCTTTAAAAATCCCATAAGTCCACACGAGATTTCCAAGGTTATCGTAGTGTTTGAGATAAGTTGCCCAATTCATCTCCCGACAGCTCACCCAGTTCTTCGGATCTCGCGCAAAAAGGGCTATTTTTTTCATTTTTGTGGAGAGCGGAATCGTTTGTGCGTTCTGACTTTCAAACCAAGCTGCCGCCTTTGGTCGCCGCGCACGGGGTCGGGACGCTGGGAACTATTTTGGGAAATGTCGGGTTGGGCGTTTTCACGCGCGACTGCCATACACGGAGTCTTTTTCGTATTTGTCTCCGTAGTAGTAGTAGTAATAACCAGCGGCTCGGCCGGTTGGGAGGCGGTTGAGGACGAAGCCGGCGACTTTGGCTTGGGCTTTGCGGAGGAGGTGCACGCTACGCTGGATGGCCTTGCGGGGTGTCTTGCCTGAATGGATCACGAGGATGGTCTTGTCCGCATGGGGAGCCAGGATGAGGGTGTCGCTCACGGCATTCACGGGGGCGCTGTCGATGACGATGCGGTCGTAGCGTTTGAGGAGTTGGGCGAAGAGCTTGGGGATATCGGCGGAGCTGAGGAGCTCGGCGGGGTTTGGAGCTCGGCGCCCGGCTGGGAGGAGGGCCAAGTTTTCGATCTCTGTGGGAATGATCACGCTGGCGAGCCTGCTGTTTCCGCTGAAATAATCGGTGAGTCCATTGGGCAGTGTATCCACCGCAAGAAGCGCTTTGTGTAGGCTTGGACGACGAAGATCGGCGTCGATAAGGAGCGTCTTGAGGCCTTGCTGCGCAAAGACGACGGCGGTATTCAGCGAAGTGTAAGTTTTTCCCTCTTCTGGAATGGCGCTCACAAAGAGAAGCACGCGTCTTTCCTCCTCCGGGCCGAGCATGGAAATAGAGACGCGCAGCGTTCGATAGGCCTCGGCCAGTCCGGATTCGGGCTCTTCGATGGTGGCGATCGGATACTTTTCGGAATCCGTGCGCGCGACAGGGGCGGGGCGGATAAGTTCCCTGATGTCTCCCAGCACACTGGATTCCTTGTTTTTGTGAGGCTTGCCGATATTACGAGCCTGCCGAAGCCGCTCAGGCAGTGCCTCACTCTCGCGTTCCAGCGTCTGTTTTAACTGGCTGAAACCCGTGAGAGTGCGGTTGGGTATTCCGACGAGAGCCGGAAGGTGCAGAAAAGACTCAGCCTCGTCCACCGAGCGGAGGGACGAGTTTAGCGAGTCGAAGAAAATGACCGCGCCGACGGCGAAAAAAAACGCCATGATGAGGGCCATGGCGAGTGTGCGCGTGCGGTTGGGCTTGGACGGGAGGCTGGCCACAAGCGGTTCCTCGATGAGCGTGTAGGGGGCTTGGTCGACAGCTCCCGTCACGGCTGTTTCCTTCATACGCTTGATGACAGACTCGTAGAGCACGCGGTCGCTCTCGACTTCGCGCTGGAGGACATTGAAGGGAATAGCCATTTTATTGAGGTCCAAGGCGGCGACCTCCTGTTCCTTGAGAGCAGTGGTGAGTTTTGATTCGGTCTGGCAAGCGGCTTCGTATTGACGATTGAGGATATCTCCAGCCTTTCCCGCGCTCTCGCGGAGGGACTTCTTGAGCGACTCGGCCTTGGACAAGGCGGCGATGAATTTCGGATGCCGCTCGCCATATCGATCCTGCATGGCGGCGATTTCCATATTCGAGTCCGAAAGCTGCCGGCGGGCTTCCGCAACCTGAGGGATCGTGGCGACACTTCCGATGCGCAGAAGCTCGTCCGTGTTGTTTGCAGGAACTTTCCGCACCTGCTCGATGTCGGATTCCAAACGAAGGCGTTCGCCTTTGGCCTCTGTCGCTTTGCTGCTGAGTTCGCGCAAGCGTTCGACAGTGATGTTTTGACGCTCCTCAAGCGAGACAGCCTGGTTTTGTTCCTTGTAGCGCTGCAATTTGATTTCGGATTCCTCGAGCTTCTTTTTGAGCTTCTGGCTCTCCTCTTGCAAAAAATCCGTCGCCACGCGAGAGACAGAGAGGCGCTGGCTGAAATTTTCGCGGAGGAACTCTTTCACAAAAGATGCCGCCAGATCGCGCGCCAGCACGGGATCCTTGTCCTCGACAATAATATCGATCAAGCGCGTGCCCCGGCGCAAAACCGCGCGCACCTTACCTCGCAGCTTGTCTGCGAGTTGGATTTCCGTCGGCTTCGCACCTGGAGCCACAAAGGCGGGATTCGTCCGCAGCTTGTTCGCGTCGATCACCCGGAGCATGAGGTTGCGGCTGGTGATTGACTGCACAACAGTATTTATGAAATCCGGCGATGAGGGATTCTCCTGGCTGACTCCGTCAATATTGACAACCTGCTGCTCGCTTTGCTGAACCTGCAAGACCGCGCGCGACTCGTAGATTTTCGGCTGCCGCATGACATAGCCTGTCGCAGCCATCATAGAAACACCCACCAGCAAGGCAATGACCCACCAACGCTGGAGCAAGAGGTGGTAGATGCGGCGAAGGTCCAGAGCCGTTCCCACCTCATCAAGCGAGGAATGGATCGTTGGCAGGACGCTTCCAAAGCGTTGTTCAGCGGGTGGACGGGACGGGTCGAGCATTTTAAAAAAGGGACTCGCCAACGGAGATGACATCTCCCGCCTTGATGAGGAACGAGGTTTTTTCATCACCGCGCGCCATGCGTTTCGCGTTGAACTTGAGCACGCGCTCTCCGCCTTCCTCGAGGCGTTTGACTGTGACATTTCCCGGGTCTGCAATCTTTGTGTATCCACCGGCCATTCCTACGGCTTGGAGGAGTGTGATTTCGTTGCCTCCCTGGATGTCGTAGGACCCCGGTTGTTGGACTTGGCCGAGAATTGTAAAAAGTTTCTTCGCGTAGGTTCGGACGGTGAGAGTGAGTTGAGGATTGATGAGATACCCATTGCGGTACCGGGCTTTGATTAATTCAATGGCTTCGCTGATTGTGGCCCCACCGATGACTACCCCACCCACAAGCGGAAAGATGGCTTGTCCATCGCCCGAGATACGAACGACAGCATCAAGCTCGGGCTCCTGAAAAACGCGAAAGTCGAGTAAGTCATTCGGTGCCAGTTTATGTTCATTTGAAGTTTCCCCAAATGCCAGATTAGGCAAAAAAAACAAAACTCCGATCAGAATCTGAAAGGCAAAAAACTTCCAAACACGATGAGAAGAAATGAGGAAAAGAGAAAATCGGCTGGGCATGGATCAGAACTGGGCAGATAACTCTAAGCTTAATTTGTTATCATACCAAGTATCCTGAACCAAATCAGAATAATTCGTACGATATTCATAGGCCAAGGAAGCTTTCATATATTTCAGAAAACGATAACTCATAGTCGGCCTGAAGAAAAAAAAGTTATCCACCCGGTAAGCATCGGTGGTGAGTGTATTTGCCACATAGGTATCGTTCTCATATCCCCCTGAGACCCCCAATTCAAATTTCGACGCGAATTCCTGAGTAATCCCGATCTCTCCGCCGGTGGCGATATAGTCCTGACCTGCGATGGAGGACGATGCCTGTAAATTTCGGTACGCCACCAGACTCAAACGGGTTTTTGTAAAAAGGGAATATTCTGCCCCTAGTGAAAAAACCGAGATGATTCTTGGAGGTTCCCCACCCCCAACATACTCGTTGAATTGAACGCCACCTGTTGCGTTAACGACAGTCTTTCCCGTGAGGACATAATTCAGGCGACCATTGATGGTCTGATACCACATGTCGGGACTCTCCTGAACTTGACTCAGCCCAAAGATGCCTTCTAAGCCCAAGGATGTTTTCGGGAAAATGGAATACGCGAAGCCAGTGGTTGTCTCATAAAAGTAGGAGCTCAGATTTTCAGGATAGTAATTTGTGCGTTGGCTGATCTCGAAATCAAGCGAGGTCTTCCCGCTGTAATCGTAGTTAAGACGCAGGGCATTAAAAAACAGCGAACGATCTGTAAAAGCCCCCACCTGCCGCTCTGCCCCGCTGAGCGTCTGGTAGCGACTCTCCGCTTGGACGGCCAAGTTTTCAAAGCGATATTGCCCGAGCGCACTCGCAGACTGATCGAACGAATTTTGGCTCGTGTAGCGGTTGAAGAAAAACCCTGTGGCCAGATATTCCAGAAGCAAATAGTTATCCTTCAAGTTACGGAAATCGCCAAATTCCAAGGATAGTCCGGCGTTAATATTGAAAATGAAATCGCTTTTTCGATTCGAATTGGTAATGAAAATATTATCGTCGAAAGTAACTCCCGTGGTGAGCAGCGGGCGAATTCTCCAGAAGTTAGACTCCTCGTCTTTTGGCAGATCGACCCCGGGCAAACTTTCCCCATCGAGGGGCGGCACGTCATCCACATTAGGATCAGTTAACGGAGTCATTTCATCAGTCACCAAGGCATCCAACACATCCTCTCCCACATAAGTTTCGGATGGTTTCATGAGACTCAAGACTGAGTTTGTAAGGTTTTGAAGGCTTCGCAACGGAGGAAGATCCAGGGCCGGATTCGTCGTTACAGCAATTCCTGAAGCCAGCGCAGCGACTGCCAGTGCGGCAAGGATAGGAGGAAGAAGATTGCCACGCCGATAATTTTCAAATGTCCCGCTATCAAAAAACCATGAAGAATCAAACGAGCTTCTGGCAAGGGATGAGATGGACTCCCGATTGTAAAGGCTCCACCAATTGCAAAAGATGGCAAGGATATGAGCGGTTGACGCCGAGCTCTGAACGTCTCCCGTTGTAAAACCCTCCCAAGGCCAATGGACGGCACTTTCATCAAACGGGCTGAATGGGCGTGGCACCTCGCTGTGAAGACGGGTAATTCGTGTCAGCGAGAGCTTCAATGAAGTGACAAAAGCCAAAATTTCCCCATCCGAGCCTTGTAAAAAAACAACACGCCGTGGGCGACTCCATCCCGATATTTGAAGAAGAGCTTCCAGCGCTTGGTATCCGGCACCGCAGGCTTCCCAAGCCTTACTGGCGTCAAGCACACGATACAATTCTATGGCGCTTTGCGAGCCGCCCAATTGGAAAAGATAGGGAATCCGCGCGCCCTCAGCCGCATTCAGATTTTCTTCACTGGAAAAACCCGTGGTGCCACGAAAAAGAGATGGCCTCGCATCAGGAGGCAATGAGTCCAAAAATGTTTTGAGAATCCCTCCCCTCGCCTCGGATGGTTTTGATGTAAGCCGGACATCAACTCCCACGCAGAGACTCTCGCGAGCATTCCAGAGGCTCCCATAAACAAAGACCTCGCGCTTGGAAGTCTGCCCAGGTATTGGCTTCGTCGTTGCCAAGCAGTCGCAGATCCAATTCCCCTCGCAAGAAGCGCTCCACGAAGCTTGCAGTTGGCGTGCAAGCACCACCGGTGAAACTTCTTTTCCTACGATACCAAGCATTCGCCTAATGCGAATGCTGCTTGCTGCATTTTTGAAGCCCAATAAAGGCGGACTCTCATGATCCAGATGTAAAGCTGAAATCTGAGTGTAAGCTCTCTGCCCATAAAATAGTGCGAGCATCAAAGTCCCAAAAAACTCGGTCGCGCGTAGGGAGTTTTTGTTAGAAATGGAGGACTCTAAATCTTCACATAGGCCTCTAAAAGAAAGGTTTTTATGAATACTTTTCGCGAATCCTACAAGGCTATGCAACGGATTATCTCTTGCGACCAAATATCCAGGTGCCCGCGATAGGTTCACCTGCTTGTTTGTTTTGACTTGAAATCGGGGGAACTCTCGATGCATTCCGTCAATAAGAATTCGCATAAGAATCCTGTAAAAGCAACTCTAAAAGGATTTAAAGCGACCGACCACTAGTCTCAACTGTCAGGCCCAGTTCAAAGAAGGGCCGCGTGTACCACGCAATTTTAGTCAAAACTTTACACCAAGCTTAGCCGAGCTTGCGTTCGACGGCTTGGAAGCCCTCAAGCTCACCGAGAAAATTAAACTGGGGAGAGAGATGGATTTGAACTCGGTAAGTCGTCAGATCCTTGTGGTAGTTGACCATTTCCACACAGCAACTTTTGCGACTGCGGATGGCATTTCGCATCATGAGAATCGCCTCACTGGAGCTTTCAGAGCCCTGCAGAAAAGAACACGGTTTTCGGCCGCGAATTTCCTGAAATTCATAGCCGCAGAGTGAGGAAAATGCCGGATTGATCTCTATGACTCCTCCCTCCCTGTCTGTGCGAACACGCGGGAGTTCTTCCGAGATTCTTAGACGAACATTTTGAAAAATACGATTCGACACCGACAGCGCAAAATCTTTATGGGGCTTCTCCCTACCACCGGAAAGGGAATGTGTAATATCTGGAATCAGTCTCACAGTTGTTTATTCATTACGATGAGTACCCAATAGTGGGTACGAGTAAAATTATTTTTTTGAATAAAATTCTAAAATCTCAGCGATGAGTCCTGGGATGTCATGGACCTTTGCTTCGATGCAGACTGGCATTTTGAACTGGCGCATCGTCTGAGAAGTCACGGGACCAATGCTAGCAAAGCTCACGCCCGCGTGGGGGGGAAGGTCAAGGGCGTGAAAATTCTCGGCCGTGGACGAACTCGTGAACGTCACCATGTCGGCTCCTTCGGATCGGTAGCGTTCGATACCCCCCGTTTCATCCGAGGTCTCAGGCACCGTCCTGTAAGCGACCACTTCGTCAATGATGGCTCCAAGACGGGTCAGCTCGTTCGGCAAGACATCGCGCGCCCCCTCGGCTCGGGGTAGGAGAATTTTCAGGTTGTCGAGACTGGTTTCCTTTTGAAGCGCGGCGATGATTTCCTCTGCGACATATTTCTCCGGCTGCACATCAACCTGAAACCTGTAAAAATGAACGCGCGCCGATGTGGCCGGACCGATGGCGGCTATTCGCACGGCGCCAAGATCGCGGGCATCGCGGTAGATCTCAAAAAAGGCTGTGAAAAACGCATCGACCCCATTTGGACTAGTAAAAATCAACCAATCGTAGCCGTGGGCGTACGCAACGGATTCATAAAACTCCCGCTTGTTGGGCGCGGGTTCGATACGGATGGTCGGCATTTCAAAGGCATCAGCTCCGAGTTCCCTAAGGCGGCCAACAAGTTCCCCTGCCTGCTGGCGCGTGCGTGTCACCGCGATACGTTTGCCAAAGAGAGGCAGGGACTCAAACCAGTTGAGTTTGTGCCTGAGGTTCACCACGTCCCCAAAGACGGCTACGGCAGGCGCCTTGAAGGAAGCATCGGCGGCCTTGGCGGCGATGTCAGCAAGAGTGCCGACCAGAGTTTCTTGCTGAGCCGTGGTCGCCCATCTGACGAGGGCGACAGGGGTTTCCGCCTTCATACCAGCGTCCTGAAGACCAGCTGTGATCGTCGCCAATCGGTCGATTCCCATGAGCATGACCTTTGTTCCAGGCATTGAGGCGAGCGCTTTGTAATCGATCGATGTCTCCGCCTTGTTCGGGTCTTCATGCCCGGTAAAAATCGTGAGCATGGTGTTATGTGCGCGGTGAGTTACGGGAATGCCCGCATAGGCAGGACCTGCTATGGCTGAAGTCACACCCGGGACGATCTCAAAGCGACAGCCTGCTGCTTGCAACATTTCAGCCTCCTCGCCACCACGTCCGAATAAAAAAGGATCTCCACCTTTGAGGCGGGTCACTGTTTTTCCCTCGAGGGTCTTGGAAACGATGAGCTCGTTGATCTCCTCTTGCCGCATCGTGTGGGAGCCCGCTTTTTTTCCCACATAGATTTTATCGACTCCAGAGCGGGCATAACGAAGGAAGGCAGGATTGCAGAGATAGTCGTAAACGAGCACATCTGCGCGTTCGATGCAGTCGCGACCCTTCAACGTGAGAAGGAGAGGATCACCAGGACCAGCTCCCACCAAAAAACAGATTCCTTCAGGCATAATAGGATCCTTGCAGTTCCGCGCTCGTGAAGAAATCCTTTTGATTGCTGGATAATTTCACCTCTCCCCCTCATGCTTCTCAAATGCTCGAAGCCATCGAAAAACTCCTCGCCCTTCAGGACCGCGATCAAAAGCTCCGCACACTCCGACTTGAGATTCATTCGGTTCCCACTGAAATCGCCTCAAAACAGAAACTCATTACCGACTCGGCCACCCGTCTGGAGACCGCCCGCTCCCGAGCCAAAACGATCGAAGTCGAAAAAAAATCCCTACAGATCGACACAGCAGCCAAGCGGGATCAAATCGCCAAGTATAAAAACCAGCAACTGCAAACCCGAAAAAACGAAGAATACACGGCCCTAGCACATGAAATTGCCAACGCGGAAAAGCTCATTTCACAAATCGAAGACAAAGAGCTTCTTTTTATGGAGGAAGCCGAGAACCTTGCACCGGAACTAGCCGCTGCCGATAAAACTCACGGCGAAGAAAAAACCCGCCTTGAAGCCCAAATCACTCTACTGCGCGAGAAGGAAAATAATCTCATAATCCGAGTCCAGGAATTCGAAGCGAGCCGAGCTTCAGCCTGCGAGGGAATTGATGAAGAACTTCTCGAACGATACGTAAGACTTTTTGAAACCAAGAATGCCCGTGCCGTCGTGGCTTTGGAGCACGATGTCTGCACCGGTTGCCACATGAAAATTACAGCCCAAACCAGCTTGGCACTGCGCTCCGACAAAACGATCGTTTCCTGCCCCCAGTGCGGACGGCTTCTGCACCTCCCCGCTTAATCGGTTGTTGCAGGGCGTCGCGTTTACCAATCACCGCACAGGCTGGAGATAGGGAGCTACTACACAGCTAAGGGCTGGAATGGCGAAGAGAAAAAGAATGAGCATGTGGAGGACCATCTCAAAAGCTACTCCTCATTTTGAGGCGCGCAAGGGGCGCTGTAATTATTTTTTCAACTCGGCAGACAATGCCTCTGCGAGCGAGACGATATCTTCCGGCGAGTGATCGGCCGTGAGCGTAACCCGAAGCCTTGCCCCACCCCTTGCAACAGTGGGAAAGCGGATGGACGGCACAAGAAATCCCGCAGCAAGGAGACGTTCCGAAGTCTCGACTGCTGCAGATTCACCTCCAATCAAAACGGGAAAAATGGCACTCGATGGCTCGTTCATCGCGAGAAGTTCATGCAGAGCTCGAAGATTCCTCCAAAGGGCGGAACGCCGGGCATCGCCATCCGGAGAGGCTGCAATCTCGATCGCCTTGCACGAGGCGGCGGCAACGGACGCTGGAGGCGAGGTGGAAAAGATGAAACTTCGAGCGCGATTGATGAGAAAGTTGCGCAGTCTGAGGCTGCCTGCAATATACGCTCCGTGCGACCCCAGAGCCTTTCCGAGCGTTCCCATATGGATATCAACGCGGTCGGCAAGGCCTGCTTCATCGGCTAGCCCCCTGCCCTGCTGGCCAATCACCCCAACTGCGTGTGCCTCATCCAGGAACAGCCATGCCCCGAAGCGATCCTTCAAATCAATGATATCTCGAAGCGGAGCCCGATCACCGTCCATGCTGTAAATCGACTCACAAACAACGAGGATTTTTGCGCTCGGGTGTTTTTTTGTAGCCCATTGGAGATGGCTCTCCAGCCTAGACATGTCGTTGTGGGGAAAAACGCGCAAAGTGGCTCCGCTGAGACGCGCGGCGTCGATGAGACACGCATGGGAGAGCTTATCAAGAATGACCACATCTCCCGCGCCGCACAAAGCAGGAACGGTTCCCATGGCAGCAGCGTACCCGCTCGAAAAAGAGAGGGCGGCTGGCAATTGCTTAAAGTTCGCAATGGTCGAATCAAGTTTCTCGTGCGCGTCAAAGGTCCCGCAAATCAACCTCGATGCCCCGGACCCGAATCCCGAGCGTTCCCACTCCGCAGCGGCAGCGCTTTGCAAGGCGGGATGTGATGCAAGGCCGAGATAGTCGTTTGAGGAGAAATTCAGGAGACTTCGCCCATCACGTACCACTCTCACTTGTTGAGCAGTCTGAAGGGGGGAAAGTCTGCGCGTGAGTCCCCTCAAGTGTATCTCCTCAAGAGCGGAGGCAAGAAATTGGTCCAAGTGGGATTCTGATCGTGGCCTCATTGGCCAGTGGCAATGATACGAGACATCTCGCGGACGGCATTTTCGAGACCCACAACGACGGCTCTAGAAATGATCGAATGCCCGATATTCAATTCCTCAAGGCCTGGCAAGGAAAGAACGGGCCTCACATTGTCATAGTTCAGGCCATGGCCGGCATTGACTCGAAGCCCCAACGAAATGGCGAGCGAGGCGCCGTGGCGCAATTTCTCAAGCTCGGATTCTCGATCCGCTCCAGAGGTGTTCGCATAAGCGCCCGTGTGGAGTTCGATAAACTCAGCTCCAAGGGCAGCCGCTGTACGGATCTGTTCAGGCTCCGCATCAATGAACAAGCTCACCCTCGTGCCGGAATCGCGAAGACGCCCGACAACCACACGTAAGGGTTGCTCATGGGAAATGCAGTCCAGACCGCCTTCCGTTGTGACCTCTCGGCGATTTTCAGGAACAAGGCAAACGTCCTCGGGGCGGATTTGCAGCGCGATACGGAGTATATCCTCAGAGACTCCCATCTCGAGATTCAGCTTCGTGGAGATCTTCTCACGGAGTAAAAAAATATCTCTGTCCTGCATGTGGCGCCTGTCCTCACGCAGATGGGCTGTGATTCCAATGGCACCCGCATGCTCCGCTATCAGAGCGGCCGCAACGGGATCGGGTTCCGCGTTCGGGTTATCCGGCGTTTCCCGATAGCGCGCTTGGCGCAAGGTGGCGACGTGGTCGATATTGACTCCAAGGCTTGGCATATTTGTTAAAAGTAGAAGGAAAAGACGAGCATGCCTCGCCACTCGAGGTATGGCAGTAAAATGATATTTTGAGCGTTAAATTTGCGGCTGTTTTTGGATGCCAATGCGGCAAGAGATTTCGTCCGTGCCGCCCGGGGCGAGTGTGCGCAGGCCAAGCCCATTATGAATGGCGTTGGGAAAAGCACTCCACGGCTCGATGCAGAAAAAATCTGAATCCGGCTTTTCCGTCCAAGTCGTCACGCACGACCAATCCTGAGAATGATTTGAGCGATTTTCAAAAACTATAGTTTTTCCGTTGGCAGGATTTGAAAGCATTGTGCGTGAGAGATCCGGCATCGAGTGGAAGCGATCGATTAGCGAGGGATCGGAGAGAATCATATCGGAGCTCATGGCGGCATCGAAGGAAATGGATCCATCAGCAAAGTTTTGGCGCCCCCATTTCTCGCACGGCAAAGAGAGCTTCCAAAAAGAGCGCTCTATTGAAGGAATGCGGAAATAATAATGATGTCCGGCCGACCATGGCATCGGCTCTTGGCCCCGATTGGTTACACAAAAGGTCGTGAGCAAACCTGAGGCATCGACACGGTAAGTAACCTCAAGCCTGAAGGAAAAGGGATAGCATGTGGCAGTGGTTTCATTTGCATCCAGCCGCAGCGTCACAAAATCCTCCCCAGCCTCGACAATGCGAAATGGCGAGTCCTTGGCAAATCCATGCATGGGAGCAGGGCGTTGAATCCCTGAGGAATCAATCCAAGATCCGATACGTCCATTGGCATACGTCCGGGCGATAAACGGAAAAATAACAATGTCGCCGCCTCGCACCTTTGGGATGCGGTCTAAATCGGCATTCGACGGCCAGCAGATCACGTCCCAGTCCGACACAGCCCAACTCAGAAGCCTTGATCCATGTGCTGGAGAGATGATCGCAAGAGAATCGCCACTTTGGATTTTTACAACGGGTTGGTTATCGAGTTCGCAGAGATTCATAAATTTCTTTGTCCAATCACAAGAAGGCCACGCAGCGTGAGCAACGGATCGACCGCATCAAAAATCCCAATCTGGCGAGCTATGAGGGCGGCATCTCCGCCAGTGGCAAGGATCAGCGGTCGCTTCCCTAAGAAAGCTTCAGAGCAGATTTGAGTCAAAATTTCTTTTACGAGTCCTCGATACCCATGCACGGCGCCTGAGAGCATGGCATCTCGCGTGGATCGACCAATGGCAGCATCTGGTTCGCGGAGTTTAATGCGAGGCAAGAGCGCCGTGCGGTCGTGGAGATATCCTGTCATGGCATTTAAACCGGGAGCTATGACCCCGCCGATGTAGGCGCCCTCGCTGGATATGACGTCGAATGTCACTGCCGTTCCGAAATCAACTACGATGCCTGGGAATCCATGCAGTGCGACATAAGCAGCTGCATTAGCCAGACGATCCCCGCCGATCGTCCTCGGCGAGGGGTAGTCAATACCGACTCCGAGATCAAGACGCGCGGTGACTTTGAGAACCTTGGCGAATGCGGATTGGACCTCACTGTCCTTGGATGGCACAACCGAAGAAAGAACAACGCCGTCGAGATCTTTGTAAGGGGCCAGAGCACGAAGCTTGGCGGCGGTCAAGGAGGGGGTTGGAAGCCGCTTCAAATGTGAAATAGAGTCTCCAACCGCAAGACCGACCTTGGTGAAGGAGTTGCTGATATCAATGAGAAGGATCTTTTTCATACCTCCGCCTCCGGAGTACCATTGGCAACGATGGCCGCTATCACAAGGTCTCCAGAGACATTCAGAGCAGTGCGGCACATATCCAAAAATCGGTCGATTCCCAAGATAATCGCGATGGCATCGGGCGGGACATTAATGGAAAGGAGGACGCCCACGACGAGGGGCAGCGAGCCTCCCGGCACGCCGGCCGTGCCGATCCCAGCCATCACGCACATGAGAGCTACGACAATCTGCTGGGAAAAAGAGAGGTCAACGCCAAAAACCTGCGCAAGGAAAAGAACTGTCACTCCCTCGTACAATGCCGTTCCATTCTGATTCGCGCTGGCCCCAACCGTTAAAACAAAGCGGGCTATGCGAGGTGGAATAGCGAGGTTTTTCTCCGCAACGCGGAGGGCGACCGGCAAGGTGGCATTACTCGAGGAGGTACTGAACGCTGTGATGATCGCCTCCTTGGCATCGCTGAAAAAACGCAATGGCCCTCGACCAGCAAAGAATCGGAGCGCTAGCGGATAGACGACGAACTGTTGTATTGCCAAACCGAGAAGAACAACGCCCACATAGATTCCCAGAGTTCGGAAGAGATCCAGCCCAAGACGAGCAGCCACGGCAAACCCCAGGCAAGCAACCCCGAGTGGCGCAAGCCGCAGGGCAAAGCCAATAATCACCATCGAAACCTCAAACATGCCTTCAAAGAAACCCCGCAGGATGACGGTGCGCTCACGAGGCGCGATGGTGAGCGCGACACCCACAAAGAGACTGAAAACCATCACGGCAAGGAGCCCTCCACCTTTGTTTTCCGGATTAAAAGCGTTCACAGCTTCGGCCAGAGGATTTTCAGGGATAAAATTCAGCAGTGTTGTGGCGATAGTCTGTGACTGACTCCCGCGCTCGATACTTTTTTGTGACGCTCCGGCATAGGTTGCGACCAAAGACGCTCGGCTTGCTTCGGGAAGCGAGTGGCCCGGTTGGATCAGGTTGACGAGCCCCAGAGCGATGGCAACGCTCGTCGCAGAGAGGGCCACTGTTGCGAACAACGCCCGACTGCCCACACGCCCGAGCGTGCGAACGTCTCCCATTTCCATCGTTCCAATGACGATGGCTGAAAGGATCAATGGAATCACGACCATGAAGATGATCCGCAAAAAAAGTCGCCCCGCTGGCTGGATCACTTGATCGATCCACCAGTTCAAGGCGGGCTGAGTCGCCTCGGGAAGAAAAGAGCCGGCCAGAAGACCGAGTGCCAGACCAAGTCCCAAGCCAAAGAGAATCCGAGCGGCTTGGGAATTTGCCCCTGCGGATTTTGACATAGTCAGCGTGAAAGGTCGCCCTGCGTGAGAAGTTTAAACCCCTCACCAAGAAGCACCGAAGTGGCGCATTCAATGTCATCCACATGCAGCGCGAGGACAGCACGACCGCGTGGACGGACTAGCAGAGGGTAGCTGAAGTGGACATTCACTTCTGCCATTAGGAGAGCGGCAAGCAACTGGGAGAGATCGCCCGGACCTTCCGCCAATTCGACCACCATGAGATCGCAGAAACTATGGGGGATGTTGTGCTCGAGGAAGAGCTCGCCAGTGCGGTCGGGATCACTGACGATTATTCGACTGATTGCCGACTCGTAGGACTCAGCGATGCTCAGGGCGAGGACGATGATGTTGTTTTCATCCAAAAGGCGCACGATTTCCAGAAGCGCCCCAACTTTGTTTTGAAGAAAAACGGAAAACTGGCGGACTTGCGGACTGTTCAATTTTTCAGTGGTGGAGGATGCAGCAGGCATGGCGGTATTACTTGTACGAATATACCATGCAGGCATCGGCCTTGTCACCTTCCGTCATAACGAGGCGGACGAAATATCTTCCTGTGCGAAACACCGAGATGCCAGCGGTGGAATATGAGGCGCCGTGTGAATAGTCAGCGCCCGTGACATATCCCCAGATGTCAAAAATCGACAATACCAAATGGGAGTTGGGATCGGTATTTGCTGCTGAAAACCGATAGTCGTTACCTTCAAAAAGAAAGACCTCGAGTAGAATGGGCACATCTTTTTCCAAAGTGCCGGACCAGAATCCATCATGAACCTGATAACCCTCGCCGGCGTCACCGGCTGCAAGGCGCAAGGCAAGCTCACGCGGGCTTTGGTCGGGCTGATTCCACTCCATGGAGGGAGTCGCCGAGGCTAATTCCTCCGCTTGGGCAGAGGCTGCGAGAATGCTGCAAAGGATCGACAATAAGACGATTTTCCCTGTCATCATTTTTTGGAATTCGCATCGGCGGCTGTTGAGGTGATCGCAGAAAAACTCGATGCCATATTCGCCAAGAAATCCGGTGGCAGTGAAGATGCCCCGTCAGACATCGAGGAGGAAAAAATTTGCAGAACTTCAATAACACGCCTCACGAGGTCGCTTTTTTTTGAGGCTTCAGGAAGGTGCTCAATACGACTGAGAATACGCGAAGCCAACTCATGTTGTCTCAGCAAGGCCACGGATGCTGGTGCTTCTTCGGCCTTCAAAAAAAGGTTCGAGGCGATATCCATTTGGCGTACCCATGCGCCTGCCATCATCAAAATGACGAGCGAGCTGTCTTTTTGCTCCAGAAGCGAGAGCCTGATATCGTTCTGCATGGCATCAAACTCTTCACGGAGACGCCTCCAGTCGCTGGCCTGAGCAAAGTCCGAGATGCTCTGACTCCGTGCAACGATGTGATGGCTGACATTGAGTTTCTTGGCAAGAGCAAGGACATCGCGCGCCGTATTTTTTACCCCCTGGCCGTCTTGCGCTTCGATGGCTGCAAAACCATCGGCCAGAACCATGCCAAGTTGCAGTGCGATATGCTCACGCTCTGAAGCAGCAGAAGAAATGGAGGGGCGCAGAACCTTACTCCAATTCGGCTGACAGAGTTTGTCGATCGCAACAAAAAACTCCCCTGGAGACGGAATGGAAATAGTCTCAAGGAAGGTGGCCTTGGCCATTTGCTCGGGCGTGAGAGGCTCGACATTCGCATGGGCAGGCCATGAGGCAGCGACCATCAAAAGACCAACGATTCGAGAGCTCATCGAAAGCATGCGGCATCTTACACCCGCGAATGAAACTTATCAAAGACGCAAAATCCAAGCCGACTTCATCCGGCAGATTGCCCCTCAGATTCATTTTTAAAACACGCAGCAATTTATTTTATCGAATAAAACTATTGCATGGCGGATTCCTAACCCCTAGTTTTATGGCTCCTTTTCAAGGAGCCTTAGCTCAACTGGTCAGAGCGCTGCCCTGTCACGGCAGAGGTTGCGGGTTCGAATCCCGTAGGCTCCGCATAATTTTTTTTTGCGGATTTCTTTTCTCAGGCGGGTCGAAGATCAATATGGCTGCAAGGATCGCGCAGGACCAAGGATTTGACGCAAGCCGATGGCTTGGCGGAGGGCGGTGGGGGGATTTGATTTCGAGCGGGACTTGTTGAGGCTTAGAAGGAGTTGGTTTGAGATCGTGCGCGTCGTGCGTGTCGTGCGCGTCGTGCGTGCTGGAGTTTGCTCAGGAGCGGGCGTTAGAATTTGCGACGCGACTTCTTGATGGGCGACCTTTTCGGGACCCGGCTTCTTCGGCGCTTTTTTGTCTTTCGCCTCTTCTGCCAGCAGCGGCATGGCAAGTGCAAGCCCCATGGTGATGATTGCGATATGTTCCACGCGTGGTTTGCTCGTTGGAGGTCTCGTTTCACGCGTGCAGAGGGAAAGATGGGGAAGGTTCAGTTGCGGCGCAAAAATATTGTTATCATATTTTTATATGATATTTACCTAACTCATCGCCTGTCCCATTGCTCTGCCTTTCCGAAGAGCGACGGACCGATCTCCGCAGCATGAATGGCGTCCCAGAGGTGGGAGGTCGTCATTGTAGGACGCTGCAGAGAGTGAGTTTCCTGCGCTACGGTTATTTTCCCTTTTTTAAGGCCGACATGGCCTTCCGAGCGAGGTCATCCACAACCTGAGTGAGGTAGGCCCAATAAAGTTCTTTTTCGATCGTGTCGCGCACGGTCGCAGCAGGCAGGAAGCGGCGCATTTCCTTCATGAATTCCTCGCGCAATTCGGGCTGGGTCTTGAGGGCGGCGATTCGATCTTTGAGCAAGGCAGTGAAGTTGGCTGGTTCCCGCTGGTGATCGCGAATTTTTAACGGGATGAACTGGGGTGGAAGGTCGATGCCTTGCTGGCTGAGCCAAGAGATGTCCCAAAGGTCGCGGTTTTTAATGCGGTTCTCGCGGAAGGCGAGCGCGATGACTTTGTCAGCCAGGATTTCCTCACGGCTCTGCGCTTGAAGAATGAGGCCCGAGGTGCCGAGATCGATGCCGTAGAGATTGCGCAGCATCATCGGACGAGGGTCGTGGCTGGAGATGGCGCAGATGTCGAGGTGGATGCGTTGCGCAGGCAGATGCTTCTGGCCAGAGCGGGTCTCGATGGTGAGCTTCCAGGTGGAGACTTGGCCGCCGGTTTTCACGGGCTCGCTGACGCTCACGGGCAGGTCGTAGCGGATTTGCAGCCGATCCACGAGCACGCGAGCGAGTTCGGCCAGATCGCTCCGATGGAAGTCACTGCCGCCAGTGAAATCGAGGTCCTCGTTGAGTCGTGAGGAACCGTAGCAGGCTCGCAGACAGGTTCCGCCGATAAATGGGAGGTCCGCAAGCAAGCCCGCCTCGCTCATCTCGCGGAGGATGTCGTGATGCAGCAGCTCCTTTTCCACCACGGGCCGCAGAGAGGTGAGTTCCGCGCGTGAACGAAGCGCTTCTTTCACCACTTGGTCAAACAAGCTCACGCACCACCTCCTCATCCACGAGTTCCATGCTGCGGCGCGTGGCCTTCATGTCGCGCAGAGCCTGCCGCACAGACGCTCTCCAGAGATGACGCTCCGGGTCATAGGACAGCGCGTCGCTTATATCGTTAGGATGCTGGGCCGTGTGCACAAACTCGATGTGGCCGTAGTCCCCGCAATCCACCACATGGCTACGGCCAGAGGTCATGAGGCTGATCCAGTTCATCGGCACCTGCGAGATTACTCCCCCATCGCTGAGAGTGGTCTCGAGGCTGATGTAATTGAACTCCCCCGCCCGCAGGCGTGCTGCCGCATGGAAAAGCAGATGCCCCGCCGGATAGTCCGGCACGGGGTAAAAATAAATGCCCCGGCAAACCCGCTTCAGCAGCCCGGCTTTTGTGGCCCGCGACAGCAACACCGCCAGCTGCCCACATCCCGGCACCGCCGCCGCCAAGTCAGACGGTGCAAAGACACAATGCTCCCGGTCCGCGAGGGTGCGGAGGGACTGGGTAAGCTGCCTCAACGGTTGCATGTCATGCACTCTACAAAACATTGCATAAAGCGCAATGTTTTGTTGACCTCTTCAGCGCTTGATCACCGGCAAACCGCACCCTCCCGGTGTGTGTGCTTCTGCGGCCAGCGCGGCCAGTGGAGCGCTGAGCAGTGTGATGCGGTTTTTGTGGCAATTTCGTTTCTACTCAGCCATGCGAAACTCGAGATAACCCAAAAAGGAAAAATCTGAACGAATCCAATTGATGTATTCGCTATCCAAAAATCCAAAATTCAAAATTTACTTCGCTGCCTTTCCGCCTTTTCTTCAGGCTCGTTTCCCATGGCTTGCGCCTCTCACAGCCAGTGTGTATGGTGCCCAGCATGCGCTACTTGGATCCAAAGAATGACCTGACCTTCAAGAAGGTTTTTGGTCAGCATCCGCACCTCCTCAAGAGCTTTCTCAACGCGCTGCTGCCT
>VFJO01000046.1 GCA_009886045.1 Verrucomicrobiota bacterium
GCCCAAGCTGTTCATGCCGAGATGCCGGAGGAATCGATTTTCGGTCGCCTGAAGAGATTCCTCTCAGGCAGGGCATAATATTTTATGATCACCTATCCCCGTTGGCTAGAACGCGGCATCGACAAAGAACCTGTCCTGAGACTCCTTGGCATTGGGAACGCTGGCGTGAACATCGCAGACCGGATTGCCGTGCGCGCCTCACTCCCACTCCAGACGATCGCCTTGAATTCCGATCAACAGTCTTTAAACGCATCTGTCGCTTCCAAAAAAATCGCACTGGGGCCGCTTACCACTCACGGACTGGGTGCTGGAGGCGATCCGGAGATGGGACTTGAAGCAGCCCGGGAGTCCCAGAGCGAATTGCGGCTCGCTGTGGAAGGTGCGGATGTTATTTTCCTGTGCTCCGGCCTCGGCGGGGGAACAGGCAGCTCAACCGTGCCCCAACTTGCTGAATTGGCACGTGCCAATGGATCGCTGGTGGTCGCGATTGTAACAACTCCGTTCCAATTCGAAGGTCGCCGCCGGACCCAGCAGGCCCAAGATGCTCTCCGGATCATTGCACAGCATGCTGATGCCGTCGTGCATTTCGAAAACGACCGCATGGCAGAAATCACAGCCGCCCGCACCGAGGCCGAGCAAACTTTTGCGGCCTGCGATGAGATTCTTTTTCAATCGGTGGCATCCCTGACGCGCCTGATAACCTGTTCAGGACCGATGCCAGTGGCCCTACCAGATCTCTTGGGGGTTCTGAGTAGTGGGGGCGGTTCTTTTTTATTTGGCAACGGAGAGTCTGATGGTGGCAACCGAGCCCACGAGGCGCTTGAGATTGCCCTCCGCAGCCCACTTCTGGATCGGGGGCGGCTACTCCACGAATCTAAAAAAGTACTCATTCATATTTCCGGACCTGCCTCACTCACTTTTGCTGAGGTCGCCGCAGTGATGCAGGAAATTTCAAGAAACACTTCCCCTTTGGCACTTCTCCACCTCGGAGTGAGCGCTGCAAAAGATGACTCAGCCCCACTCATCGTCACACTCATCGGTCACTGTGGCGCGGCAGAGAAGGAGTCAAAAGCCCAGCCCTCGTCAACATCGGAGCCCATTCGAAAACCGGCGGAAACACTTTTCGTTGTTCAGCCGACAGAAGAAATCCCAACCGCCAGTCGTCAGGAGACTGCCCCAACGAAACAGACTGCTCAGAAAGTAAAACAGGAAAATCTCCCTCTCGAACCCATAGACCGGGGAAGGTTTGAAAAAATCGAGCCGACCATCGTGGAGGGTGAGGACTTGGATGTGCCGACCTTTCTTCGTCGGAAAATCAAAAAATAATGATCACTCCACCGTCACGCTTTTGGCAAGGTTGCGTGGTTTGTCGACGTCACAACCGAGTTCCACTGCGATGTGATAGGCCAGCAACTGAAGCGGTATGACGCTGAGGATCGGCGTGAGATAATGCGGCGCCTCAGGAATTAGGACCACGTCATCACAGATTTTTTTCAAGGCATGATCACCTTCTGTGCCGATGGCAATAACGGGACCTTTGCGAGCCTTCACCTCCTCGATATTGCTGATATTTTTTTCAAAAACTGCATCCTGCGGAGCGATGAAAAGAGAAGGGGTCTCCTCGGTGATGAGTGCGATCACCCCGTGCTTGAGTTCGGCACTGGGGTAGCCCGAGGCGGAAATATAACTGATCTCCTTGAGTTTTAGAGCCCCCTCGAGGGCGATCGGGTAATGCGCTTGCCGACCTAGAAAAAGGAAATTTTTCGAATGCGCGTATTTTTTTGCGATGGCAGCAACCTGAGATTCCAACTCAATCGTTCGCGCCACAAGATCAGGAAGTTTCTCCATTTGACTGATCATATCGCGTCCCTCGCTGTGAGAGAGGTGGCGGATGCGACCTAGGAGGAGACCAAGCAAGGTGAAAATGGTGAGCTGCGAGGTGAAGGATTTCGTAGCGGCGACTCCGATCTCTGGGCCGGCATGCATATAAACTCCGCCATCGCTTTCGCGCGCGATCGTACTGGCAACATTGTTGCAGATCCCCAGCGTGCGGTGCCCCTTGCGCTGGCTCTCGCGGAGCGCAGCAAGCGTATCGGCAGTTTCTCCGCTTTGGCTGATCACAAAAGCGAGGGTATCTCGCTGGAGCGGAATATTCCGATAGCGAAACTCGCTTGCAAACTCGCACTCAACAGGAATGTGCGAGAGCGATTCGATGAGATACTCGCCCGCCATCGCCGCATGGAAGGCGCTTCCACAGCCAGCTAGGACGATGCGATCCACTGCGCGGAGTTCGGCGTTTGTCATGTTGAGCCCTCCAAGCTTGGCAGTCGCCTCTTCTAAGGAAAGCCTCCCGCGCATGGCGTCGCGCACGCTGTTCGGCTGCTCGTGGATTTCCTTGAGCATGTAGTGCGGGTATTTCCCTTTATCAACCGACGACACATCAAATTCGACTTTGCTAATCTGAAATCCTGCTCCTCCACCCGAAACCGTGGAAATCTCAAATCCGTCGGCTTGGAGGCAGACGATCTCGTAATCGTTGAGATAAACCACGTCGCGCGTGTAGGCGACTATCGCGCTCACATCACTCGCCAGAAAATGCTCGTTCTTTCCAATGCCAAGAACCAGTGGGCTTCCCCGCCTTGCACCAACGATGACGCCGGGTACATCAGAATGAATAACCGAAACGCCATAGGTGCCAATCACCTGTCGCAAGGCGCTCCGCACGGCATCGACCAATGCGCCCTTGTCGTGGGATGGACTCTTCTCAAAAGCCTCACCGACGAGGTGTGCGAGGACTTCGGTGTCTGTTTGAGACTCAAAATTATGCCCTCGCTCGATGAGTTGCTCGCGAAGGGTCTGGTAGTTTTCAATGACGCCGTTGTGAACCAGATGCAGACGTCCCGAGCGATCACTATGCGGGTGGGCATTTTCGCGGGTCACCGCCCCATGGGTAGCCCAGCGGGTATGGCTGATGCCTGCATGACCTGAAACCGGGTTTCGTTCGACCTCATCAACCAGATTGGCAATCCGGCCTACCGTTTTCCGCACTTCGATGCGATCATTTTGGAAAACAGCCACCCCGGCAGAGTCATAGCCGCGGTATTCAAGACGATGGAGACCATCCAAGAGAACCGGCACGGCATCGGAGTCTCCGATATAAGCAACAATTCCACACATAAAACCAACGTGACAACAGACCGCCGCAGGCGCAAGCTCTCAGGTGATATGACAGTACAACCTTCCTCCTCCTTCAAGTCTGAGACTCTTGCCATTATTATGGGCGGCGGCGCGGGATCGCGGCTTTTTCCGCTTACCAAAGAACGCTCCAAGCCAGCAGTGCCACTTGGCGGCAAATACCGATTGGTCGATATTCCAATCAGCAATTGCCTGAACTCCGGACTGCGTGGCATTTACATTCTTACTCAATTCAACAGCGCCTCGCTGCACACCCATATCAACGAGAGCTATAAGTTCGACAATTTCACCCCAAGTTTCGTCGAAATTCTGGCTGCGCAGCAAACTCCCGAAGGCGCGAAGTGGTACCAGGGCACAGCGGATGCGGTCCGCCAGAACATGCGATACTTTCTGGAGCATCGGTGCAAATATTTTATCATCCTCAGCGGAGACCAACTCTACCGGATGGATTATCGTGAGATGATCCGCCAACATGTTGATTCCGGCGCCGATCTCACGATAGGGACGATCCCGGTCGAGCGCAAAGCCGTTTCCGGATTCGGCATCATGGCGACCGACAGCGAGCGCCGGATTACTCGCTTTGTGGAAAAGCCCAAAGATCCCACTGTGATAGATTCTTTGCGGATCCCGCGCGACCTGCTGGGCCAGATTGGGCATCCGACAACCGAAGAGCTTTTCCAAGCCTCGATGGGCATTTATGTCTTCAACCGCGAAGCTCTCATATCGAGCTTGGATAACGATTTGGTGGACTTCGGAAAAAACATTATTCCGGCCGCCATCCAGAACCGCAAGGTCATCGCCCACATTTTCCAAGGGTATTGGGAGGATATCGGAACCATTCGCTCATTCTTTGATGCCAACCTTGAGATGGCCGACTGTAATCCAAAATTCAGCTTTTATGTGGCTGGAGCACCGGTGTATTCCCAACCCCTCTGCCTGCCAGCTAGCGTCATCGAGGAAGCTACGTTGAAACGTGCTATGATTTCCGATGGGTGCGTGCTTGGCAATGCGAAGCTGGATCGCTGCGTGCTTGGCATCCGTAGTATCATCGGATCGGGATCGACCCTAAAAAACACAGTCATGATGGGGGCTGATCTTTATGAATCATTGACGGATGTGCGTCCTGCAGGAGTTCCTCCGATTGGCGTTGGAGTAAATTGCTCCATCGAAGGAGCGATTATCGATAAGAACGCACGCATTGGAGCGGGCGTGTCGATCAGATCAAAAAGCGACTCCGAAAACTTCGACGGGGATGGATATTACATCCGCGACGGTATCGTGGTCGTCCCGAAAAATAGTGTCATTCCCGACGGAACTCAGATATAGCGCGCAGATGAGGATTTTTTTACGATCGGCTTTGGTCCTGATGGCGCTCTGTTTTTTTGGGTGCCGGTTTGAGAACCCGCTTACGCCATCGCCTTCAGAGGACGTGAATACTTGGCTGCTCGGAGAATGGGAGCTGGAGGAAAAAGGCGGGAAGTCAACTGCCGTAGTGGCCCCTCTATCCGCCGACCGGTACTCGATCCACGTATCGCTGGCGCCGAAGGGGGGAAACGCCCGACGCGAGTATGATTTTGAAGCTTGGGCCTCAAGGGTCGGCAATTCCACATTCTATACCCTCTGCAGCCTCACAAATTCCGGAAACCTACCCGAGGGGGCTTACGTTTTTCTCCATGCCCAAATGATCGATCAGGTCACGGTGCGCCTACGTCCGCTGCAGCTCAGCTCCTCCCAAGAGGCTACCGCGAAGGAGCTGCGCAAGGAGGTCCGGTCGCGTCTCAATGACGGAACGCTCTACGAGGAGGGCAGCGCAAAGAACTGGAAGCGTGTCGCTGAAATTTATTCTACAAAAGAAGGAGCGACTGGTCTCTTCAAGCCTCTGCGCTACGTCCCCGCGCCAGCGGTGCCAAAGCCTTGATCCACTCCTCGCTGGGAGAATCGGACAGGCAGGCCCTGATAGGACGACTAGGGCCTGAGCTTTATGCCAAGAGGATCACGCGGCAACAGGATAAGTTAAGAAGGTTTTTTCTCCAAGGGCGCGGAATTTTCAGGCTTCAGCGCATCCTGCCATTCGCGATTCTGCTGAATGGAATCCTGAAATTTACAGGCCTTCAAAAAACAATGCGGGCTGATTTTTTAAACGTCCAACTGGAGAGCAATGAATGGTTTTTTTCAAATCTGCCCGAATCCTTCGAGGGGTTTCAGATCCTTCAACTCACCGATCTGCACTGCGATCTTGAACCAGAACTTATGCCATTGGTGATCGATCTGGTGAAACGAACGCCGCATGACGCAGCTGTGCTCACGGGAGATTACCGGAATCGTATCGAAGGAACCCACGATGCAACAATACGTGCTATGAAACAGCTTCGAGAAGTGCTCTCAGCTTCATCTTGGGGGATTCTGGGGAACCACGATTCGCTCGAAATGGTACCAGAACTTGAAAGAGACGGCCTCCCGATTCTCCTGAACGAGATGGCAGAAATTCGTCGAGGCCAGGATTCACTCTGGATAGCAGGCGTGGATGACCCCCATTACTTCAAAACCCATGATCTGAAAGCAACACGTCGCAAAGCTCCAGAGAATGCGTTTGTCATTCTCTTATCACACAGCCCCGAGACCTATGTGGAAGCAGCTCAGCATGGGTTTGCCTTGCAGTTGAGCGGGCATACGCATGGCGGGCAAATCTGTCTCCCGGGCGGGCGTCATGTGCTGGCCCCCTGTAAAATACCTCGTCGTTTTGTGGCTGGGGCTTGGTCTCATCGGACTTTGCAAGGCTACACATCTCGAGGAACGGGGGGCTGCGTAGTCGCGGCTCGCTGGAACTGCCCGCCCGAAGTCACTTTGCACACGCTCCGGCGTACTAGAAAAGCCTAAGCGCGAAAGATTGCGCCGAGTTTTTTTCCTAAAATCAGACTCGCTCCGAGGATAGTGATGGCGAGAAAGACCATGGCCCAGACTCCAAGAGCGCTGGCGACAAAGCGTCCCTCGCCGAGCAATTGATAAAGCTCATAGATGGCCTTGGTAATTGGAAAATCCTGTTGCTTTTGGGCAAGGATGAGCGAGTCGCTCACTTCGAGCATGGCAAACGAAAAGGCGAGTAAGCCGCCTGCAAGGAGGTTTGCCGCGATGAGGGGAATCGTGATTTTTCGCAGTGTACGCAGCGGAGGGCATCCAAGATTCTGGGCGGCTTCTTCAAGTGTGACACTCGTCTGCTGGAACCCAGCAGCAGCTGAGCGAACAACGTAGGGAAGACGGCGAACGGCATACGCGATCACCAAAATAGCAAACGGATCAATGCTCGGATTGAGAAAGGAGAAAAATTTGCCCTCCTGCGTCATGGCAAGATAGCCGAAAGCCAAGACTAAACCGGGAACTGCCAATGGAAGCATTGCCATGGCGTCGAGAATCTGCCTCCCGGCCAAACGAGTTCGTACAACGACATAAGCAATGGCGACCCCAAGAATCAGATCGAGCACCGTCGCCAAGCCGGCGTATTTGAGACTATTCTGAATCGATGGCAATGTGAGGTTGTGTCCCAAAGCAGATTCGAAATGCGATAGCGTCCACCCGCTTGGGAAAATCGTCTGATACCAATCCGTAGAAATGGACACGAGAATCACGCCGATGTGCGGGAGGATGGCTACGAAAGTGACCAAAGAAAAAACGGCTGAGCAGAGCAGCCCAACGAGTAGTCCTGAATCGCGCGGTCCACCTTGGCTCGTTGCCTTGGCCATCATGGCATGTGTATCCCGTCCGAAGAAAATTTTGCTAGCAGCATAAAGAAGAACCGTCGCGCCAAGCAAAACCACCACAAGGGCAAACGGGAAGGGATTTCCACCAATATCCTTAATCCCATAAAATATCTGGACCGATGTGACCCGAGTGAAGTCAAACATAAGCGGCACACCAAGCTCGGTGAACGACCAGATAAAAACGATCGTCCCACCGGCAAAAATCCCCGGCATGATGAGCGGGAGGGTAATGAGACGGAATTTGCGAAGCCCTTTACAGCCTAAGTTTTCGGCGGCTTCCTCCATAGCTGGATCGACGTTTGCGAGAGCAGCGAGCACATTAAGATAGAGGATCGGGTAGAGGTGAAGGGCATTGAGAACAATCACGCCCCACATTCTCCCCTCACCCAGCCAATCAATGGGATGCGCGGCATTACCCAGCCCCATGTCCAGCAGGAGCGCGTTCAAAGCCCCTTGCTGGCCTAAGATTTGTTTGATGCCGATGGCTCCCACAAACGGTGGCATGATCATTGGGACAAGGACCAACGCACCGAGGAGTGATTTTCCTGGAAAGAGAAAACGGTCGCTCATCCATGCAAGTGGAATTGCGATTAAACCCGAGAGAAGAGTACTCCAGATGCCCATCTGCAGTGAATTCCAGAGACCCTCGACATAGAGGGGATTACGAAAAACCTCGACGATATAGTCGGTTGTGAATTGGCCATCTGAGCCGACGAAAGCTCCGCAGAGCGTTTCAGCAATCGGCCAGACAAAGAATAGCGCGAAGAAGCAAGACGTGAGGAAGAAAACGAGTCTCGAGATGGAATGGCTCATTGTGTGGAATTTCCAGCGCTCGCGGGCTTATCTGTCATTTTCCCTCCTTTGCTAGTTGGGCAGCTTCTCGATATTGCAGGCGGAATTTATGAGCAAGTTCCTTGGCGAGTCGGACCTCATCGAGGCGATTTTTTGAAGTGAGTGCCTCTTTGATTGTTGTGCGAGCAGCTTGGTAATTGACTGCGGAAAGGTCAAAAAAAGCTTCGAGGGCTTTGCTGGGAAAGCCGGCCTTGATGAGAGCCTCCCAAGCTTCCTTTTGCTCATGGTGGAGATCGAGGCAAGTGACTCGGATGATAAATGCCATGACACGAAAGACCGGCCCGGTCCAAGTCGGGTTATAGGAGAATTTTTTGGCTTCCTCATAGGGTTGCACCTGAGGGTCAGAGCGAAATGCCAAGTATTCCGACGAGTAAAGTTCTTTGCGAATGGGGAGGCGCCTGAGAGCGTATTTTTTTGGTCCACCGGGCGCCCCCACTTTGAAATTCCAGAGTTTCTGTCCATCCAAGGACAACACAAACGCAATGAACGCCTCCGCTGCAGCACGATTTGGAGCGCCGCGCAGTAGAGCTATGGGGTCGACCCCAACGGAGGACCCACCCTCTGGCGTGAAATATTGTAGCCGTGATGGGATGTCTCCAATTTTCACGGCCTCACTTTGAAATCGGCCATAAAAATCGATACACATCCCGATTGCAGAATCACCGAGAGAAACATCAAGGGGGATTTTGGGGGCGGAATCGGTGAAGTAGCGGGAATTTGCGGAGGCGGCCTGAATGATTTCTAGTCCACGTTTCCAACCTGCTGCGAGTACGACTTCGTCGCTCCGGCCTGTGATTCGCACGAGTTCCTGCATCTGTTGCTGGATGACCATTTCATAAGCCTTGGCTGCGGACCCGCTTTTTGTTGGATCGGCAAGGGCAACCTGCCCGAAAAAGATGGGATCGGCGAGATCGCGCCAAGCGGAGGGGAGATTGGCAACACCCAAGCGCCGAAGTGAGTCAGAGTTATAGCAAATACCGAAGGATGAAAGGCAGGCGCCGATCCAGAGAGCTTGCGGATCATAGAAATTTTCTCCCGAGAGGCGCTGTGGAATCGAATCTCCCGCAAACCACTCGGCATGGTCCTTGATCACATTGGTGGCCGTGAGGCGGCCAGCCTTGGCTTGTTGCTCGAAATCATAGGCTCCTCCACCAAAGAAAAGATCGATGCCGATGCTGGTATCAGATTTTAGAAAGAGTCGGCGCGCCGCCTGTTCGGGGCCGTCCAGAGAGGGATCATCGGGAAGTATGATTTTTGGATTGTCGAATGCCGCAGCTGATTCTGGTGTCCAAGCCAGTCCCTGCGATGTCCAGGCGTACTGAAAAGCGGCGAGGTATTCTCCAGCAAGAAAGCGGGAAATCTCGCTTGTGCCACCTGGCAGCCTCCAGTCAATACGGATCGAGCGTCCGGTTTTGATTTTGTAGTGATTTGAAAACGCGGTCGCGAACTCGTAGCGGACAGCCTCGTTGTGAGGAGAGATAATGACGAGGGAGTCGTCGGCATGAGCAAGGAGGTTTTGGCGTGGTTTGAGAAGGAAAGGGACTGCCACGACGAGCGCAAGAGCTGCGACCACCAAAAGGATTCTTTGAGTCATGGCGAGCGGGGGTGTTTCACAAACGGCTCAAGGCTGAAGAAGCACAACATCATCGGCGCTCGCAACCGCAAATATCTCCCGATCCCTGCTACGCGAGAAAATGTGCGGGTTCAGTTCGAAAATTTTGAGATCCGTGTGGTTGGTTTGAAGGCGGTACTGTGCGACCTCGCCGAGGTAAATCGACTCACCAATACGGCCTTTGACAACATTCACGGAGGCAGAGTCATTTCGTAGCAACCAACTTTCGGGACGCACGCTGACAAGAACCTCGTCATTCAGCGATGGTTTCCAATCAGGATCGCCAAGAAAGCCCTCGAAAGGCCCTTCGGCTGTTTCCACGAGCGCCTTGGCTCCTTCGAGAGATTGAATTTTTCCTTTCAGGAAATTTGTTTCGCCGATGAAGTCAGCCACCACACGGGTTCGAGGACGGCGATAAACTTGCTCAGGGGTTCCAATCTGAGCGATGCGGCCGTTTTCCAGAACGGCCATACGATCTGAGATGGAGAGGGCCTCCTTTTGATCATGTGTGACATAAATCGCAGTGAGGCCGTTTTCTTTGCAGACACGACGGATTTCGGAGCGCATCTCGAGACGAAGGCGGGCATCGAGGTTTGAAAGAGGCTCATCGAGCAGGACACAGCGAGGGCGGATGACCAAAGCTCGAGCAAGCGCGACACGCTGTTGTTGGCCGCCGGAGAGTTGGGCAATTTTACGATCTGCGAATTGTTGCATCTGAACCGATTCGAGAGCTGCTTCCACTCTCTGACGAATTTCTACCGAGGCGATGCGCCGCTCCTCCAGCCCAAAGGCGACATTTTTTGCGACGGTCATATGAGGCCAGAGGGCGTAACTCTGAAACATCATTCCCGTATTGCGCTTGTGCGGAGGCAAGCGAGTCACATCCTCATCACCGAAAAGAATGCGCCCCTCGTCGGGGATATAAAAACCCGCAATATTTCGAAGGAGTGTGGTTTTTCCACAACCGCTGGGGCCAAGAAGAAAAAACAACTCGCCCGGCTCGATCCGGAGGGAAATGCCATTCAAAGCCACGGCCTCGCCAAATTTTTTAACGAGGTTCTCAATGGTGATCGCAATCATGATGGGGGTTTCGGTTTTTCCGACAGCAAGTGCCAATGAGGGTCAAAGGCGCTTTGTTCTATGGAATCGCCATATTTCTTTGGCGAGTGAGCCTGGGCCTATGGGGCGGGGGCTGGTGCGGCTGCGGAGGCACCTTGGCCGAGGCGGGAAAGTTGCCCTGCGGAGATTCTTGCTGCGGGTGATGCTGGAAACTGGCTGACCACCATATTAAAGCCTCGACGAGCTTCTTCGATTTTGAAGTCGCGGAGAAGAATTTCGGCTTCCATGTACGCGGCAAAAGGTGCGGCGTAGCTCTGCGGAAATTGGGTGACCACCTGCTGACATGTCACGATTGCCGATGCGATGTCGCCGGAAGCGTCTTGGTTTTGCGCAATGCCTAAGAGCGCCCCCCCGGCCAACGAATGCTTTGGGAATCGTTTAAGAAATTCCTGAAAAGCAGCGGTGGATTTTTCCATATTGCCGGCGGCTCGCTCGGCCGCAGCGATCTGCATGAGGGCATCGGCAGCAGGCATACTTGTTGCAAATTTATCCGCGACGACTCGCAAGGCCTCGAGGCCATTTGCCTCCGCAAGGAGTTTTTGTGCTGTGACCTCCTGTGATGAAGAGTAAGCGAAGAAACAAACCAGAGCGACGCCGCCCACCACGAGCGCTGTGATTCCGCCAATGATGAGGGATTTGTTGCGCTCCCAGAAAAGTTCCATTTCGAAAGAAGATGACTCCAACGAGGGCCCTTGGAGAACAGGCTGCTTGACGGGTTCCATATTAGGCTCCCACCTCCGCACGGGCTTCGTCTGCAAGGGCGGTGCTCAGGTAGCGCTCTCCAGTGGAACAGCCAATTGTGACGATGAGCTTGCCGGCGTTTTCTGGTCGCTGGGCCACCTGAATGGCTGCGCACACATTGGCCCCGGAGCTGATGCCACCGAGAATCCCCTCTTCCTTAGCAAGGCGACGAGCCATGGCGAAGGCTTCGTCATTCGTGACTTGAATGCACTCGATGATTTGGGCTTCGCCTGCCGAATTTTTTAAGTGAAGATTGTTTGGAACGAATCCGGCACCTGTGCCTTGGATTTTATGCGGGCCGGGTTTGAGCGGCTCACCTGCGAGAGTTTGAGAAATGACTGGGGAATCCTTTGGCTCGACTGCGATAGCTTGGAAGGACGGTTTGCGGGGTTTCAGCGCTTCGACGCAGCCGGTGATCGTGCCCCCCGTGCCGACAGACGCTACGACGATGTCCACTTTCCCGTCAGTGTCATTCCAAATCTCTTCAGCTGTGGTTTTAATGTGAATGGCGGGATTGGCGGGGTTATTAAATTGCTGAGGCATCCAAGAGTTTGGCGTCTCCTGCACGAGGGCCTCGGCCTTGGCAATGGCTCCGCGCATGCCTTCCGAGCCGGGAGTGAGGACAAGCTTCGCCCCGAGCAGAGCAAGAAGCGTGCGTCGCTCGAGGCTCATCGTCTCCGGCATAGTGAGAATGATTTTGTAGCCCTTGGCCGCTGCAACGAATGCGAGGGCGATTCCAGTATTTCCGCTGGTGGGTTCGATGATGACCATGCCGGGTTTGAGAATACCGCTCTGCTCGGCGTCCTCGATCATTGCCATGCCGATGCGATCCTTCACGCTACCGAGCGGATTAAAAAATTCACACTTGAGAGCGATGGTTGCTGGGAGACCAGCGGTGACGCGATTGAGCTTCACAAGGGGAGTGTGACCGACTGTTTCGACAATATTATTATAGATGTTGCCCATAAATCTTGGATTCAAATGAGAACACTACACGGCCATGTTGGGGTGGTGAAGTTTTTTTAGTCAGCTAGCCGGTTGTACGCAGGCCGCTGGCAATGGCATTGATGCTCAGCAGCACTTCTGGAAGTAGACGGCTTTTGGATGCGGACTCAGCACAACGCCATTCGGCCAAAAGCTTGGTCTGATGCACATGAAGCGCACGGAGCCCAGAATCCCGAAGCGCCAGCGTTTTCAACATGCGGGGGCGGCGTTTTTCCAACGTGCTTCCAAAAACGAGGGCCATCATTTCTCGGGTGGAATCAAACTCGGCGAGGATGATTTTAAGCACGGACTTCCTTACGCGGGAATCACGAACGAGCCCAGCGTAGATCTCGATCATCTCGCGATCCGCGCTGGCAAGGTTCGTTTCCACATTGGTCAGAACATAATAAAGGAAGGGGGATTTTTTAAGTTGAGAACGCAGATTTTGAAACAACTTGGGCCGTTCCCTCTGGAAACACTGAAGGGCCGAGCCCACCCCAAACCAACCGGGAAGATAATGGCGGCTTTGATTCCAACTAAAAACCCAAGGGATAGCTCGGAGGTCTGCAAGGGTGCGCTGCCCGGTGCGTCGGGAGGGACGCGAGCCGATCCGGCTTGTCTCGAGAGCATCGATCGGCGTGGCTTCCGAGAAATAGGCCATGAAATCCGGGTGGGCAATGAGATGCGTGTAGGCTTCGCGACTCGCCCCGGAGAGAAACTCACATGCCTCGGCAAAAGGTTTTTCGATGGATGCGGAGATATCGTGGAGCGAAACGGCTGCGACACCGGCTTGGAGCAATTCGAGGTTGTAAACGGATGAAGAAATCGTGCCGTATTTCTGGGAAATGGTCTCGCCCTGCTCAGTAACTCGGAGATCGCCACGTACCGACCCTTGAGGCAGCGCTGCCAGAAAACGGTGTGTAGGCCCTGCGCCTCGGCTAATCGTGCCCCCTCGCCCGTGGAAAAAGCGAATTTTCACGCCGGCATCACGCCCGACCTGTGCCAATGCGCTTTGGGATTGATGGAGACCCCACTGGCTCGCAAAGATTCCACAATCCTTGTTGCTGTCGCTGTAACCAATCATCACCTGCTGCACGGGCAAACTCGGGTGGTCTTCGACATTTCGATTCGATCGATTGCTGTGAAGATCGAGGCTACGGAGGGTAAGTGGATGAGCCAGAAATTGCCTAACGATGTCCGGGCCGCGCTCGAGATCCTCAAGGGTCTCGAAGAGTGGCACCACAGGAAGATCACAGACGAGCCCCTCAGTCGTCCATCGAGCAACGCCCGCCTCCCGGGCGAGGAGATAGACCACAAGCAAATCCGAAAGCCGACGCGTCATACTCACAATCAGCGAGCCAATCCCATCGATCCCGTGCTTTTCGATGTGTTTCTGGAGTACTCGATAGCAGGCTAAAACATCATCGGCCTCGCGACCAACTGGGGTGCCGTTACTAAGGAACGGGCGTGGAGAGCTGAGCTCCTGAGTCAAAAACGCTAGACGCCGCTCCTCGCTCCACTCGGAGAATTTAAAATCCACAGCCCCGCCAGCCTCGAGCAGACAATCAACCGCAAGATCATGAAACCGGCTGTTTTGACGGATATCGAGATTTGCAAGGTGAAAGCCAAATGTATCGAGTGTTCGGCGCACCGGATTCACGGCAAAGTCGGCAAGGCGCCCTGCCCCACCGGCATGAAGCGCCTGGGCAAGCCGCTGGAGGTGGGCATCGAGTTCTTTCGGGTGCTTGAAACGAATCCCGCTCTCCAGAATTTTTGCATCCTCAATTTCTCCAGTAGAGAGTGGCAATCGGTCCTGAAGATGGATGATAAACTGACGCCATGGCTCATCGGAATAGCTTGTGGAAAGGCTCTGAGCGAGAATCGGATTTTCACAGCAAAATTGGTCCAGCGACTTTTGGAGATCGTCCGGGAAGTCTTGAAAATTACTGGAGAGCGGGAGGTTGGAAGCGAGGTCTTCCAATTGGCGATGGAGAACAATCAGGGCGCTCACGCGTAACTCGCGAAGAGTGCTTTCGGTGACTGTGGCGGTGACAAGCGGGTGTCCATCCCTGTCTCCACCCACCCATGTGCCAAAGCGAATAAGAGGCAGGGTAAGCGGGTCGGCGAGTAAAGAAGGATCAAAGCCTTCACAGAGCCAGGCTTCGCGTAGCCGTTGGTCAATACGCGCCAGCGCTGGGGGAAAGACTTCTCGTAAAAAATAAATGACCCCTCGACGCTCAGTGGCGACATCAGGTTTCTCGAGGAGAATTTCACCGGTGCGCCAGAGGCGCTCTAGCACGACTTTAAATTCTTCGCGAAGAGCCTTCTGCTGGGACGGAGAAAGACTCTGGCTCTCGCGAGACGTGAGTAATCTATAAAGTGCACGGTGCTGCTCGAGGACGGCAGAGCGCTTCGCCTCGGTGGGATGCGCTGTGAGCACAGGTTCGATGCAAAGGGTTGGAAAAAGTGCAGCAATTTCTGGAGCCGTCATCCCCGAGGCCGACCAGGATGAGAGCAAGCTGCTCCACAAGCCTAGTTCAGGTTCTCCGCCAGATTCGATTTCGCGGAGTTGGCGTGTGCGTGCGGCAGTGTTCTCCTCGACCATGTTGAGCAACTGAAAAGCAATTGAGGTGGCCTGTTCAAAACCCTCACAGCCACCCTCCTTGGTGCCCACCCACGGCAAGCGGTCAGCAACCGCGTTTTCGCCGAGTTCCCGCAGAACTTCCTCTAGGCAACCCATAAGAAAATCCAAATCGTCGGATATTTTTTTAAAACCTTGAGAAATATACTGAGACGTTCTTTTCACCCTTGGGCACGACTTTTACGCTTTTGGGGGAAATATCAATCGTAGGTTTTGATTGAATCGCCGTAAGCGGCACTTGGTTTTGCGGAGGCTTCAGGATTCCTTACCTGCAGCAAATCCAAGCATGAGCAGCGCACTCCCGCTGAAAATCGACTGGATTCCATAAAGCAAACCGATGACCCACCCGGAATCCAGTGGCCAACGAGCATAGACCATGCAGCCAAGGAGCAGGGCCACGACTCCATTGAGAAATAGCCAAAACCAAGCTTTGTTGGCGCGAATACGGATCGAAGTGAAGATGCAAAAAACGCCTTCAACGAGGAAAACAACCCCAAGGATGAGGGTGAGAGTTTCCATCCCAGATTCTGTAAAAATGAAGAGCGCGGACCCAGCAGCGATGCGTATCACTGCGCAGAAGCCAGACAGAATGCGGTGAGAAATGTCTTTTCCAAAGAGGGCTTGAAAAAAACCTATGATACCGCTCACAAGGCAAAGTGCGCCGATGAAAGCCGTGATCACGTATGAGAACAGGACAGGAGCACTGATGGCGAAGAAGCCAACGAGGATGGAGAAGCCGCCGCCGAGCAGCATCCAAAGCTTTCCGGGTGATTGAGAGTTTATAGTTGTCATAATTTTTTATTCACCGTAAACGCCCTTCGCCCCATAAGAACCGTAGTACTTACCCGAATAGTAGTAGGCATAATAGCCTCCACGGCCGCTTGGCAGGAAGTTGAGGATTAGGCCGGCGGGCTGGGTTTTGGTTTCTTCGAGGGACTTAATTGCTCGAGCGACCATTTTACGCGGAGTGCCAAAAGCGCGCACCACGAGGGTACAGAGATCAATATGGGGAGCGACCAAAAGGGTATCACTCACGGCAAGCAGAGGAGCAGAGTCCACGACAATACGGTCGTATTTCGAAATCGCCTCGCTTAGAACCCGCTCAATGTTCTCATACGTTAGCAACTCGGACGGATTCGGAGCGCGACCGCCTGCGGTCAGAACGCTGAGACCATCAATATGCGTCGACATGATCGCATTTTTCATCGAGCAGGAACGCATGAGCAACTCGGAAAGACCCGGTTTACGATTCTCGCCGAAGAACACGATGGATCCACCGGGCTTGCGAAGATCGGCATCAATAAAGAGCGTATTGAATCCTTGTTGAGCCAGTGTCACCGCGAAGTTCGAGCTGCAAAACGTCTTTCCTTCACTTGGCATGGAGCTGGTGAAAAGAAATGTACGGGCATTTTCATTGAGACGGTGAAGCGTGAGCGAGGCTCGAAGAGATCGGAAGGACTCGGCTACGACGCCGGAGCGCTCTTCGTTGGTGACAAGCACACTAGCTCGCGTGGAGAGGCTGAGCTTGGGGATCGCTGCGATCACATTCACGCCAGTGAAATACTCCACTTGGTCAACTGTCTTGATGCTCGTATCGAGCAAGAAAAGCCCGATGGCCAGAGCGATGCCGGCGACCAATCCGCCGATGAGACTTTGCATCCAAGTCTTGGTTGCACTGGGACGAATGGGAGCCGCCCCGACAGCAGGCTCGTGGATGCGAACAGGCGACTCTGTGAGCTGCTTGGTGATATCGACTTCCTTTAAACGGGAAAGCACGGAGTTGTAGAGAGCCTGGTCGGTCTCCTGTTCGCGCTTGATATCATTATACTCGATGGCTTTTGAGGTAACCTCGAGGAGCCGACCCTCTGCTTTTTCGCGTGCGATTTTTATTTCATTCGCTTGGACATCAAGTCGGTTGCGGGCGGTTTCTAGAAGGTTTACGGCATCATTGAGAACCCGACGCAAATCGGCTTTCGTGAGATCAATCTGAGTTTTAATAGAAATGTAAGCGGGGTGCTTAGCGCGGTAGCGCTGGGAGAGTAAGGTCAGCTCCCGCTGGCGGGCATTGAGTGATTCGGAAAATTGAGCGACCTTGGGTTCTGCAGCCACACTTGGTAGGAAGAGCAATTCTTCGACAGCACCTTTGTTGGACCTGACAACAGCCAGATCACTGTCGATCTGCTGAATGCGCTTTTGAATCTCCGACTGAATATTCGAAGTTTCCGAGACCTCTGCTTGGGCGGAGCTCATCATGTTTTCGATCGATGCTGCGCGCTCACGCTCGCGGAAACTTTGCATCGCTTCTTCGGAAACACGCATTTTTTTTCTTAGACGATCCGCCTCCTCCAGAAGGAACTGGGTGGCGGACTTGGAGGCATCGGCACGTCTCTCAAAGACATAGCGGATATACTCATCGCAGTAAGCATTTGCGAGTTTGACCGAGAGATTCGGATCTGCCGAAGTGATCATTAGATCAATGAGACGCGTGTTGCTGCGATAAACCGCTGCCGACATCGAACTCAAGGAGGCGGCGACGCGATCGGGGGATGCATCTCTTGCCGAAATACCCGCCGCAGCAAGAAATCGGGGATCTTGATCCAGCTTGAGGCGCGCGGAGACACGTTGTGCAAAAGGATAGCTACGAAGGAGATCCACCACAGTATTGATCATGTCAATGCTGCGGATTTGTTCATCCCGAACCTGTTCCATCTTGGGATCAAGAATGCGAGCTGAGTCTTGCTCGATAAAAAGAACGGCTCGGGCGCGGTATTTGGTTTCAACTTTCGAGAGGTTAACTCCCGCATAGATGCCCCCGAGGACAACGCAAAGAATAACAATCCACAGCCTGTCAATCACCGCATGGAAATACTCATGCCAGTCAATCACGTCTTGGGCTGGAGCGGTTGGTATTTTAGTTTCTGTTTCCTTATTCATCCGAGATGCTTATCCAATTATTGACGTGGAATTTTTAATACCAACTCTCACCAACCGTGAGAATGTCTCCTGGCAGAACTTGAAAGCTCCCACCGTCTGAAGACTCAAGGCGCTTGGTGTTGACCTTGATGGTTTCTACCTTGTCACCCGTGCGGCGTTTGACGACGACATTTTTTGTATCGGCAATTCGAGTAAAGCCACCCGCCATGCCAATGGCTTCCAAGATGCCAAGCGATTCATTTCCTTGCAATTCGTAGCTGCCGGGCCTGGCGACTTGACCAATGACGGTGATCTTCCGCTGTGTGTAGGAGGAGATATTGAGATAAATTTGGGGGTCTACGAGGTAATCCGCATCATAGAGTTTGCGAATTTGCTCTTGGGCCTCGCGCACGCTCATTCCTGCGATTTTTACTTCTCCCAAGAGTGGCAACTGAACTCGGCCGTCTTTTGCGATCTTGGATCTCATTCCAAGGTCCGGTTCGCGGTAAACCATGAGATCCAAAGTATCACCCGAAGCCAAAATGTAGTCCCCCTCTCCAGCCATGAGGTTGGGAATAGAAGCATCAGCGCCCGCCGCACGATCAGAACCAGCAGTTCGCGGGCTAGAGGCGGGAGGTTCCTGCCGAAACGCGGCAGGGGTAGATGAAGTCGGATCAGATTGAGTCTGTGGCGCTGGGAGAACCGGCGGGGCAGCAGACATGAAGTTTGATTGAGCCAAAAAAGCTAAGAAGCAGATCAGAGCAAAATTATACCGAAGGGGAAAAAGTGCTGGCATTCAGAAAAAAATAGGCGAGGGCTGTTAGAAGGTCAAATTCAAGCTGGTGTTAACTGTCGTTTGGATTTGATCGCTGCTCCCTTGGCCTGCGGAAATCTGCATAGTATTTTGCCAGCCGAGCCATTCGCGGAGACGCCAGTAAATCGACGCATTGGCCAGCCAGTAAGATGCAGGACCCTCATTGGGATTATTCAGCTTTTCATTCGTAAGGGAAACGTATTCCGATTGTTCATAGCCAGCGGAGAGAGAAAAATTAATTCCTTTGAACAGGCGTTGCGCCACAGTGCCAAGAATTCCTCGCGTCACATTGTACTGATCCGGCGAAAGGCTGGAAAAGCCTTGATTCTGGTAGACCGAAAGTGAGAGTCGCGTTTTCTCCCGCACATCCCATCCGGCTACCAAACTGAAATTTGGCTTCACATCAGCTCCCTGCATTCCAAATTTTGCTTTGAAAAATGTCTTTTCCGTCGGGGTGTAGTTGATGCCAGCAGTGTAAACAGGACGAAGTCCAGTGTATTTGGGATCCGGAATGTTCTGATCCTGCACGTAGCCCGCACCGCCGCCCGCATCGACAGACAATTTGGGAGCGAGCTGATATGTGAAAAGAAGCATTGAATCGTAGTAACGACGCCCCTCGGAAATGCCGCCTTCAAAATCCTGCAAATCCTCGCCCGCACTGAGAAGTAGGCGCACGTTTGTTTTTGGAGTCACCATGTAGTCAGTGAAAAGACTTGCACCCGCATTAAGCGTATTGCTGTTCGGCTGAGAGGTCTCACCGGGAGCGACCTGGGCGTCGGCCGTGTTGGAGTAGGTACCCGAGAGCGCGCCACCCGCACTGAGCTCATCGCTGATAATGTAGCGCGCAGATAACCCCGTAGAGGTCGAGGTCTGCCAGTTATTGGCTCCAGCGACTGGATCATAACCGGTTCCTGAAGAGGCGCTGGCGTTCAGATTCATCGTAAGACGACTCGTATTGTATCCGACATCCACCCCTGCGGTCATGGACAAAGGATTCCTTTGATTGCCAGTACCGGCTGCGGTGTAGTCTGGATTAAAATAGTAACGGTAGCCAGCTCCATAGCGCGCGGAGACATTCCAAACGCCAACCTCCCGCTGGTAGAGAACGCCAACCGTAGGCGCAGCGAAAAGACTATTGGAATTAGTGAAATCCGTGCCATCGCCAAAGGAATTCTGCGAGGAATATTCCCAACCGCTCGAGAGACCAAGTTGAAAATCAAGTGGCCCAAATCTCAGGCCTCGCTGGATTTTTTCTGCCAGCTGATCAAGTGTCTTCTCAAAGCTAGGCTGATTGTTGTCTGCATCAATTTGGTCAGCAGGGGCGGGTTCATCCAATCCCCCACCCGGCTCGAAATACTGAGGAGTGGAGACCCTGTCCTCTTGCGGCCCCGACCAACGGTTGCGAAACTCAGCCTCGCGGAGGGTCAGAACGCTTTGCTGAGCTGATACACTAGAAAGCGAAAGAAGAGCCGTGCTGATTCCGATGAAAAATAAACTGACTCCGGCGCAAACCCATGAGGGCTGTCGCTGTATTGCTCTGCCAATAAGTTCTTCGGATGCCGGGGACACGCGGGCAGCTTTAAATAGCACATTAGCAGATGTCAAACGGCAAAATCCCAATCGCGGAAAAACAACTTTTGAGAACGCAAGTCCTGAAAAATCTCCGGCCATAGTTCCGGGGCGAAGGGGGCATGAGTGAAGAGCCGTGAAGAGCCGTGAAGAGCCGAGCTTTTCTCATCAGAGGAGGTAGAGCGAGGGTGGATACACTCAAACTGGCGAGATGCATCTTTCCTGTGGAATTCCAGTTTAGGGAGATGTTTAGTCTATGAAATTTCCATTCGAAAAACACATCCCACTCGACTCGCGATCTGACCTTGTCCTTGCGTCATTGAAATATGGCCTTGGTTCACCGAGCTCAGTTTGGAGCAGTTTTCGGAGGACTAAGGTTGTTTCGCTCATCGAGATTACGGTGTTCAGTAACCGTGAGGTTTTCGTTGAGCTACTTGAATTCCCTCGAGTTCGGGGATCCGATCTGTCTTCGCTTTGAATTATTGACCAGAGGTCGAGCACAGAGCCGATTGATCTGAGTAATTCTTGCCGCTGAAAAGAAATCTCCCCAAGAAACAAACGACGCCCCAGTACAGGCGGACAAAAAAAGCAAATTGACTGCCTATTTTGGAGCGGGTGAAGGGATTCGAACCCTCGACATCAACCTTGGCAAGGTTGCACTCTACCAACTGAGTTACACCCGCAGAGTGGACACAGCTTTTACAAACGGTGAGGACTCCCGTCAATCTTTTTTTAATTTGTCTATAAAACGGGTTCGGGGAGCTAGGCCGAAGGGATGAGTGGCACGGTTCCCTCCTGTGGAGACCAGCCTCGCTGGCCATTGGGCAATTCGATGTGGAACCAACGCCCACGAGCAGAAAGAATCTTTACGAGGGAACCTTGATTGAGGGTGGTGATTTTTTCAGAGGAATCTTCCGACGGAACTTTGTAAAGGCCGGTCCCCTCTTGGTTCATAACCAGCGCCTGATGAGCTCCTGCGACGCGAGGATCAGTGAATGCGACCAACAGGCACACTCCCAGCCCAAAGAAAACAAGCGCAGCGCCCGCAAGAAAAAGCAATGTGCGTTTTAGAGGAATGGCAAATGCAGCTATCAGGAGAAATGAACCGAGCCAAAAAACAATAGCCCCCGCAAGTGCCGCGGGATCGAAGGGGATTTTCTCAGCGAAGCGCATGGACCATGTCGGAGAAGCTGGAGGCACTCCAAGCCGGGCATTAGATTCGGCGAGCGCATTGGCAGCCACAGCA
Source organism: Verrucomicrobiota bacterium (assembly GCA_009886045.1). Lineage (GTDB taxonomy): Bacteria > Verrucomicrobiota > Verrucomicrobiia > Chthoniobacterales > Terrimicrobiaceae > UBA967. Next base: position 21,442 of record VFJO01000046.1, read on the forward strand.
AAGCGGGGATCAAGCAAAAGAGACCTGCGATAAGCTAAGGCGGCCTCTGCCTCGCGGTTGGATTTTTGAAGCGCCTGCCCAAGCTCATAGTAAACGGCCGCAGAGGGCTCGGCAGACTGGAGATGCTTTTCAAAATACGTGGCGGCAGAGTCGAATTCCCCATGCGCCAAGCGGTCGCGGGCATCGTCTAAAATTCCTGCATGGCTCCGATGCAGCACAAATACTGAGACAAGAATGACGAGAGCGGTAGTTAAGCGCGAAGTTCTCATGCGGTGATTTTTTTAAGAGCTGAAAGGATTCGTACCCGAGTGTCGCGCTCGAGGGCTTGCGCGCCGCTGGCGGAGTATTTTGATTCGGCATCATAGGCAAGAAGCGTTGTCAGGATAGCCTTGGCCTCGTCGTCCAGAGGGAGTTTGGAAACTAGGACGCCGGCATTGAGCGGGGCAGACTCCGTGCTAAGTGCCACCAGGAGGATCTCAACAGCGCGAGCGGCGAACTCGGAGTCCGAGCAGGCTTCAAGTGCGGCAAGACGGGTTTTCAGACGTCGGAGCTTTTGGCGTTGCAAACTGGACGGCGAAGATGACGAGCGCCAGATGAACAAGGCAACAAGAGTAAGAACCCAGATAACTCCCAGCGCAGCATTCGCCATTTGAAATGCAGGATGAACGAAAAGCGAGGTCCAACGAGATGCCCCGCCAGCTCTTTCTGATCCGGCGTAAATGGGGGTAATTTCAGCCGCAGGAGGGGGAACCGCTTTTTTCTGATCTGGTTCGGATTCGCTGGTTGAGGCTGCAACTTGTCCTGCGCGGGCCTGAACAGGGACAGGTTCCTGTGTGAGGAATTCATATTTTCCGCTTTCTGGATCGAAATAACTAAACCTGATACCGGGCGTTTGACTCTGATCTGAGCGGGCTACGAGGAGAAACTCATAGGTTTTCTCGCCAACGTAATTGATGGCGTCTGATGACTGAATTTTCTCACTCGGGGGGTAAGATCGCCACTCGTCATCACCGACAAGAACAGGTGCACCCATCGCATCGAAATTTCCTTGCCCGGAAACCACAACGCGCAGAGTAACGGGATCACCCGGCCCTGCTTTTTTGGGGCTCACCGTAGCTTCCATTTTGAATTTCCCAATGGCACCTGCAAAGTCATCCGGGCGACCCACCTTTGGCAGTGGCAAGATTTCTAGAGAGGTCGCAGCCGTTTCGATGGCGACCTCCTGCGTGTTTGTAAACATTCCCGGAGGAGCCGCGCCACCAAACTGGCGGAAAAAATCATCGAAAACCGCTGGAGCGCTGCCGGGAAGCTGCAGTCGGGCCTCCAACTTGGCGGGCGGAATCTCAAGCGCACCGGACTTGGCCGCCGTAATGGCTGTCTGGAATGCAAACACGCTATAATTCTCCCCATTCACAATCTGCTCACGTTTCGGAACATTGGCGAACTTCTGGACGGTGAATCCCTCTCCAGCAAGGTTCGGGCGATCCCCAACTTCACCGCCGATGGAGGCATTGAAGTAATACCGTAACTCCGCCGGAATGACCTCGCCCACGTAGGCCTTTTTCTTGGAAAGCACGAGTTCGCCAAAATAGGGAAGCCCTTTGCTCTGTGATACGCCTCGCTGTGGAGAAGGCATCGACTGTGAACCCCCACTCGGCAAGCTCGGAGGAGGCTGCATTTGCGGGGTATCTGCTACACTCAGGCGAAGGGGATTTGTTCTTAGCACCTTATTTCCCACACGCACCTCGAAGGGAGGGATGTCAAACTCGCCTGCCCGCTGCGGCAGGACAGAATAGGTATAGGTGAGCGATGAGGTGACCTTGAAATTGTTCATCTCAAATCGCGTGGATCTTCCGAGAAGATCAATGCGCAGCCCGGATACATCGAGACTCTGCGGAACCTCGGCAGAGCGAGCGTCACGGATGGTCACAACGATCTCAACCGGGCGCCCTACTCCAGTTGCAGGACTACTTAGCCCGGCAGTGGCCTCCTGAGCAAAAAGAGGAGCGGCAAAAAAAAGCCAACTCAACGCAGCGATAAGGATTGTGGGATACCTAGACATTGGAGAATTCTTACCAGTCGCGGAAGACCTCTTGCGAGGATTGCTGTTGTTCAATCAGGTTGACCTTCTCCTCCTCGCCTCGAAGAGAGTTCAGAAGAGCACGTGCCTGGCTGGGGCTGATTTCGCCCTCCTTCTCCTCACCGCCAGCATCCGCAGGCTGAGGTTGCTCGCCGGGTTGGGGAGTCGGTTGCGGTTGTTTCGGCTCGCTGGCATCTTTGAGTTCACCCTCTTTTTTATCGCCAGGAGTGGGAGATGGACCAGGGCTGGGCTGGTTTTTCTGGTCAGGTGAATTTGGCTTTTTGTTTTGATCCGACTGATTAGGAGAATCTTTTTTCTCGGAGTCTTGCTTTTGCTCTTCGTCTTTCTGATTTGACCCGTCCTTTTGATCCTTTGAGTTCTGCTTTTGCTGGTCTTTATTTTCCTCGCTCTTGGAATCTTTTTGATCGTCCTTCTGATCCTGCTTTTGCTGGTCCTTCTGGTCCTTCTGGTCTTTTTGATCCTGATTTTTGTCCTGTTGATCTTGTTCGTCCTTTTTCTGGTCTTTCTGATCCTTTTGATCCTTTTGATCCTTTTGATCTTTTTGATCCTTTTGTTTTTGCTGCTGCTCCTGTTTTTCGAGATCTTCGAGAAGCTTTTTAGTGATGTCGCGATTTTGGGAAGCAGGCGTGTTGTTTGGATTTAAGAGGAGTGTTTCGTCGTAATGTTCTAGGGCGTTTTTCCAATTGGTCTTTTTGGCATCGTTTTCCTTTGCGGCCTCGCCCTTTCGAACAAGCGAATTGGCGAGGTTGTAGGAGGCATTCTCACGGAGCATTTGATCCTCAGAGAGGAGAGCTTCTGTAAAATTCAGAATGGCCTTTTCGAAATCACCGGTTTTGTAGGCAGCAGCTCCAGTATTGAATTGTAGGGGCCTCGAGTCGGGCTGTTTTTTGAGCTGATCCTGAAATGCGGATTCTGCTTTTTCAAAATCACCCTGTTTGTATTCCTCCAAGCCGACTTGCGCCTGAGCCGAAGGGGATAAGATGAAAAACAAAGCTAGGATTGCAGGCAAGCGACGCCTCCGGTCGCCGGGCAGAATAGAAAACATCAAACAAGCTGTCGCGAGAGCGAGCGGCCACTGATAGCGCTCGATAGGCTGACGCGCACTGAAGACGCCTGTTTCACTGAGTTCCATCGGCTCAATGCCTTTTTGGAAGACCTCAAGCGCAGCATCGGGACTTATTGGCGTAAAAAATCCACCTGTAACTGAAGCAATTTCCTTGAGACGAGAATCGTCAAGCTTCGAGGTGACTGGCTTGCCAGCGGTGTCGCGAACGAAATCCGAGCGTCCATCCTCACGGCGAATAGGAATGAGCGAGCCTTCAGGCGATCCAATGCCAACGGTGAAAATACGGATCCCCTCCCCTGCGGCAGACTTGGCTGCGGCGATCCCATCCGCGTCGAGCTCCTCGCCATCCGTGAGAATAATCAACGCCCTCGTTTGTCCCTCGGCTTTTCCAAAGGCCTCACGAGTGGCGGTGATGGCGGCGGCAATGTTTGTACCGCCTTTGGGAATGATGTCGGTATCGAGCTCGTCGAGGGCATTTGTGACAGCATTGTAATCCAAAGTGAGCGGAGCCTGCAAAAATGCAGAGCCTGCAAAGGCAACAAGGCCTACGCGATCCCCCTGCAATAGGCGAATCAGGTCCTGGGTAAAAAGCTTCGCACGGGCCAAGCGGTTGGGTGCCAAATCCGTTGCCAGCATGCTGCGCGAGGTATCGATGGCAATAATGACATCCCGCCCTTTTTGCTTCGTCTCTTTTTCGTCAACCCCATAGCGCGGCTGGGCGAGGGCGATTAGCCCAAGCCCCACGGCAAGAATGAGCAGGGAGGCACGCAAAATGCGACGTAGAGGGCTTACCGAACCAGCCAACTGATCACTCAGCCGCGAAGCCACGATTCTTGCTACAAGCAAGCGCCCCCGTTGGTGCGACCAAATAAACAAGCCCGCGAGGAGCGGTAGAAGCAAAAGCAGCCAGAGCCAATGAGGGGCGCCAAATGTCAGGGCAGTCGTCTCCATACAGTTTGAGAAAGCAGGATTTCAAGAGCCAAGCAGGCAAGGCCAGGAATAAGAAACCACATAAAAATATCGCGGTACTGTGCAGTTTTCTCGACCTCGACTTTGGTTTTTTCAAGCTTGTCGATTTCTCCAAAAATTGTGCGCAGCGAGTTTGTATCGGTTGCACGGAAATACCGTCCCCCCGTCATAGTAGCAATGTCGGTGAGAGTCTTTTCATCGAATTTCACCAACACATTGCGATAGACGGTTCGCCCGAACTGGTTGGTCAGCGGAAAGGGAGCCTCGCCCTCAGTGCCGGCGCCAATTGTGTAAATACGAATACCGAGTGCTTTGGCCGCTTCGGCAGCTGTGAGTGGCTGGACCTTGCCGGCGTTATTGTCCCCATCGGTGAGTAGCAGGATGAGCTTGGTTTTCGCCTCCTTGTCCTTGAGGCGGTTGGCGGCTGAGGCGATGCCAGACCCAATGGCAGTGCC
>VFJO01000133.1 GCA_009886045.1 Verrucomicrobiota bacterium
GCCTTCGCGTGCCAGCTTGTCGAGATTCGGCGTATCAATCTCGCCACCATAGCAACCCAGATCGGAGTAGCCGGAATCGTCGGCCAGAATGATGATGATATTTGGCTTGGCGACAGGTGTTGGCAAATCGGCTGAAAAAACCAAGGCATTCAACAGCAGCAGGATGCAGGAAATGAAGGAAAAGTGAGGTGTCAATTCGATGGGCTAATTTCCGGGGTGAAGGCGCGAGCGCTGGCAATAGTCGCTTGCCAGCGCTCGCGACATTCTTTCGCCATGCAGGCGGTGACTTCCGGAAACTTGGTTTGCGCGTCGGTCGTCTCACCAGGATCGGCGGCAATGTCGTAGAGCGCGGCTTTGCCACCGGGCAGGGCGTGGTATTTAAAGCGCGGACCGCGTAGCGTAAGATGGTGATCTTCGAACTTCCGCTGTGTGACATCGGCGATCTGACCCGCCGGCGAGCCGCTCCCGGAGATCGTCATTCGAAGCAGTTCCGGGCGTTCCGACTGGGCGGAGGCATCGGCGAGCGATTCGCGGAGGGACACGCCGGTGAAAGGCTGATGGGGGGTGATGCTGGGATCGATTTTGGCGAGGTCCAGCAAGGTGGGTAGGACATCCTCGACGCCGGCAAACTGTGCGCGGTCGCCCGCCGTGATGCGCTGCGGCCAGCGCACGAGTAGCGGCACGCGGGTTCCGTTCTCCCACACCTGCGTTTTATGGCCGCGCAGGTGCGCGGCGTTGCGTTTTACCCAATCCACATCCTTGGCCAGTTCCTCCTCACTCTGCTTGCTCGCTTCCGGACTGCTGGGGCCGTTATCGCTCATGAAAACGACAATCGTGCGGCGGTCTTGCCCGGTCTCGCTCAAGCCCTCAAGAAGCCGGCCGATGCATTCATCCATATGCGCGATACTGCCGTAGCACTTCGCGAGGCTCTCCGAGCAGCCCTGCGCGATAAACGGAGCGCGGTATTTTTCCGCACACTCCCACGGCAAATGCGGGATAATATAGGCCACGGAAGCGAACCAAGGCGTATCGCGGTGCTGCCGGATGTAATCGAGTGTGTAATCGGTCCAAAGATCGGCAGTCCAGCCCTGCCCGCGCACACTGTTCTTGGGTTTCCACAACATCGGATCGCGCTGCTCATAGCCTCCACCACCGAGCCAATCATCCCAGCCGAAAACAGTGGGCGATTTGTTACCGACTTTGGCCGAATCGAGCTTGCCGACATGCAGCGTTTGGTAACCGGCAGCTTTAAAAAACGCAGGCATGCGCGTCTCGTCCTCGCGCAGGCCCGCACGCGGTCCGACCCCCCAGACGCCCGTGAGCAAATGATCGCGCCCTGTGAACAAGGCGGCACGCGTGGGCGAGCAGGCGGGTGCCACGATGAAGTTCCGGTAAACCGCCGACTCGCCCGCAAGCCGATTCAGGTTCGGTGTGCGCACGAGTGGGTTGCCCGTGAAGCCGAAGTCGGCGAAGCCTTGGTCGTCCGAGATGATGAGCAGGACATTGGGCGTGGCCTCGGCACCCCAAACGTGATGGGCGCTGCAGAGGGCCAGAATTGAACCGAAGACGAGCAGGTTTTTCATGAGAAGGGATATCTCGTGGCTGAAAAAGCAGAAGAGGAATTGTGAATGGCGCGGAGACTGGGACTAATTCGGAAAAAACAGGCTTTTGCGACCCTCTTTTTTGGAAAGGCGTGGGTCATCGGCCTTAATCGTTTCCACATGGCCATCGCAGAAAGCCAAATTGAAAGAGCCAGCACGGTAAGTCCCATTGCGGGGGGCCGGATGCCGTGGAGCTGGATATTGAAACGGAAGCGTGCTCATGCCTGCGGGAAAACCGTTTTGCACGAAAGCTTCCGCGTTCATGCGGAAGTCGCCATCCATTATCCCCCCAGTGCCTGCGGTATCGCCAATAAGTCCCAGGGTGGAGAGGCGATCCAAGGCGGCGAGGCTCTTGCTGGAAGTGGGATCCAGCCCCGTGCCCACATAGACAACGCCCATGATGGACGTGTTCACGCCATAACAGGGATCCGTTGCCGGCCATGCGCCAGTTCCCTTCCGTTTGGTTGCCGGACAATTGAAGATGCTGCTGTTAGGCTTTCCGCCGCTTGCAACGCTCGCGCTCCATGGGCTGACGGAAGCCGATATTTTACTCATCCAATTGCGCTGATCCTGCGGCAGGGACTGATCGAGAGCCGTGGGCAGGATGCCGTTGTTCTCACCAGCTGCGAGGAGAATCGCGGCGGAAAGTATCCGGAGGTTGCTGACACATTTGCCCTGGTTGGCCGAATCGCGCATTCTTCCGACCATGGGAAGCGCGATGGCAGCGAGGACACCAATGATGGCGATAACGACCAATATTTCGACGAGGGTGAAGGCTAAACGTGCAGCGGGGGAATGAGAGTGTAGTTTCATTGGGAGTAAGGGGGGAGTGGGGGCATGCCTGAACTACGGTTTCGCACTGGCATTTTTGAAAGGATGATCTACTTGCGTTCTGCCCGCAAAGCTTGAAGTCGTTCGGAGAGCTCCTTCACCTTTTCGGGATATTTTTCTGCGAGGTTGGTGTGTTGCTGCGGATCATCTTTCAGGTTGTAAAGTTGGAACTCAGGCGCATCGGGCTTGATTTGGCCTTGTTCATCAAAGTCCGAATTGACCAGCCCCAGTTTCTGGAATTGCATGGCCCAAGAATGCTTGGGATCCGTGGTCACTCCGAACGATCCCTGTCCGGGCAGGAAAAGCCACTCGCCGCTCCGCAGGGCGACCTGCGGCCGAGTGATTCCGTTGTAAGTCATCTCTTGGCGAACGGCAGCAGCATTCGGATCGGCCAGCACAGAGAGTTGACTCATGGTGTCGCAAGCGCTCGCTGGCAGCGGAATCCCCGCCAACTCGCAGGCCGTGGCATAGAAATCGCTCACCGCAATCAACCGGTCTGTCACGGTTCCCGCTGGGATTTTTCCTGGCATTCGAGCGATGAAGGGGACCCGGTGTCCGCCCTGCCAAGCGTCGGTTTTCTGGCCCAGGAGGTCGAGGTTGGACCGGTGGCCTGTCTTGTGGACCTGCGCGTTCAGAATCGCCCCGTTGTCACTGGTGAAGATGACCAGCGTATTGTCGGCCAGCCCGAGGCGCTCGATCGCGTCGTTCACCATGCCCACGCAGTGATCCATCTGCGTGACAAAATCTCCGTAGGCTCCGGCCTTTGTGCGGCCCTTGAACTGGGTATCCGGCGCGATGGGCACATGGGGAGCTACAAGGGCGAGGTGAAGATAAAACGGCTTTGCCCGGTTCTCCTCCATGAACTGAATGGCTTTTTCGGTCACGATCAAGTCGATCTTCTCCAAAGCGCAAGCCGCATGCGCCGCCGCAGCTCCACGGCTTTTCCCATATCCAAAATATTTCTCCTGCTTCGGGCCGAGAACCTCGATGGGATCTTTGGGATCCCGTCCCACCACCGTGCGATCTTTCACGAAGACCATCGGTGGCTCGTTGGCGGAAAATGGCGTGCCGAAATAGGTTTGATATCCGGTCTCCAGAACGCCCGGCGCGAGGCTCTCGGCGTTCCAATCCCAATCACCACGATACTCGCGCGGACGATTTGGATCAATGCGCCCCCAGCCCAAATGCCATTTTCCGAAATACCCGGTTGCGTAGCCCGCTGCGGTGAAAGTTTTCGCCATGGTGGAAACCTCGTCGTCCACAATCAGGTCACCCTGCCACTCGCGTTTCAGCCGCCAATAATTCCTGCCCGTTAGAATCGAATAACGAGACGGAGTGCAGACCGAAGCCGTCACCTGCGCGTCTGTGGCCCGCACCCCCTGCGATGCCAAAAGGTCCAGATGAGGCGTAGGGATCATGGTCGAACCGTAGGCGCTCACATCGCCAATACCCAGATCGTCCGCAATGATGAAGACGAAGTTCGGGCGGCCTTTTTCTGGTTCGATGGCCTGCGCAGGCTCAGCGGCCGTGGTGAGTGGGGAGAGCAGAGCAAGAACAGCCGCCGCATGGATTGCGGACGAGCGAAGAGCGGGAATCGATGACAGGGAACGGCGGAGTTTTTGGTAGGGAAGAAACATCTTTTTTCAATCAACAGCAACTTCACGCAACAATCAAGAAAAGATTTCAGGCGGTTGAAAAAATCCGATGCAAAGTTTGAGTTTTCGCCGGAAACGGTCATGATGTTCCGACATTGCCAAAAATCCACAAACCTACCTCTTCCAAGGTTTCGATTTACCAGATCGCAACCGACACCGGCTTCAGCCCCAGCACGGTGAGCCGTGCGCTGCGCAACCAGCCGGATATCGGCGCCGGGACACGGGAGATCGTCCGCAA
>VFJO01000014.1 GCA_009886045.1 Verrucomicrobiota bacterium
AGTCCTTTTGGTTGAGGGGAGTGTCTGGCATGGAGATGGTTGTGCCGTCGATGATCTTGACATGGCGTCCTTTCCAGAGGGCGTCTTCGGGGGTGTTGCGTTCGCAGCGCTGGGCGATGTGTTTGGAGATGGCGTCGAGGGTTTTTTCGGGAATCTTTGCGCGGGCTTTGCAGTAGGCGACGGTTTTGTGGGAGGAGTCGGTCTCGGAATCGGCACTGCCGCGCCAGGCTTGCACGCGACGGACGATTTCTCGGCAGGAGGTGTTGGGCGTAAGAATCTGCGCGAGAAAGGCCCAGGAGAACAGGCAGGCTGTATTGGCGCCGACGGCTGAGGTCACCTTTGGCGGCGGGAGACAAAAGTTCGTCGGGAATGGAATCCGTGCAGACGGCTTTGAGATCGCCCAAGGTGTTGGTGGATTTTAGCTTTGCAAGTGCTTTGGCTTGTTGTGATTTGGGACGGCGGCCGAAGAGCAATGGACCGAAGGCTGGAAGAAAAGGAGTGGTGTGTTTCATGAAAAGTAAAGCGTATAGCTACGCATGCTTGACGTCAAGAAATAAATGAGATAAAGATAATAATAATTCGATGAGCGAAGCAGAGATAAAGAAACTTAATGACCGCTGCCAAGAACTGGCCAATGAGCTCAAGAGCTTGACTTTGATCAGTCAGGGAAGCGTGATGCCACAACCCCCGGCGGTCTGGCGCTGGACGCGAAAAGTTTCAGGGAAAACGGTCAGTCGTGGTCTGAGCGCTGAACAAGCCGACCTCATGAAGCAGGCCATTTCCAACCAGCGCAAGATGGATGCCATCATCGACGAAATGCGTGCCCTGACGCAGAAACTCATTTTCGCTTTGCCTCGGAAATCCCAGAAACGCCCCCCGGCCAAACATCCCAAACCAGCCTTAAGTTAGCGCCATTCTCATCTGACCCCCAGTTCCTCCCTGCGCGCCCTGCCAGAAATCCTCTCCCAGCGCCCACAGGAGCGGGTTCTCATTACTGGCATGGAGAACGACACCTCGTATGGCAACCGCCCGCCGGATGGCCTGACTTGGAAGCAGAGACTGCTCAAAGAAGTCGGCGAGCGACTCGACCTGTCGCGCGTTCATTTTCTCGGGAAGCTGCCCTCCGAAGCCCATCTGCGCGTGCTCCAACTCTCTCGCGTCCATGTTTATCTCACCTATCCCTACTTCGTCTCCTGGTCGATGCTCGAGGCTATGTCGGCGGGATGCGTGGTGATCGGGTCAAACACGCCGCCAGTCACGGAGTTCATCGAGGAAGGTAAAACCGGCCTGCTCGTGGATTTCTTTGATGTCACTGGCCTCGCAGATCGAGTCTGCAAGGCGCTCGCAGAGCCAAGTCGCTTCGATGACCTTAGAAAAAATGCCCGCAACCTGATCGCTACGGATTATGACCGTGACAACATCTGCATTCCTGCCCTCTTGAAAATGTTTGCCAGCTGAAGTCACAACCTGAGCGCTCGACTTTTAAAACATCAGCATTTTTTTCATGATTTTAAGCTCATTTTGACGAGCCCCCCTTTTTACTTTATTGAGTTCGTATGGAAAATGGGGAATGAGCGACCAGCCCGCAAAAAAGTCGGGGATCTTTTAAAGGCATAAAAATTTTTCCCCTGACTCTTTGATATTTCGATAAATGTCTCAATCTAGGTGCAAGTTTTTCGATTTTGAATGTCTGAGCCTGATGAACGTGAGTGCCACAAGAGCAAGGAGCGCAAGCCCTCCATTGCGTCCAATAGCATTCCAGGCTGGCGTGGGGTTTCCATTAGCACCAAAACATCCGCAGTCAACCACCTCTCCACGAAGAGCCGATGAGGCAAGTGCAGCACAAAACACCGCAAGGAGAATAATGGCAAGCCACAAGGCGCCCGGGCGTGTTGCAGGACAAAAAACAAGCGCGCCGGCGCACACGATTTCCACCCATGGCAAATAAATCGCGACCAGATTCACACAGCTTGTTGGAAGAATGCCGAACTGGTGAATGGAAAGAGCAAAGGCTGCGGGATTTCCAATTTTCGCGTGCCCAGCTGCCAAGAAGACGCCAGCCAGCGTCAAGCAAATCACCCACTCGGCCAAGATTAACGTCTGTGGACGTGAGTTTTTCATTCCAAAGAAAAACCGGCACGTGTCCACTCCGCGACGCCGCCCGGAAAAAGGATGACTTTCTGCGTTCCCTGCGACTTTAGAAAGATACCAAGACGCAACGCATCATCACAATGTCGGCCAGAGCAATACACGATGACAGGCTGCGCGGGCTCCAGCATGGAAGACAGTTCGGTGAAGGATTTCAAATGCGTTGCAAAGGGAAATGAGAGTGCTCCCGGAAGGTGTCCTGTGTCGTATTCCTCTGCGGATCGCGCGTCCAATATCAGCAATGAACCTGATTCCATGTGCCTTCGCATCTCTGCCGATGATGCAATTTCAATCCCCTCTGCGGCGGCAAGGGACTCAAGACGCAATCCATGGTCTTCAATCCATGGAATCCGAAAGGGACTCGCCAATTGCGCGAGCGTGCCAAGAACCATCGCACAAAGCACGATGCCTGCTATGGACGCTAAGGCGGGCCAAGTGGCGGGCGGACTGTAAATACGCTTGAGCAACATTAAAAATGGTGCGAACCTAGAGTTTACGGTTTGTGAAGCTCAAAAGAAACTTCTAACATCCGTGGTTCGACTCCTCCAGTCTGAATGCGGACAATTTTTCCGACAAGGTCGGGGGAGGGGTAAATATTTTCCAACACAATGCGGGATGTGTGAGTTGAAATTTTCTGGATACGGCTGGTGATCGAGGAAGCAGGGACCTCAACCGATTCGATGGAAAGCGGGCTTCCGGATGGACCTCGCACGAGGATTGTGCGTGAGACGGGCGAGGTTGTCTTGGCGTCCAACTTCAGCACACTCGGCACAGCAATCACTTCGGCGGGAATGATAGCAAGAGCATCGATCGTTTTTTCCGAAACCAAGTTGTTTTCCAATTCCAGAAGAATCTGGTCTCGGTGCTGACCGGGTTGCAGCGACGGGACTGCCTCAGCACGCAGAACAAAGCCATCGTTATCTGGTAGGTTTTTTTGGCTAAGCAGGATTTTGCCTTCGAGGGATTTTGCATGCTTGCAGGCCAACCGGTCTCTGTTTGCGCTCCGCACTGTAACTTCACCAAAAACGACGCCCGATTTTTGGTCTTTGCGGAGAACCATAACCGGGGGCTTGATTTCCAAAGGTTGTCCGACCACGCCCTGCAGGATGAGCTGAAGGGTAGGCGTCGCCGGGTCGCTGGACTCGACATACAGGCTCTTTTGAATTTGTCCAAGGCGACCGGACAAGGATAGCGCCACCGGAAGGGCAAGGACTCCCCCGGCGGAGATCAAGTGCTCGTCTAGTCGATAAGTTGTGCATCCACAGGGTGCATGCACTTTTTTGATCCGCAGGTCCTCGTCTCCTTCGTTTCGAAGATGAAAAGTATGGGTGATTGGGATTGCTCCGTCCACACTCCCGAAATCATAAATTGGAGCATCGCACACAAGCCTAGGAGTGCCTGCCTCCAAAGATTGCGTGTGTAAAAAAACGAATGCCATCAACACAGCATTCCCCCAAGCTGACTTCTTCATCCCTCGTATCATACTGCAACCGAGGGGCAGAGGCAACCCCCGATGCTCAGCGAGGCGGATTTTTTGATTTTCTGGTTGACTAGAGCTGGAAGATGATTCATTCTTACACAAGTCGTTCCTCCTCTTGCAATCCAAACACATACTTATTGCAGCTCTCCTCTTGGCTCTGGATCTCGGAATGGCAGCACCATCCGTTGTTGTCACGACGCCTTTTTATGTATCTCCCGGATACATTATTACTGGGAACGCCACGATGGGGTCGATTTCCGCCACGGCGAATTTCTCGCTGACTTTCAACAGCACCGCCAACCGGACAATTCAAGCCTCCTATCAACTCCTCGACGACTCCGGTGCTGCTGTGGCCATCACGGGAAATCTCACGACAGGGAATGAAACCGTTCGCGCGCTGGTGACCCAGTCTTTTACAAAAAACAGCTCTACGGCTGTTTCGATTTCCGCTCAGATTGTCCCCGTTGAGCAACTCGATCCCTCGCGCACATACACTGTGCGTGTTTCCGGAGTATCGGATGTCACGGCTTTTTCCGGGCTCGGTGACTTAAGCCTCTCTGGCACGCAAGTGGGAGGAAACCTATACATCCACTTTCCCAGTGGCAGCGGGGTTGTCGTCCGCATGGCAGGCTTGTCGTTCACCAAAACGCACCGCTTGGCAACGGCGACCACGCCCTCAGGCGGAAATTTCACCGGCACGCCGAGGCTGGACTTCTATCGCTATGAACCAGGCGGAAATTCGACGGCGGTTGACGCCGCCTTGCAGGTCATTCTCCGAGACGATCTGGGAACGATCCATTATCAAGGCAACGCCTCGGTTTCCTCCATCTCATCACTCAATGCCACGACAGCTGGACTCCCGACCGCATCGGCCAATGCAAGCATCTCGGGATTCACGCTGGCATTTTCTCCCGGTCAGTTGAACTCGGTAAACCGCACCTACACCCTCGAGGCCGCTCCGACATTCAAGAGCAACGGAGGCTATTTCATCTGTGCCAATGGAAATACGACTTCTGCGACACAGCTCTTGGACTTCAATGGCTCGCTGCGTTTCGGATCCATCGCCACCACATTCTCGGCCTATTCGAATTCGCCAACTGCCGGGGCGGTCTCAAGCGGAATGCGTTCGACCACGATCAATATCACTTCCTCCAATGGCACGATCACCGGGCACGCCGGGCACACCTATGGCAATGGAGCCGCACTCAGTGTGGGCCTCTCTGCCAACGGCACCGCCTATTACACGGGCGGTTCCGCCGTTTCCGTCTCTGCACCAGCCAACGACTCGGATACGAGCGAAAACATCACCTTCGTTCGACAAAACATCACACTTTCGAGTGCCGGACTCACTGCGGGAACCCTGCAAGTCAAACTTCCTGCCGGGGTGGGATACCGCGCTGCGGGCTCGTCATTGGTTTTTGAAAACTCTCTTTCCATCGCCGCTGTCGCCCTCAACCAAAGTCTGGAGCCTGCCACATCGCCTCTTGGTTTGGGCGTGGCGTCCGGCGCCCTGCACGAGGAGACCAAGCCGTTTTATTATAATATCAGCGCATTGAATTGGGATGTGGCCAGCGGAGAAATCGAGGCGGTTGCCGCCACGGCGACGCCGCTCCGCAAGGCGGATCTCGTCGCCCTGGCGGCCGTCACCGCCGATCTCGCCAATCCCGAGGCGGCATTCAAGGCCTCCAACGACCATGTTTTCAACGGCATTCAACCCGTCACCTCCGCCCGCGTCATTATCACGGCGGATGCCAAGGGCAATGGAATGGTAAGCGGGTCGCTGGGATTCGTCGCGGGGGCGTTCCACCCGCACTTGCCCTATGCCCGCCCGACGGAGGCTGCCGATGAAATCAATTACGGTGGCGGCAACTTGGTCCTTGATGAGGACAGACCTGCGACAGGCAGCAAATTGACTGCTGTTCTGCTCTTCCAACTGAATTACAATCGCGCCTGCGCGGACAATCAGGCGGCGGCGTTTGCCTGTGGTTCAGCTTTGGACTTAACAGGTGCGACGATCCTCGCCAGCGGAAGTGAGTTGTTTTTCACAATTGATGGAGGGCTTCAAGGCAACGCCACATTCAACCACAGCCTGAAGTGGGGTAAAGATCCCACGCTCGCCAAATACGCCCACACGGTCTCGACATCATTTCTCAACGGATCCTACCTCATGTCGGGATCCTTTCTCGCTGGCGGCATCGAAGACACGGAAACCACTGTTTCAGACCCCGCCCAATGGATGGCAGCCGGTGCGGTGCTTTACAGTGGCGTGAATCCCGGCCTCGGCCCCGTGATCCGCCCAGGCACAAACGCCTACAGCGAAACCGACGCACCCATTGCCGACTATCCGGGATTGAATTTGCGCGTTTCAACCCACGGTGCGATGGATGCCAAGAGCCGTCTCGCTGGTGTGGACACGCCGGTTTATTCACTGGCCGCACGAGGGCAGTATTATGTTCGACTGGGTGGCGTCTCGGGCATTCATCAAGCGAACGCCTTCGACGAGGCGCTCACACTTTACTCCTACGATGTCAAACTGACTTCACTGCAGTTCTCCTTCCTGAGCAATTTCAACGAGGATTCCCGCACCGAGGGAAATATCGACATTCCGTCCCCGTCGAATTTCACCATTGATTTTTCCGAGCTCAAAATCACCTGTCCCGGCGGGCTGGATTCGGCCGAGGTGGATAATGCCTCGCCCGTAAACCTCGAGTATTGGAACGAAGCGCCGCTGGATGTTTTGACCATGCGGTTCCAGACTGAAAACGGCTGCGACCCGGCGGGGGCTGCTGTTCTGGCGCTCGGCGTGCAGGCCCGCGCCGAACTCTTTGAGAAAAAACTCTCTGGCGAGCTAGGATTCCGCGCGAACGGCCAGATCGCGACACGCACCAATGGCACACCTGCATTCGATTCCCGACTCAAGATCCCGAATGTCGCTCTTCCCGGTCCCGGATCGAAGACCTATGCGTTCACCCCCGCGCAGGATGCCTTCTTCAACGACGAAGCGGATGCCGATGCACCGGCTTCGCCGAACGGGTTCTTGAACCTCTTCGGCACCGTCGATGTGCCGTTCTTCCAGGATTTAAAATGGCATGTCCAGACGCGCGGCGTTTACACCGGCGTCTCGCCATTGATTTACGCGGTGGCGGGCGGATACGACTCGGGCGGCCAGACCGCGTTCAGCGTTCCCTTTTTCGATGAATCAAACAGCGGCCTGCCTGCAGGAAAAACGGTCGACACCTACAGTGAACTCTCCGCTTCCGGAAACGCCACATACAGCGTCGAGGCGAAGCAAGACTGGCTCGGAATCTCAAACGCCTTCCACTATGACCTCCAGTGGAATGAGAGTGGAAAATCCTTCAGTTCCGTGAGTGTGGACAAGGATTTCTTCGTCTTCAACCTGACCCACCGCGCGAAGTATCTCTGCCCCGACACGGCTGAAATCACATTCGGCCTTGAATACGACGGATTGCCCCAGATCAACATTTCCGGCCTTGCCTCCGATGCCCTCGATGCCGGTGTCGGATACACGCAAAACCTCATCGATTCCCTCGGCGAGAGCGTCACCGACCTCCTTCTGGAGGGCCTTCAAGACGGCCGCGATCTTGTTGCCTCCGAGGCCGAGGAACTCATCGCCCCGATGATCGACGGCCCCGTGCTGACGGCAGCCGACCTCATGCTCGAGAATCTCTACGCCCTGCCAAACGCTCTCACCGTCGGCGTCTCCACGGCAAACGCAACAGCGGTGGTCGCCTCGCGCATCCGCAGTGCAGGCTCCGCCTTCCAAAATTCCATCGAAACCGGATTTACCGGAAACAGCGTCACATCGATGGTTAACATCGCCGACGACAAAATCGAATCAGTACAGAATGCGATCGGCACTCTCACCGACAATAGCACCGGACTCCTCCAAACCGAAGGCGTCAAAAATCTCATCCGCTCGCTCGTGGCCACCGAGGCCCCCGAATTCATCGGTATCATCGCCAGCCAGCTCGCCGGAGCCGCCTTTGATGAGCTTATCAACACGCCCGGTCTGCAGGAAATCAGGACCAATTTGCAGGAAGTGGATGGCCGCCTCGGCGAGGTGCGAAGCCGGATCACGGACGGCGCCGATGGCATAGCCAGCCAACTCGACGCCATCCTCACGCCGGTCAACCTGCAAATCATCGCCGACACTGTCGCCGACCAGGTCGAGGCCGAACTCGGGCGTTTTGAATATTCGGGAACTGTCGAACTTCCCGAAATTCCCCGCGTTCAGCTCCGTGAAACCATTCGCCAGGCGATCCTCGACGAACTCCTCGGCAACCAAATCCTCGATGTCCTCGAGGAGCAGATGCGCAATTATGTGCAGGACGCCGTCGCCGCTGTAACGAATGAAATGAACAACGGCCTCCAGCAGGTCAACACCGCCCTCCGCGATGTCATCGCCACGCACCTCGCGGAGATCGACCAGCAAATCAACCAGGAAGTCCTTGGCCCCATGAGCGACCTGATCGGGGCGGGCCGTCTCACCGGCTACGCGCTCATCAATGGCAACTCGCTCACGGAACTCCGCGTGGATGGCAAATTCGAATGGAAAGTCCCCGACGACCTGAGCTTTGAGGCCTACCTCCTCATCCGGCAACTCGACTCCGACAATTTTGGCGGTTGTCTGGGACCGGGCGAGGTCGCCAACGAAATCACCATTGGCGCTGTGGATGTTCCTCTGGAATGGATTTCCCCGAATCTCAGTGCCGATGTGGGTGTTAAATTCACGCTGATGAGCGGATCGCCCGCTGGAATGGGCGGCTACTTCAACATGACGGGTGGCCCGCTCAGCTTCGAGGCTTTCAAGATCAATGATATGAGAGCCGCCGTCTCGTTCGGCGCGCTGGAGAACTATCTCGCCG
>VFJO01000298.1 GCA_009886045.1 Verrucomicrobiota bacterium
CGCGCAGGATGGCGACCGTCGCTTCGACGCTCGGCTCGCCCACCAGTACCTTTTGAAATCTCCGCTCTAGCGCAGCGTCTTTTTCGATGTATTTGCGATATTCGTTGAGTGTGGTGGCTCCGATCGTGTGGAGTTCACCTCGGGCGAGTTGGGGTTTGAGAAGGTTCGAGGCGTCCATCGACCCCTCGGCTGCTCCGGCTCCGACGATCGTGTGGAGCTCATCGATGAAGAGAATGACCTTGCCCTCGCTGTCTGTGACTTCTTTGAGAAAGGCTTTGAGACGATCTTCAAATTCCCCACGGAACTTGGCGCCGGCGACCATCGAGCCGATATCCATCGCGATGAGGCGTTTATTTTTGAGGGATTCCGGCACGTCGCCACTGACGATGCGGCGGGCGAGTCCCTCAACGATGGCGGTCTTGCCAACGCCAGGTTCGCCAATGAGCACGGGGTTGTTTTTGGAGCGGCGGGAGAGGACCTGCATCGTGCGGCGAATCTCGTCGTCGCGGCCGATCACGGGATCGATCTTGCCGGCGCGCGCGGCAGCAGTGAGGTCGCGACCGTATTTTTCCAGCGTCTGGTATTTCCCCTCGGGGTCTTGATCGGTGACGCTTTGACTTCCACGCACAGCAACGAGGGCCTGCATGAGCTTGTCACGCGTCACGCCGCTGTCTTTGAGCATTTTTGCGGCAGAGCAGTTGGTCGTGAGGAGCGCGAGGAGGAAATGCTCCACGCTCACAAAATCATCTTTGAGCATGGCCATCTCCCCTTCTGCGGCTTCGAGGACTTTGTGAAGCTCGTTCGAGAACTGAGGCTGTGCGGCGCCGCGAACATGGGCGAGCGCGGCGATGGCATCGTTCAATCGACCTTGCAAAGCAGGCAAAGCCACACCGAGCTTTTCGCAGAGCGGCCGCGTGAGCCCGTCGGACTGCGCAACGAGGTCGGAAAGCAGATGCTCGCAGGTAATCTCGGGGTTCTCATTTTTCGAGGCCGACTCCATGGCGGAATTGAGAGCCTCGCGAAGCTTGATGGTAAATTTTTCAGGGCGCATAATGAAGAAGGATGTCCGTCGCTATGATACACAAAAGTCATCGCGGGCGATAGGTGGGGCATGTAAGAATTCCTGAAATGAGCCAGATCGCTGAAAATCTCGATTCCATCAAGCAACGCATCGCCGCAGCGGCCGAGCGGAGTGGACGCCGTGCCGATGAGGTGAAACTTGTCGCCGTTTCAAAAACCTACCCGCCCGAGGTCATCCGAGACGCGGTGAATTGCGGGCAGCGCGCATTTGGAGAGAACCGCGTTCAGGATGCCCTGCCCAAAATTGACGCCCTGCCGTCAGATTTGGAGTGGCACCTCATCGGACATCTTCAGACCAATAAGATCCGCAAAGTGATCGGGCACTTTGCCCTTTTTCATGGTGTGGACAATAGCGGTCTGGCCGTACAGATGAACCGTATTGCTGGCGAATTCGGTGTCACGGCAAGCATCTTGCTCGAGGTAAATATCTCGGGGGAGGAGAGCAAATTCGGCTTCAACCCAGCTACCCTTGCATCTTCTCTTGACGATCTACTTCCCCTCCCCCATCTGCGCATTGAGGGATTAATGACTATGGCGCCATTTTTTGAAAACCCCGATTCCGCGCGTCCGATTTTCGAAGGTTTGCGGCAGTTGCGCGATGCGCTCTCGGTTCGCAGCGGGCACCCGCTGCACGAACTCTCGATGGGCATGAGCGGCGATTTTGAGCAAGGTATCGCCGAGGGCGCTACGATCGTGCGGATCGGCTCTGCAATTTTCGGTTCACGCAGCTAAAGGGAGGCGCCTGTTTTTTCACAGCTTGATCTTTCTACCCTCTCCCCTCAAGGTCATATCCGCACTCGACCCGAGGAGCTTGCAAATCCATTTTTTCCTATAAATTAATGAATACATCCGTTCCCGCTCGTTCAAACGAGACGCTGATCGACGAAATGCACCAACGCTGGCAGGCCGACCGGCATTCGGTGTCACCCGACTGGGCCGCGTTTTTTGAGGGTTTTGAGCTTGGCCTAGCTCGCCTAAAGAAACAGGAGGAGGTCGAGGCTGCAGGCCTCTATTCCTCGCCTCTTCAAGCCAAAGTGGATGCGCTCGTCGAAGCCTACCGCTCGATTGGGCACACCGCTGCGCACCTGAACCCCCTCGTTCCCTCCGCCCCCCATAATCCTCTTCTTGATCCTTCAGAATTTGGTTTTACGGATACCGACCTGAACGAGCCAGTCTCTTCGCATCACTTTTTGCAAGGGCGCCAGATGCCGCTTCACGAGATGATTACCGGTCTCCGCTCGACGTACAGCGACACGCTCGGGGTGGAAATTTCCCATATCCAAAACCGGGAAATCCGCGAGTGGGTGGCATCCCGGGTGGAGACCCGCCGCCGTGCCGACCGCAACGAGGCTTCGATGCACCGTGAGGTCCTTGGCAAGCTCTACGAGGCCGAGACCTTTGAGTCGTTCATCCACACAAAATACGTAGGCCAGAAGCGCTTTTCCCTCGAGGGTGGCGAGTCGCTCATGCTCTCCCTAAGCGCAATTCTCGAAAAATGCCCAAGCTCAGGGGTGTTGGAAATCGTCATGGGCATGGCCCACCGCGGCCGCCTGAACGTATTGGCCAATTTCCTCCACAAACCGGCAAGCGTCATTTTCAATGAATTCCAGGATACCTTCACTCCCGAGCTTGTCGGCGGGAATGGCGATGTGAAGTATCACCTCGGCTACCAAACCACTCGCGAGCTACCCGGCAACCATAAGGTGGAAATTCGTCTGGCAGCGAATCCTAGCCATCTTGAGGCCGTTGATCCCGTCGTTGAAGGCAAGGCGCGAGCTCGTCAACGCATCCTCAACGACACAACCGAACGAAAAAAAGTCGTCCCGATCCTTGTGCACGGAGACGCAGCCTTTATCGGACAGGGCATCGTTGCGGAGACACTCAATATGTCCCAACTCCAAGGCTACCGCACCGGTGGGACGATTCACATTGTGGTGAACAACCAGATCGGCTTCACCACGCTCCCGGCAGACTCCCGCTCTACGCCGTATTGCACCGATATGGCGAAGATGATCGACGCCCCGATTTTTCACGTGAATGGCGAGGATCCACTCACCGTCGTCGAAATCGCAGAGATCGCTCTCGAGTTTCGTCAGAAATTCGGTCGCGACGTCATCCTCGACATCTACTGCTACCGCCGCCATGGCCACAACGAAACGGATGAACCCGCCTTCACTCAGCCCGACCTTTACAATGTCATCAAGCGCCACCCGCTGGTGAGTTCAAAATTTGCTCAGGAAGCGGCTGCTCTTGGCACCGTCTCCGAGACAGAGGCTGCCGACATCAAAGCCAAACTCATCGCGAAATTGGAGTCCGCCCTCGACGAGGTGTCGAAGCCAAGCGAGAAGAAGACAAAGAAGAGCGCTCTGAGCGGCTCCACGGCGATCTTCCAACCCCCCTACTCGCACGATCCCTGCAATACGGAAATCACGAAACGCACTCTGGATAAAATCGTCAAAGCCATCACCACCGCACCAGAAGGCTTCCATGTTGTCCAAAAAATCCAACGCACCGTACTCGATCGCCGTTTGCAGGTGTGGAAGGACGGGGGGCCCTACGATTGGGGCCTTGCCGAAGCTCTTGCCTTTGGGTCTCTTCTACTTGAGGGAACTCCGGTGCGCTTATCCGGCCAAGATAGCCGCCGCGGCACATTCAGCCACCGGAATTCCGTGCTCTACGATGAGAAGACCCGCGAACGCTACATCCCACTCAAAAATATCTCATCCGAGCAGGAAACTTTCTGCGTTTATAACAGCCCACTCTCCGAATATGCCGTCCTGGGTTTTGACTACGGCTATTCGATGGATTTCCCATCCATGCTCTGCATCTGGGAGGCGCAGTTTGGAGACTTCTCGAACGGCGCACAAATCATCATTGACCAATTCATCGCCTCGGCTGAATCAAAATGGGGCCGCCCCAGCTCGATTGTGATGCTCCTCCCTCACGGATATGAGGGCCAAGGCCCGGAGCACTCTAGCGCACGCTTGGAGCGTTTCCTTCAACTCTGTGCTCAAGAAAACCTGCAGGTCTGCAACCTCACGACTCCCGCACAGTATTTCCACGTCCTGCGCCGCCAAATCCATCGAGGCTATCGCAAGCCCCTCGTGATTATGACGCCCAAGAGCCTCCTTCGCTCCGAGGATGCGTCCTCACGTGTGGAGGATTTCACAAATGCCCGCTTCGAGGAAATCATCGACGACTCGGAGGTGAAAGACGCCAAGAAAGTGGATCGCGTCATTCTCTGTTCGGGGAAAGTTTATTACGATCTCCTGAAAGCCCGCGCCGAGGACAAATCCCGCTCCGCCACGGCTATCGTACGCATTGAGCAACTCTACCCCCTCCACGACGACCGCCTGAAGGCCATTTTTAACCGCTACCCAGCGGCCAAGCACATCGTCTGGTGCCAAGAGGAACCAAAAAATAACGGCGCGTGGACATTCATCGCCCCAAGAATTGCCGAGATTTGCGGCAGCATGCCTACCTATGCCGGGCGCTCCGAAAGTGCCAGCCCAGCCGCTGGATCTTCTGGAAAACACAAGGAACAACACGCCTCACTTCTCAACCAAGCCTTCACTGGCTGATAACCTGCCCTTACCAATGAATATCGAAGTCAAAATCCCGAGCGCCGGTGAATCCATCACATCCGGCGTTCTTTCCATCTGGCATAAAAAAAACGGCGAACCCGTATCCCGAGACGAGCTCCTATTTACTCTGGAAACCGATAAAGTTTCGCAGGAGGTCACTGCCGCAGACTCAGGAATCCTTCATACCAAGGTAGCTGAAGGCGATGAAGTCAAGATCGGCCAAGTTGTCGCAGAGATCGAGCCTATTGCCGCAGGTGTCGCTAAGGCTTTGGCTCCAGCTTCGTCTCCAACTCCGGCCCCAGTCGAGGCGAAAGCCGCCGCTCCAGCGCTCGAGACTCCGAAACCGCCTGCGCCAACACCCACTCCCAATGCAGTCGCTCCAAAAGCCGAGCCCTCATCCACAGTGGGCGATTCCCGCGCCACGCGCAAAAAACTCAGTCCGCTCCGCCGCAAAATTGCCACCCAGCTCGTCATGGCCCAGCAGACAGCCGCCATTCTCACCACATTCAACGAGTGCGACATGAGCGCGATCATGGCACTCCGTAAGGAACTCCAGGAGGACTTCAGCAAGAAACATGGCGTCAAGCTTGGCTTCATGAGCTTTTTCATCAAAGCCGTCGTGGATGCCCTCCAAGCCATCCCCTCCATCAATTCCCGCATGGAAGGCGATGAATTGATCACCAACAATGCATATGATATCGGCGTCGCCGTCGGCACCGAGC
>VFJO01000294.1 GCA_009886045.1 Verrucomicrobiota bacterium
CACCGTAGGTCAGGCGTCCCGCCTGACACCGAAAGACACACGCTCGCAGGCGAGACGCCCGCGCCACACCGTAGGTCAGTCGTCCCGCCTGACACCGACCAACACGCACTCGCAGGCGAGACGCCCGCGCCACAATGTAGGTCAGGCGTCCCGCCTGACACCGAAAGACACACGCTCGCAGGCGAGACGCCCGCGCCACAATGTAGGTCAGGCGTCCCGCCTGACACGGGCAGTGACGAGTGAGCGGGTGAGTGCAAATACATTTTATTTGAAATTCTAAATATGATCGAATAATTATTCGACTATGATAGAAAAAAGAAACAAGAACACATTTCAAAGTATTCGGGCCACTTTAAATGTGCGGATCAATGAAACTTCGCCTACTTTGATTCAACTGCTTGTGGGGCCGAGGCAGGTTGGCAAGACGACTCTGCTTCTGGAGATTGCTACAGAATGGGAGGGGCGCTCGGTGTATGCCTCGGCAGATTCGCCTGAGGCGGCTTTGCCAAGTTGGCGGGAGGGAATCTGGCGTCGGATCGAGGCGATGGCCCACTCGGGGAACCCGGCAGTGCTTCTCTTGGATGAGGTGCAATATCTTCCGGATTGGTCACTATGGTTGAAATCCAAATTCGATGAGTCTCGGAGACTGGGTCTTCCGATCCGTATAGTCGCCAGCGGTTCGTCATCCTTGCAACTTGGCGTAGGAGCTCGGGAGTCGATGGCTGGGCGTTTCGAGAAGCTCACTCTTTCGCACTGGGGGGCGGGCGATCTTGCAAAAATTGCGGGAATTTCTGCGCAGGAGGCCGCCCGGCGTCTGGTAACGCATGGAGGGTATCCGGGCGCGGTTGTTTTTTGGAATGATCCTGCGCGGTGGGAGGCGTATGTGCGGGATGCGATCATCGAACCTGCGATCGGGCGCGATCTCCTTCATCTGGAAAAGGTGCGGAAGCCAGCGTTGCTGCGGCAGGTGTTTGCGGTTGCAGCCGCATATCCTGCAGAAATTCTCTCGTTAGAGAAAATCGCGGGAGTCCTCGCAGAAAAGGGGGCCCTGGAGACAATCTCGCATTATTTGGATTTGCTGAACGAGGCTTTTTTGGTGGCTCCCTTGCAAAAGTTTTCGAATTCGGAAATCCGCCGTCGGCGATCTTCACCGAAGTTGATTGTTCGAAACAATGCGCTGCTGGTTGCTGGTGGGAACAAGATTCCCGATCCCGAGGTCGATCCCGATCGATGGGGCTACTGGGTCGAAAATGCCTGTCTGGCCCGTGCGATCAATGATGGGCTGCGGGTTCACTTCTGGCGGGAGGAGCCTTGGGAGGTGGACGGTGTGGTGGCAAGTGGAGGAGAGCATTACTTGCTGGAAGTGAAGACAGGTCGTTACTCGGCAGAAGATTTGCGAGGCCTGGGACACACGGCGCAGAAGTTTCCGGAATGTCGCCCGATTGTTTTATGCGATCCCGGCTGCGAGCGTGTCGCCGAGGCTGCCGGATTTGAAGCAAGTTCATGGGTGGATTTTTTGCAATAGGTCGAGCCTTGGGGCAACAACGAAAAAACGAACTTCAGACATCCTGAGCTCTGCCCATTGGCTTCCGCATTACGGGGAAACCGGATGATCCCCGTTTTACCCGGAAAGCCACAGCCATTCAAAGATCAACCACGAATAAGACGAATTTTCACGAATAGGAAGCGGCTTCGCCGGAGAATTTCATTCCGGTATTATTCGTGCTCATGCCAGAAATTCGTGGTTCAAATGTGCAGAGTTTGGACATCTGGCCAGGACGAGCTCACTCGCTTTCCCAGCGGATCAGGATTTCTGAACTTACAAATGTATTGCATTCCATTTCTATGAGAACTGCGCGAATGGTTTTAGGGTAGGGCGGGCGTCTCGCCTGCCATCGAACGACTTACCCACGCAGGCGAGATGCCCGCGCTGCATTCAGAAGTCCAAAAGCAAGCTGCTTTTGGTATGAGACGCAAAGGCCAAGGGGCATGGGCGTCTCGCCCGTGTAGGCACTGATTTTCTTCTCGCATGGGATCAACTGTTTCCCTGAATTCAGCATTTCACATAGACCACGACAGGATGTCTGAGACTTTTCACGCTCAATGAAGTGATTCCGGTCGCTGGAAAACCGCCACGTTGGAACTGACCAGCCCGGTTTTCCCGAAAAACGACGCCAATGCGCGTGTGGGCCTATGTGCGCTCGGAGTCGATCTCATCTTGCATAGGGTTGAAGTTGTCCGCAAATAACCCCCTTTCAAATGCCTTATCGCATGACTCGCCGCGGGTCGCAGGCCGGATGGGCCAGCACTTTGAATAGTATCTTTCTCATGAGCTTCCATCTGCGACTTGATGTAGGCTTTGCTGGAGCGAACATCCATGACAGGAAGGTGGAAATCATAGCATGGGATGAATGAGCTCATGTTCATTTTTTTTCGTCACATAGATCATCCATTGGCTGACTACATTTTAGATAAGCTAACGCGTCTTCGTTTATGAAAAACATTCTCCTCCTCTTTGGAACTCACTTCTTATGCCATTACCCCTGCCCATCTTGCTTGGTTGGCGGGTATGTGTGATTGGCTCATATTATCGATTTGTCAAATAAATTATAGATGCTGAAAAATAGTTGAAAAATAGTTTGCAATCAGAATCAAAAGTGATTTTATTTTAAATGGGTTAACTCAAAATCTCCCCTAAACTCCATTCGCCCCAACGAACCCCCCAATGAACTCCCCGTTCTTGTCAATCTCTTCGATCCGCATACGCGCTAAGCGCGCGGGCGTGCTTGCGCTTTTTTGCGCGGGTTTTTTGCTGGCTTCGCTGAATCTCCGTGCGGCCAATGTCACTTGGAGTAGCGCAGGCAATGTCACCGCTGGTGGCAATGGCAAC
>VFJO01000283.1 GCA_009886045.1 Verrucomicrobiota bacterium
AAGACGCTGCTCTCACAGAAAAAGACGCTGCTCTCACAGAAAAAGACGCTGCTCTCACAGAAAAAGACGCCGCTCTCACAGAAAAAGACGCGGTGATCGAGAAAGCCATTTCGATGCTTGTCGCTGGCGGCTTGAGCGAGAAAGACGCCCGCGCCAAGCTTCTCAGCTAGCTGGGACCATCTGCGCGAGCATCCCCTGAGTGTCAGCGATCACTTCAAAATGCACCGCTTTTGACGCAGATTTTTAGACAGGAGTACAGGATGGAGAGGATTTACAGGAAAGGCTTTGGCTTTTGTTTGATATCGCACAAATCATTTCAAACACATCGAATCATAAACAGATCATCCTCTGTGTTCTCTGTGGTTAGTTCTGCTGGATTCGGGTTAAAGCCGGATTTGCTGGAGGTTTTTTTGGGGTTGTTGCTGCTGTCGAACACCGAACTACGGATCTGCCCGGCGCGGGTCCTGTAAGCCCATGGGATTGCCGACGGCCTCGTAGCGGTATTGCTCGAGCGAGCCGCTGAGGCAGAACAATGGTCGTGAGGCGGTCCATGAAAAATCTGTGAATGTGCGGGACCATCCGCTGCATTCGAGCATGAAAATAAAAAGAAATGTTTGCTTGCCACCCCAGTTTTCTCTTGCTGGTCTCCCACTTCAGTAGGCTCTGACTGACTTGAAGTTTCCGGCCTTGGTCTCGAATCCAAAGCTCACATCCCACCTCAAATACTTCTCTAGAAGTTCCCCCGTTTCTGCCATCATCGGCCTCAAATTTGCCTCGCTTGCGATAAAAATACTCCGATAAACACGCCGCGACTCACGCCGAGTAACCGACACGCTTGCAATATGAAGCGGGCTATATTTCTCAATACAGCATCCAGTAAATTTTAAATATGCGAAATTGTAACATTGAAAAATATTGGTTTGTGCGTAATATGCCGCGCTCCCCTCGGAAAAATCCAAAATAATATGCACGAGGGGAAAAATTTTATCACAAAAAAGCTGGAGCGATTATCGCTGGGCTGCGCCAGTTTCTACAAAAAAGTTTACGATAATGCAGGTATCCAGACTTTTTCTGGTTATCAGATCGCAAGCCTTTTTCTGCCGATCTTACTTGTGATGATTTTTGGCGTTGCGAAGGTTCATGCTCAATCTGGCATCGGCGTAAGCAGCGTGGCATTGAGCACCCGTGGGCATCAAACCGTGTTGCTATCCTCAGATGGCTCGGTGTGGGGACTTGGAGTGAATTCAAATGGAAGCCTGGGCGATTGAACCATCCTTTTTCGCTCTGGTCTCGTGCGCATGCAGACTAGCACTGGGAACCTGAGTGGAGCTTTGGATGTGGCTTGTGGAACGAACCACACAGCGGTGCTCATGGGCAATGGCACGGTCTGGACTGTGGGTCTCAATACCAGCGGCGAATTGGGAAATGGAAACACGACCAGACAGCTCAAGGCGGTGCAGGTTTTGACGGCCACTGGGCCGTTGACGGGCGTGACGGCGCTTGCGGCGGGGGCCTCTCACACCTTGGCGCTCGGCACCTCCGGAGAGGTGTGGGCCTGGGGCTCAAATGCCGTCGGCCAGTTGGGCAACAATTCGACTGTCAATTCAACCCGTGCCGCCAAGGTTCCCAGTTTGACTGGAATCGTTGCGATTGCTGGGGGCGAGAGGTTTTCCTACGCCATCAAGAACGATGGCACGGCTTGGGCGTTTGGCGACAATGCATATGGTCAACTTGGCAACAACAGCACCACAGCATCCAGGATTCCTGTGCAGGTACGGACAAGTGCCGGAAACTTATCGGGCGTCAAGGCCGCCGCCGCCGGCATGGGGCACGGCGTTTTTCTGACATCGACAGGCGGCGTCTTGTCCGTCGGGCTCAATTCCAGTGGCCAGTTGGGAAATAATTCCACGACCAATGGACTGCTCGCCGTGCCGTCGAGAGGCCTCTCAGGTAACCTTTCAGGCATTGCCGAGGTGGCCTGCGGAGATGCCTTCACCCTCTTTCTTTCGACAAACGGGACCATCTCGGCCGTAGGCTCAAATACCAACGGCCAGCTCGGAGACGGCACGCGAATCAGCCGCCTGACCGCTGTGCCGGTGGCTGGATTGACCAGCGTCTCTTTTGTGTGCGCTGGGGCGGACAGGAGTTTTGCCGTCAAGAGTGATGGCGGTGTCTTCGCTTGGGGTGGGGATCTCTACGGAGCGCAGGGTCAAGGGGCGCGAGGGTTTGAGTGGAGTTGGACCCCTCTGCCACAGTGGTCGGCTTTTCTGCGAGCAGCTGCGGGATCTTCGCATACCCTCTGGCTCAAGGCCGATGGCAGTGTCTGGGCGGCAGGGAGAAATCTTTATGGTCAGCTCGGGAATGGCCTCACCAGCGACTCTCTCGTTCCTGTGCGGACGCAGTCGGCCACCGGCAATCTCACGGCCATCCAAGATGTGGCAGCCGGCAGCGCCCATTCCTTGGCGCTCGCGCAAAACGGTGCCGTGTGGGCTTGGGGACTCAATTCCAGTGGGCGGCTTGGCGATGGAACCGGCACGAGCCGGACAAAAGCCGTGCTGGCCCTCGACGCGGTGGGGCCGATTTCCGGCACCAGTGCGGTGGCAGTCGGCGATGCCTTCAGCTTGGCTCTGCGACAGGGCTCGGTTTGGGCCTGGGGGTTAAATAGCTACAGCCAGCTCGGAGATGGCACGATCACCTCCCGGAGCAAGGCGGTTCCAGTCCTTACGACATCGGGTTCATTGGCCGGCATCACCGCCTTGGCGGCGGGCGCGAACCACGGCGTGGCGCTCAAAGGCGACGGCACTGTGTGGGTTTGGGGCTACAATAATCAAGGCCAGCTGGGCCTCGGAAATACGCTGACTCAGAACCGGGCGGTTTCGATTCCAGGAGTCAATGATGCCTTGGCCATTGCCGCCGGTTCCGCCCAGACCTACATTCTGCGTTCGATAGGCGGCGGGACGGCTTGGGGCGCAGGGCAAAACAATGTTGGTCAGCTCGCAGACGGCACGACGACAGCGCGCTCGAGCTTGGTGCAGGTGCAATCCACCACGGGAGCTCTCACCGGTTTGGCCTGGGTGAGGTCCGGTGCCTTGGCCCACCACGCAGCAGCTGGTCGCATGGATGGAACGAGCTGGATCTGGGGACAGAATGACGCCGGCCAGCTTGCCACGGGAAATTTTACAAGTGCTCTCAAAGCTCTGGCTCTGCCTCCCGGCATCCGCCCGCAGACGATCGGAGCCAGATTCACCCTCGCCCGGCGCGCCGGTTACGAGTGGGTTGCCAGCGGATCATTCTTCGATGGTCAGTGGGGCGATGGCCGCAAGGCATACTACCCCACGCCCACGCTTGTGAGGGGCATGACATTTGCCCAAACGCCTCCCGATACCGATGGCGACGGGGTTCCGGATTGGCAGGAGATCGCGCGCGGCTCGAGTGTCAGCATTGCCGACACGGATGGCGATGGGTTGAGCGATGCCTCCGATACCATGTTATCTTGTACATTGTACACACAAGTACACGCAGAAACTATGGCTGACTATTTAACTCGTTATAATTTATATGCTAGAAATTGCCAAATTTCGCTGCGTTCATCTAATTGGGAATACGCTGATGCACATCAACTTTCCCAAATAACTGATAATGCTTCGCTATACAACGCGTGGGGCATTCAAGGCGGTGTGACTTATGGTTACATTTCAATTGATTCGTCCTTTGATGGTCGCGCTATAGAAACCATCACCTGGCACTGTAACGTAACAAAAGGTAATCCTTGGGGATTTCAAGATCCAAATTACATTCAAACTGTAGGAGTTAGCTATTACGTAGAAGAAGCAATGAGCCCTGGCGGACCAACTGGCGGAAGAATTTATTATCAAAAATATTTTGACTCCATCGCCCTCCTTGCGAGTAAAATACGTACCCTGGCCGATTTAACTCGAAATGCCGCAGGTGGCTATTTTAACCTCATGGCAACTTTACCTCGGCCATGGCCAACTCAGGCTGATTTAGCATCCGATCAAAATGCTTTCAACAGCTTAAAAAGCGCGCATTTATCCGCAACCGAAATACATTCGCTAACGCTAACTGAACCCACCAGGTACTTTCATGGAAAGACTTATACACCGAATCTTGTTGGCGTGCCAACATTTGGTCCAAATCAAATTTTAAGTCCCAAACAAGCTGTAACGGCAACTTTTGAATTTAAACCAACGTGGGCATTAAAGGACATCAAGGACATACCGTTAGCTTATGGCGCAAAAGCACACGTCGGCATAGGACAAGTGAAATTCACGGCCGCTTTAAGTGGTACTCGGCATAACGGCTCATCAACAACGCTCGTATATATCCAAGGAAGAGGCACTGCCGGTGTAGAAGTGCAACTCGATGTGACCTGGGGATTATATTCTATCTATAGACCTCGGGTGTCATTTCCCTGCACGCTCGATAATGTATTCCGCTGGGGCCAAGAGCGATTTGCCGTGGAAATTCAAGCTGGCCCATACGTTGAGCTTAAAGGTAATTTTACTGGCTTAGCGTCTGGCGTTCACTCATTCCAGCAAACACCAGACGGAACAAGAACGACTAACTCGGTAAGTGTAGGTGGAAGTCTTGGGATAACCGGAAAAGTTGGAGCAAAAGCAAACGTTGATATATTAAGGATTAGATACCAACGTAATTTAGATACCGGAAATCTTGACATTTACGACAGAGTCAAAGTTGCCAAATTCGGGATAGGCATTTATGGTGAGGTAGGCGCAGCTGCTACTGGAGTTTACAGATGGGGTCAGTATACAGTTACCGGCAATGGCATGTCAGATACATTAGGCTCTCAAGGTGGCCAAATTGGTCAAGTTAATTTAAATGCCGGTGGTAGAATAGAAGCTGACTGGGGTCCTTATAAAGTCATTATGCAGTGGACAAGACTTTGGAAATTCAATAGTATTTACTCCACTTCCGGCTTTTCGCCCCAGGTCAATCCGACACTGACAGCTTTTTCCAATTAATTATTATCCATGAATACCAATTTAGACAATAAACAATTAATATCAATGTCATTGGCCACACCTGCAAAAATTCAAACGCGGATAATGAGATGTGCTGTAATTATTACTCGGCAGCATGCCGTCAAAGATGGCTCTGTAACAACCTCATGAAAATAACCATAAATTTCATATTATCGATCTTAATACCATGCATTTTTTCTCATGAAAAACTCCTGTCTATGGAATCATCCTCAGCAAACGAACTGCGTGATATCAATAATCTTATCGACATAGCTATCCATCACGGATTTCCAGATACTCAGCATTCACAGGTCTTTCTTGGAACGCTTATCGTTGCCAGAAAGATCTCAAACATCGTCAGTGATAGACAATCTACTCCTGATTTTCCTGTTCAACATGGCTACGCATCCACGACTCGCGATCCCCAGGGCAGCCGGGCAGACGACAGTAATCAATATGTTTACTTACGGTACCAAGGACCCGCCCGTCAGCTATGTGATGGACAATGGTTGATGGGCGAAAGTGAATTAATTACCCCAGGTCCAGACGTCACGGTAGACACCACGAATGCTACGCTTTATGTACCTGATCATACAAAAAACGAGCCCGAGTTCCCATCGACGGCATTGCTTGAGGCTGGCAATATGGCCAATGAGCATGGCAACCTTTTTGAGCCGTATGAAAACCTAATATTTGCAGCCGGCTCTGCCATTGGTGGTGAATCCTCTGCCATTTTACAACGTTTTTCACAAGCATTTAAAGACCATTCCGATGTTCCCGGATTCCCCCGTGACTCCCTGTTGTATCGACTGCGCGCCGGCGAACAGTTTTCAGATAACATATGGATGGTTTTGGGCGATCTTGATCGTTTAGGAAATCTTTCAACGCAGCTTGGGTACAATGATCGTCCACTTGTGCTTGACGCCCTTGATATCATGCCCATTGCCTCTGGAGGAAACTCAGATCCTGGATTTCATGATGCTCAAGACCATGAATCGGAAAAGTTATCGCATATTATCGCCTCAAACAATAATCCTTGGTCAAAAATTAATTCGCCATCTTTAATCGTCAAGCGGACTTTATTGCGTTGGTTTACTCATGAAATTGCAACAGGTCAATCTAGCGATCAAGATAGCGCACAAGCTGCTATTTTTGCCTTAGGGGGGAAGAGCTCCGACGTACCTACCATTCCACTCAAGCCCATCAACCCGCAAGAAATTGACACGAAACAAATAGCGAACGCTGATGTTGTAACTCGCCTTCAAATGGGTAACCCAAATCCTTTGCACTGGATTTCAACTGATAAAACCATATATTTTCAACGCGGAACTCCAGAAAAACAATATATTGGATCAGCAATCGCGTGGGATGATGCCGTCTTTTATACCTCTGAACTTGGCGAACTAATCAAGCTCTTGGAGGACGAAAGGCCAACACATTGGCGAAACGCACAAGGAAGTTTTCACCCGGTTGGTGACGCCGCCTTGCGTGCCATTGCTGGAATCCTCACATTTGATCCGCGCCATCTTTTTGGTCTACAGGTAGCCAGTCCATGGAATCAAGAAGAACGCCGACGTGTCGCCAAAGCACTCAGCGACTGGCACACTGCAACCGGCCATATGCCCCTGTCAGATGCTCTCGCTCAGGCCGCGCTTGCATTGTCACCAACACAAGCCGCCACGGTGTTAATGGTAGCACCTCCAGCCGCCCAATCAGCCATTCTGCATCAACTGTCGGAGCAATGGATGGACCCTAAGCGACGGCCGGACCTGCAACACATGCAGACCATTCAAGTAGCGCACTTCATTTCGATTTTACTTCAATCAAGTGAAGGACAGTTAGTTTTGCCGTTATTCGATCTGTCAAGCCAACCCGCGTTGTTACGGGCGATTCTCGACGAACGAAAAAGCAGCACCAATTCCCTCGATGATCTCCTGCTGGAAACCATACACTCGCCATCGCGGACAACTACCGAAGACAAACTATTACATCGGCAATTAGTCGTTGCTGCCAATGCCTTTCCAACCCCTCAACGCGCCAAGATGCTCTGCGAAGTTCTCCTTCAATCATTAGCTGATCCAGCAACCCAGAATGTATTGATGCAAAGTCTTTTCCCCTCAAACTGGATTGGCAATCTTGATGCACTGATTCCTGGCGTCCAACGAAACGCAAACGGTTTATTCAAATTCCAACGCACTGAGCCCACCTATCTCAGTTGGTTTTTGTGGTCCATTGCCATTGAAGACCCGCGCCCATTGCCACCTGAAATAAAGAGTGCCCTTTCCCTGAATGAACAGCGCTTTCTGTACATCAAACATGATGGAGCGGAAGTTTCAGTACCCTTGGATATTTCCTTTGAAGAGAAGCCAACCTTCAACAAAATTCATCTAAAAACTACTCTAGCTGATGATTTACGCGTTTGTGATCTGGCCGGATGGGCCCTCGCCGCGCAAGAAACCGGGTATTTTTGTTCAAAAGACGCCCAGAATGTGATAACCGTTCCGTGCGTAGACCTGACCGAACCACTCAGTAAACGCGAGCCATTGGTCATATCTATGCGCAAAATGATTCTGAAGCTGACCGCCCAAAATACGCAGCCACCGCTCTCACCACCGCTAAACAATCACTACATTTTCCAGTAAGCGACCTATGGTGACAGGCACTTGGCAAGGTATCCGTCCGGCCAACCGGCCTTTTCGCTTGCCGATGCGACGCTGAAGGAGGTATGTCCCTCGGTTTCATCGAAATCGTCGTCAGCCCACCCTCACGTCGGAGTATTAATTGTCGCCGTAGATCGTTTAATTACATTGATTTACATCGATTTATTAAACGGCCCGGCACAGATCCGTACGGGCGGATTTCCCGCATACGGCTCTTCCGTTAGGTAGTGACGACACGGCGGCGGTTGGGGTATGGATGGATGATGATCGCTGGGGGGAGAAACTTTTTCGCGAGCCGTCGCATATGTCCCCACCCGATGGTTCGATATGCGGTCTGACTTCGTCGTCGCAAGGTGGCGCGCCAGACACCGATGATTTGCCATCGGTGTCTGGCGATGGCAACGCTGTTGGTTGGAATGGCGTGATAATTCATCCATCCGCGAACGACACTGCCGAGCCATTTCCCCTGTTCTCCGATGGCGGTTGAGCGGATGGCGAGAAGGTGCTCTCGAATCTGAGCTATCTTCTCGTTTACCCGGCGTGCTATTGAGTGCCGCAAAACAGCATAACCTCCATCGCTGCGCCGCTTGCCTGCTATGTGAGTAAACCCAAGAAAAGCGAAGGTCTCCGGCTTTCCCTCCTGTTTCCTCCGGCGATTCGCGGTCGCGAACTTCCCGAATTCGATCAGGCGAGTTTTATCCGGATGCAATTCGAGGGCAAACTTGCCGAGGCGCTCCTTGAGCAAACTGAGGAAGCGTTCGGCATCAGGCTTACTCTGAAAACCAATGACCGTGTCATCAGCATAACGCACAACGATAACCTCGCCGTGCGCTTCGTGTTTCCGCCACCATTTTACCCAGAGATCAAACACATGATGCAGATAGAGATTCGCAAGCAGCGGTGAAATCACCGCCCCCTGTGGCACTCCCTGCTTCGTTTCTGTCCTCATCCCCTGCTCACAGACCCCCGCTTTGAGCCATTGCTGGATCAAGCAGGCGAACTAAAGGGGACAGACCACTCTGTTTTAGCTCATTGTCAGTGCGGGCTGTCGCGGGTGAAAATTCCATGACCTCTTGCTGATAGGAAATCGCTTTTGGCCCTTCGGGGCGTTGGCCCGGAGTTTGAAGCTGGAAGCCTTGATTTCCATGCCCGCATGCTGCCAGATGGGGCTTTGAGAGTCAAGTGCCCGGCATTTTGGGGTGCGGGGCGCGCCCCGCACCCCAAAATGCTGGGTCTGGCGAGGGGGTAGGCTGGAAATGCGAGCCACCAGGGCGCACCTTGCCGCTGCCGGGGTTCTCAATTTTCTGCGAACACCGGTTCGTTGTCGTAGTTGGGGAATGGATCGTCGAGCCATGGTTCGATGACCGGCTCGTCGGGCTCGGGCGGGTCGCGGGCGGCGTCCACGCGCACGCCGGCCTCCCACAATCCGAGATGGCGCAGGATGCGTTCGACCACAGAGGCCTCGTCGATGAGGGCGATGATTCTCATCTCCTTGTGGCATTGCGGGCACAGAAGCGGGTCGGCTTCCCAGACTTTCTTGATGAGTTCGCGCCACTTTTTGGACGGAATCCGGCGGGGCTTGAATGCGGAAACGTCGATAACATCGCCCTCGGGCACGTCCACGGGTTCAGCATCCGCCCGCTTGAGCCGCTGGCCGCGCATCTTATTGGAATACCATCCGTAGTAGCGGACGAGCTGGAAGCTTTTGTCCGGGATATGCTGGGTGATGCGGGCGATAAAGTCGCAGGGGCTGAACACTTCAAAGTTGCGCTGGATTTTCGGGTTCATCCCCGAGCGGTAAATGATCGAGTCCCCGGAGCTGTTAGGCTGCATTTTATCGACTGAGAATGGGTTGCGGATGATGTATTGGGCCAGCCGCTCCATGTCCTCGCGGCTGCTTGGCGGAACGCGACGGCTGCGGTGGATGTTGAACCCGGAGTGCGTCCATCCGCGCAGCATCCGGGCGCGCTCCGGCGGCAGGAGTCCCTTCTTGACCAGAAATGTGATGACCCGTGCGCGGAAGAGTTCCTCCAGCGGCGCGAGGCTCACGTCGGGCATCACATGAAAAAGCCCGCTATCCACGAAGAGCCCGTCTGCGACCAGCGCGTGGAGGTGCGGGTGGAAGTCGAGGTATTCGCCGAAGGTATGAATGGCCATGACGACGCCGGTCGTGCCCTCGGGCAGGCCCAGCGTGGTGCGCTGGAACTCGGCTAGGCAGCGGTGGGCAATGCGGCAGAGTTCCTTGATGAGCCCGCGATGAAATCGGAAATACGGACGCAGCATCTTGGGGATCGTGAACGTGAAATGCCGGTGCGGCACGGGCGCAAGGACGGTCTCGGCCAGCAGCGCGCCGAAGATCTGCACCTTTTTCTGGTGGCAGCAGGGGCAGAA
>VFJO01000192.1 GCA_009886045.1 Verrucomicrobiota bacterium
CAAGCCGGGCCAGTGGATTCCAAACTGCTTCGGCGGCAGGGAGAATCTCGATGCCATCAGTTTCCTGAAGCGTTGCAACGAGGTTTGCTACGAGCGCAACCCGGGCACGGCTCTCATCGCAGAGGAGTCCACAGCTTGGCCAAGCGTTTCAAGCCCAACCTACGCCGGCGGCCTCGGCTTTGGCTACAAATGGAACATGGGTTGGATGAACGATAGCCTGCGGTACATCAGCAAAGACCCGATCCACCGCAGATATCACCAAGGGGAAATCACGTTCTCGATGCTCTATGCATTTCAGGAGCATTTCATTCTGGTACTGAGCCACGACGAGGTCGTGCATGGCAAGGGATCCTTCCTCAATAAAATGCCGGGGGATGACTGGCAAAAATTCGCGAACTGCCGGATGTTTCTCGCATGGATGTGGGCACACCCGGGGAAGAAGCTTATTTTTCAAGGAATCGAATTCGGTCAATTCTCCGAATGGAAACATGCTTCCAGCTTGGACTGGCATCTCATGGAGCAACATGCCCACAAGGGCCTGGGCAGGCTCGTTCAGCATCTAAACTGGCTCTATACAAATGAGCCATCCTTCTATGAGATTGACGATAGTTACGGTGGATACGAATGGATTGATTTTGGCGACTCCGACAGCTCAGTCTGGTCCTTCATCCGAAAATCACGCACTGGAGAGCCAATTCTTTTTATCGTGAATGCGACACCTATCGTGCGTGAAGGCTACCGCGTGGGAGTTCCCCACCCCGGTTTCTATGAAGAGATTTTGAATACGGATGCCGAGACTTATGGCGGCAGCAATGTTGGCAACTACGGCGGGGCTCAAACCCATAGTGATTGGGGCTGGCAGAATCAGCCACATTCGATCGAGATCAACCTTCCTCCCCTGTCGGTGGTTGCTTTCAAAAAAAGACAGAAAACCATCGGCTAAAGACAGCCAGAGATTTTTTAGTCCATTAAATCCCCATATTGCTCCATGGCCATGGCACGACTGAGTTCCAGAATTTCAGCCGAGTCATCGGACTCCAAAGCTTGAGCCGCTAGCTTGACACAGGCAGCGGAGTCCAGAGACTGCACCGCTTTTTTAACGCGCGGCACAGCAGCACTCGTGGCACTCAATTCTTCTACCCCGAGCCCGATAAGAAGCGGCGTAAGCAAAATATCTGAAGCCATCTCGCCGCACACGCCAGTCCAGATTCCACGTGCTCGAGCGGACTCAACCACCATTTTAATCATCCGCAAAATCGAAGGGTGAGTCGGATTGTAAAGATGGGCGATTCGATCATTAAGACGATCCACAGCAATGGCGTATTGGATGAGATCATTTGTCCCAATGCTAAAAAAGCGGACTTCCCTCGCCAAGTGGTCGGCAATAAAAACAGCGCTCGGCGTTTCGATCATGACACCGACTTCGATCCAAGGATTGAATGGAATCCCCTGAACAGAGAGCTCCTGCTTACACTCCTCCAAGATCGCATTAGCACGGCGGAGTTCCTCGATTCCTGAAATCATGGGATACATGACGCGGATGTTATTTGTGGTGGCAGCGCGGAGAATGGCTCGGAGCTGAGTTTTAAAGATGCGGGGATTTTCCAAACAGAAACGAATCGCTCGGCACCCGAGAAAGGGATTTTCCTCCTCCCTTATGTCCAAGCTGGAGGCAACCTTGTCACCACCGATGTCCAAAGTGCGAATAATCACGCTGTGGGGCAATGCTTGCTCGGCAGCGCTGCGATAGTGCTGAAATTGCTCATCCTCGTTGGGAGGTGTGGCGCGATTTAAATAAAGAAACTCGGTTCTGAAGAGACCGACACCCTCAGCACCATTCGCGGCCACATCGGACATCTCATCCGGCAGATCAATATTTGCGGAAAGCACGATATGGCGGCCATCGCGCGTGGTAGAAGCTGTCTCCCGAATGAGTCGCAGACGCTCCACAACCTCTTCTTTTTCGCGGGAAAGGCTTTCATACTCGGCTAGCGTGGACTCCGACGGGTTGAGAATGAGAAGACCATTGTAGCCATCGATGAGAATGTCATCGCCAATTTGAATCTGTTGGCAGATTCCCTGCATGCCAACAATCGCCGGAATTTCCAGCGAACGGGCCATAATCGCAGTATGCGAGGTCTTACTGCCAATCTCTGTAACAAAACCATACACCAACTCACGGTTCAACTGAGCTGTATCTGAAGGTGTAAAATTATGCGCAATGATGATGTGAGGCTGGTCGTGAGCCGCTGCATTTTGAGGCGCCTTGCCAAGCAGATGACGGAGAACACGGCGGCTAACGTCCTCGATGTCGACGACGCGCTCACGCAAATAGGGGTCATCAATCGCTTCAAGGGTTCGACAATACCTGCGTGCCACCTCCTGAAAAACATATTCAATACAGAAATGATCGCGCTCGAGACTCCGCAAAACCTCGTCAATGAGGGTACGATCCTCCACAACGAGAAGATGAGCATCAAAAATACTTGCATCGTGCGAGCCGATTGCAGAGGCGATTTTTTGTTGAATCTTCAGGAGTTCGATGCGGGTGGCGATGAGAGCTGCTTCAAAACGGGCAATTTCAGCCGGCAGCGTATGCTCAGGTACCGTTTGAGCAAAAACCTCCTCATCTTCCGCGAAATGCACAAGTGCAGGAAAATGAGCTATTCCATGAGCGACTGGAATACCTCTAAACCGCTTTTCTGTTAATATTTTTTTGGCTCCCCGCATTACCGAAAAGCTTGAACCAAAAAAACCTTAAAAGCAATGAGAAGAAAACATCAAGACTTAGTCCTCGCCAAAACGAGTTTCGACAAGATTTTTGATTTCGGCAACGGCTTTTTCGGCATCCACTCCATCCGCAAGGATTGTGAGTTTCGATCCCTTCCCGGCGGCCAGCATCATGAGGCCCATAATGCTTTTTCCATTAACTCGCTCTCCGTCTTTTTCGACCCATACCTCCGCTCGATAGCGACTCGAAATTTTGACAAACATGGCGGCAGGTCGGGCGTGCAGCCCATTGCGATTGTCGATGGTTACCTCGCAGGTCGTCTTCTGCTGGTCTTCTCCTGGTTTTTTTTTCGTAAGAATTCCCATTATCTGTTCCTGCGTTCGCTGATCCTGTGAAGGAGTCTTTGATTAAATTCCTGTGCGCTGTTCTCTCCCATGTCCTTCAGTTTCTGATCCAGCGCGGCTACTTCAACAAGCCTCGCAATGTCGCGCCCGGTGCGAATGGGCAAGGTGACATGTGGGACTTTGATTCCCAGAATTTCATAGGTTTCACGATCGAGTCCAATTCTATCCACATTCTCCACCTCATGCCAATCTTTGAGTGTAACAACGAAGTTAAGTTTTTTTTGAGGGACAACGGCACCTGCTCCGAAGATGGATGCAATGTTGATAATTCCAATACCTCGAACTTCCATGTGGTAACGGGAAATACTGTCCGACATACCGATAAGTTCACTTCCCTCCGCAGATCGAAAGCGCGTGATATCGTCACTCACCAGACTATAGCCTCGCTCGATCAGACCAAGTACGCACTCGCTTTTGCCGATTCCGCTTGCACCGCGGACGAGCGTCCCAACACCTAGGATGCTAACCATGCTGCCATGCTCCGTAGTGGAGGGGGCAAAATCTGTCTCAAGAAGAATCGTGGCCGCATTGATGAATTTCATCGTGATCATATTCGTTCGAAGCACAGGGGTTTCGAACTCGGCGGCAGCATCCAGAATCGCTGAGGGTACAGGTGTATTTCTCGCAATGACAAGACACGGCATATTGCGGGATAGCAGACCTCGAGCACGCTCCTTGAGGGTCGCCATCGAAAGACTCTTGATGTAGCTCAGCTCGGCCGCTCCAAGAACCTGAATGCGTTTAACGGCAAAGTAGCTGAAGAACCCAGAAAGAGCCAAACCAGGACGATTGATAGTGGGCTCACGAATGAGACGATTCAAGCCACGAGAGCTACCTTCCAACCGAAGACCCAGCTTCTCTGCATGGTTTGCATAGAAATGTCCAACGGTGATGTGGTTGACCTTTTTAAGCGTTTTGCTCGCGATGGGCATGGGGTACTTTGAAAAAGAGCGGGGTAGTAGGAGAATCAGTAAACCGCAATTGTTCGGGATGCAAACCCGCAATGAGCCAATAGCTCACATCGAGAAGGATTCGCCTAGGTAAAGCTTGCGGCTGATTGGATCATTCAAGAGAAAATCCTTATTGCCCTGGCTTTCCACCCGTCCCTCGAAAATGAGATAAGCGCGATCTACAATATTCAGCGTCTCTCGCACATTGTGGTCTGTGATGAGGATGGCGAGACCTTGGGCGCGGAGATCTTGAATGATCTGCTGAACATCATGGACTGCGATGGGGTCCACCCCACTGAACGGTTCGTCGAGCATCAGGAGCGAGGGGCTTGTGACGAGTGATCGTGCGATGGTGAGGCGGCGCTTCTCGCCGCCGGAAAGCGTGAGGGCCTCATTTTTCGCGATATGCTCAATGCCGAACCGCGTGAGAAGTTCTTCGCAGCGTTCCTTGCGGGCCTTTTTTGGAATTCCCGTCGTTTCCAAAATAGCAAGAATATTTTCCTCTACTGTAAGCTTGCGAAAAATTGATTCTTCTTGTGGTAGGTAGCCCATGCCATGGCGAGCACGGCGATACATTGGCATTTCAGTGACGTCCTCGTCGCGAAAGAAGACCTTCCCGCCATTGGGACGCACGAGGCCGACGATCATGTAAAAAGTCGTCGTTTTTCCCGCCCCATTAGGACCTAGGAGACCCACGATCTCACCTTTTTTGACATTGATATCCACCCCGTTCACCACGGCTCGACGGTTGTAAACCTTCACAAGGCCCTCGGTATGAAGAAGCGGTCTTTCTACGCTCTCACTCATTGTGGCTTGGCCGTATCGGTGATCAGTGTTTTACTCCCGCCGATAGTGCGGGACTGTCCACTGCTTCGGAGAACCATGATGGTGGATTGCTCAGTCGCCACTTGATTATTGATCCCCTGCTGAATCGATGGCCAATCGCGAAGTGTGACCTCACCCGAATCAGGCTTGTAGGAAACCTCTCCCGCTCTTCCGATCGCTTGTGGGTTGCTGCTTTTCAGGTCCATTTTTTCCTGAACGATAATGACATTTCCGCGCGCCTCTGCCACAGCGATGCCTTTACGATCAGCGCTGAGAAAGACGGTGAGACGATCGCAGGTGAGTGTGAATTGCGGGTCTCGCACGACGACACGGCCAGTGAACTCGGCGATATTTTTTTCACTATCGAAACTGGATTCTTTGGTCGCAGTGATTTCCGTCTTCGCCCCACTCGGTCTATC
>VFJO01000025.1 GCA_009886045.1 Verrucomicrobiota bacterium
CCAGTTACCAGTTACCAGTTACTCGTTACCAGTTACTCGTTACCAGTTACTCGTTACCAGTTACTCGTTACCAGTTACTCGTTACCCGCTACTTTTTGATTACGCTCCCGAGCTTATGGCACTTCGAGATGTTACAAACGGAAATGATGGGAGAAGACACGGGAAGAAGCGGAAGGGAGAATAAAAAGACTAAATGGGTAAAGGTCAGTTTATAAGCTTGAATACTAGTTTTTCAATGCAAATTAATTAAGGCATTCAAATTATCGGTGAGTTTTTCACGCACTAGATTATAAGGAGCATGGACATCTATGAACTTTTTAATTTCCTGAACATTAATTAATCCAATTTTAAAGGCCTCACAAAGAAAATCTTTATCCTTTTGTCTATTGGCTTCTAACTTATTGTAAGCAAGGTCTAAAATCCCCAATGCGATGATTTTGATCCCGTCAAATTCGAGCTGGGTCGAGCGTTCAACCCATCCCATAGGCTGTGTTAATAGAGTCCAACTGCCTACCCGCTCAACATAGAAGCCATTTTCGATATGGAAAGGACTTCCCTCGCCCATTTGTTCGATAGAAAGATCCAATGCGGCATCTTCATTACCTTCAGGCCACAAATCAATATCATCCGAGCGGGCAAATTCCTGAAATGGTGACGGTGCTGTGATTGCTAAAGTAGCCCTGCCGATCAAAACAAAGCGATTTTCTCCGGTTATTTCCGCCAACTTGATAACCGCCGCTTTGAGAAGTTCCAATGTAATATCAACAGCCATTAGATTGCAACGTCAGGCAGGCAGCGAAGGGATGCGAATCCGCAAGAGCCTCTAACTCGGGATCGGGGTTGGTCAAAATAAGCGCAATTTCTCTTGGATTTTTCGAAGCTAATAGACTCTTCCAAGCTGTTCTGCTCCATTGCTGCCAAACAGCGGTCTCTTTGTTTAATGTCTCTTGAGCTTTGGCATACGACCAGTCGGGATTGGCTAGGATGGCATCTGCAATACGCTCTCGGAAACGTAACTTACGCAGCTTGTGCGCATCGGCAGCAAGATTTTTGGCTTTTGTGAGTTCCGAATATTCTATTGGGGTCATATTTTTAAGATTTTTTCGGATTTACTGATTCCTGCAAAGAGCGTTTTTGGAGAGTTGCGTTTTGGTAAAATTTTACGAGCTCAACGGATGACTTGAATCTCGTAGTCGAGCATTTCTTGTGTCATGCTAAGGTAGGTGTTGCGGAAGATTGCGGTGTTCATGATGGCGTTAGTTGCAGGGAATGCGGCTGCAATGCTGGAGTCGGTTTTTTTGCGCATTTATGAATCTCGGCAGACTAATCGATAAAATCCTACACCGTATCGACGAAGGTTTTTTCGACTTTGTTGAAGATCAGAATTCCTGTGGCAAGGATGAAGAGCGTCATGGTGATGGAGATGCCGAAATCTCCAATAGGGCTAATATTTTGTCCGATAAACATATCGCGTATGGCGACGATAGGCATTTCCATGGGGTTCAGCGAGGAGACCCAGCGCCATTTTTCAGGGATTTGAGAAACGGGATAAATGATCGGCGTGGCATACATCCAGAGTTGGATAATCGTGGCCGTAAGGAAGGCGAGGTCACGGTATTTGGCCGTGAGGGCGGAAAGCCAGAGGCCGACGCCGAGTGCGAGTGCGGAAATTTGCAGGATGATCAGGGGAAAAGCCAGAATGTCCCAACCGATCTGGATGGATGGCCCTACTGAGGAGAAAAACTTATAGTAAGTCCAAAAGCAGAGGAAGGTAACTAGCTGGATGGCAAGAGCAATGTAGTTCGACGTAACAGCTGCGATGGGAACGACTAAACGAGGAAAATAGACTTTTCCAAAGAGGCCGACATTAGATACCAGCGTGGAGGAGGTGCCGCCGAGCGTGCGGGAGAAGAAGTTCCACCCGAGCAGACCAGCTAGATAGAAGAGCATCGGAGGCATCCCATCGGTCGGAATTTGTGCCACTTTACCAAAAATAATGGTGAAAATGATGGTCGTGATGAGCGGTTGGATAATGAACCAAAGAGGACCGAGGATCGTCTGCTTGTAGTTTGATACAAAATCCCGGTGAACAAGGAGAAACAACAAATCCCGATATCGCCAAATCTCGGCAAGGTCGAAGACGAACCAGCTCTTGGATGGCTTAATGACGATTTCGTATTCTGCGGCAGCTTTTTGCATGGATTGACTTGAGTGAACGAATGCGAAGAGTGAGATTTTTTAGAATTTGCCGGCGAGGGCTTTGATGAGCGGCAGAACTTTGCCGAAAAATTTATACCAGCCGGCGATCTGGCCTAGGCGGGATCTTTCGAAATGGGAGGTAGAAGAGGCTGGGTCGATGCTGGATTCGAGGGCGCTGAGGCGGTTGGGGCCGTTTTCGAGATGGGGATCTATGCGGTCGCGGAGATAGCCGCTGGCGAGCTTGCGCAGACTGGTCTCGGCAGTGAAGTGCTCTTTGCGAACCCCAGAAACGTAAACTTGGTTGACGGCACCGAGGGAACGAAGCCAGCGCAGACCCTCGCTGGCAGATCCCCGACTCAACTTCAAACGCGCTTGCACGTCGTCGAGCGAGAGGGGCTCTGGGGTGCTGAAAAGGAGGCCGTAAATTTCTCCGATGGAGCGCGGGAGAGAGAGAGCACCGAAGATGTGAATGAAGAGTGCAACCGACTGGACTTGGAAGGGGCTGAGTGCAGGTGGAGCCGCGCTGAGAGCCGCTTCCTGCGGGGATGGCTCACCATTTGAGCGCGGGCTGCCGCCCTTGGTAAATCCTGGGGAATTTGCCATTTGCCGAGTTGAAATGGAGGTTTCCACTAGCCTCATTGGCGGGGGAGACAAGTAGAACTATCACTCGGGAAAAATTTTGTTCAAGAAAAAATGAACATTTTTTATGCGCTCCGGAAATGAGTAGCTGCTTGACCCGAGAAAACCGAATTCAGAGACCAACTGAATTACAAGCAATCGCGAAGCTTGGAAATTTCTGATTGTGTAGGGAAGAGGCTAGCAAGAAGTCTAGTCCCCTATCCGATTCGAGGCTGGTTGGTTTTTTTTGCAGAAATTCAAAACCGCTGCGATGACCTTCTCAATGGGAATTTCCTCCATGCAGCGAAAATCGATCGGGCACTCACGGAGGAAGCAGGGGCTGCATTCCACTTTCTGTCGGATAACTTGGCTGCGGGGTCCCCTTGGGCCAGTAAGCGAGGGTTCCGTTGAGCCGAAAATGGCAACGAGGGGAGTGCCTATAAAATCGGCGAGGTGCATGGTGCCGGTGTCGTTGGTGAGAAGCCCACTGAGTTTCGCAAGCAGATCCATCAATTCACCGAGGGTGG
This sequence comes from Verrucomicrobiota bacterium, assembly GCA_009886045.1. Classification (GTDB taxonomy): domain Bacteria; phylum Verrucomicrobiota; class Verrucomicrobiia; order Chthoniobacterales; family Terrimicrobiaceae; genus UBA967. The sequence goes on from VFJO01000025.1 coordinate 3,345, forward strand.
TTTTTCCAGTGAGATCGCTCACATTTGGCAAGCCTTGCGAAATCTCGGCAGCGATGGCGGAGTCCGCGGCCGTGCCGAGAATGACCCACTCGCAATCGATCAGTTCATTGACCTGTTGCATGAGCATCCGAAATTTGTAGGCAGGCCAGCGTTTGGCTGAGCCATACTCCGCACCTGGGCAGATGCCGATCACACATTTCCTGCCTCTGGGCTTCCAAGAGGAAATCGAAGCGGGCGGGGACTCAGCTCCGCAGCGGGCCGCAATGTGCCAATACCGGTCAGCATGGTGCAGTGGCAGGAAACCGGATTTTTTGCGAGGAGTGATGACTTGATCCAGCAACGCCGTGCGCGAGTGTCCTGCATACCCCACCCTGCGCCTGATGCCTGCAAGCCAGACTTCGAGCGCGGATCGAAGCGAATTCGGAAATAAAACGGCGGCTTCAAAGTGCCCGCGCAGCTTTGTGGCTGTGGAAAAAAGAGATTCGCCGGACTCGATGCCGATCACTTCGTCCACATCGGACACTCGCTGCCAGAGACCAGCGAGTTTTTCGGGACAGAGAATAGTGAGGCGTGAATCGGGACGGCCAAGCTTGAACGCGCGCACGGCTGGGATGGCCATCACTGCATCGCCAAGCCAGTTTGGGGAACGAACAACGATGCGGAATGGTGCGGGCACGGGATCTGTCGGCGGCCGGTAAATACCGCGCTTGGCTTCGTTGATCAGAAAATTGGGGAGTGGCGTCTTCCACCGGTTATGAACCCAAAACCAATCTGCTGGAGAGACCCGGATTTGCTTTTCAAGGGCCTTGTTGATGTCGAGGGTGAGTTGCTCCGGCTTGTCGGCAGACCACGGGATTTCAGGGCTGATCACGACACGCCAACGGGCGAAGCCTTGTGTGTAAATAGCGACTGGGATCACGGCGGCATTCGTCCGGACGGCCAGCGTGGCCGCGAGCGGCGAGGTCGAGCAGAGGCGGTTGAAAAACGGAGTCCACAGGCCGCTATTGCCAGCGTGTTGATCCACGAGCACGCCGAGGATTCCGGGTTCGCGCAAGAGGGCCAGAGCCCCTTGGAATCCGGCCTTGCGATCGAAGGTCTGAACCCCCAGCCTGCGGCGGTCGCGATTCACAAGGTCATCGAGTAGCTTGTTGTGGAGGGCTTGGTAAACAGTACCGAAGCGCGCCTCGGGTACTTGAAAAACGAGCTGGGCATAAAGTTCCCAGTTGCCGATATGGTTGATGGCAAGCACTACCGGACGCCCGTTTGCAATGTTGCGGCGAATGAGGTCGAGATTTTCGATCTGAGCGATGCGAGCGATTTCATCCTGGGAGAGGGATGGAATTTTTAGCGCGCTCACTGCATTTGCTCCCAAGGTGGTGAAATGCTTGAAGACAAGTGATAGGATAGCAGAGGACGACATTTCCCCACCAAATGCCACCGTGAGATTTTCCCTTGCGAGGCGGCGGTAGCCGGGCAGGATAAGCCAGAGGAACGCACCCACTGCCTGTCCCAAAATGAAACACACAGGGAGCGGCAGGAGTCGAATAAACCCGAGAGCGAGCAGTGCAAGAATGTAAACCAGACGATCTGCCATGAGAGAGAAGAATTCTTTATTTAACCGGAATCACAAGCCGACGGAAACCAATTCCATTCGTCCAGGCGGCATTGTTGGCATCCTTGGGGGAGGTCAACTCGGCCGCATGCTCGCGATTGCCGCACGTAGCATGGGCTACCGCGTACACACCTACGAGCCGGAAAAGGGCTGTCCAGCGGGCCAGATTTGCGATGTCGAGGTGAACGCTCCGTATACGGATGAAGGGGCCTTGAAGTCATTTGCAGCTGGCGTTGATGTGATTTCTTATGAGTTTGAAAACATTCCGCGCTCGGCTCTGGAGACTGTCGCTGCAATTTGTCCAGTCCACCCGCGCGGCGAGGTATTGCATATTTGTCAGAACCGCGAGCGGGAAAAATCCTTCCTTCAAGCGAAGGGATTTCCGTGTGCACCTTTCCGAGTGGTGGATTCCGAAGCGGCGCTGCGCTTGGCACTTTCCGAACTCAGCACGCCAGCAGTTTTGAAGACCGCCGACTTTGGCTACGATGGCAAGGGACAAATCAAAATCAGCGGAGACATTGATGCGGGCGAAGTTTGGAAGCAATTCGGGGCGCCTCGGGGAGTTCTTGAAAAGTGGATTCCATTTCAAGCCGAGCTCTCCGTGGTCTGTGCGCGTGGCAGGGATGGAACGACCGCCACATTTCCAGCCTCTGAAAACATCCACAGCAACCACATTCTTGATCTCTCAATTATTCCCGCACGCTTTGATCCATCCATCCTGAAGGCCGCAGAGAATCTTGCTGCCGGAATCATGCGTGAACTCGGAGTCGTTGGCCTCTTGGCCGTGGAATTTTTTCTGACGACCGATGGCACATTGTTGGTTAATGAACTCGCGCCGCGCCCACACAATTCCGCGCACTTCACTTTGGACGCCTGCATGACGAGCCAGTTTGAGCAACAACTGCGGGCCGTGTGCGGGCTTCCCCTCGGGTCGCCGGAGCTGATGAAGCCCGTTGTGATGTGGAATCTCTTGGGCGATCTCTGGGAAAATGGAGCACCGAATTGGAACGCCGTGCTCAGCGATCCCCGCGCGAAACTCCACCTCTATGGCAAATCCGAAGCCCGCCTAGGAAGGAAGATGGGCCACGTGTGCCTGATGGCCGAAACAGTCGAAGAAGCCCTTGAGGGAATTAAAGCAATTCGAGCTGCCTTGGCTAAAAAATGACGGTCATCATTCGCCTGGCCCCAGCTTTTCGATGAGACGCGGGATGTTGATGTGGCGAAGCACAAGATCTTGGATATTTTCGATTTTATCAGTGTCGCCAGGTTGTACCTTAATGGTGAGGGAAAGAATCCTCTGAGCTATGGAGTAACTATCCTGCGGAGAAAAAACGACTGGCAGGCTGGTTTTTTCCAGCATGTCTAAAAGCGTGCGGTGAGGCTTAAGGTCGTCAGAAAGAATGAGTCCAGAGAGCCTCTGTTCATTTGCTTCAGAGGCTTCAGAGATCGCTGCGAGCACGATATCTTCTCGATCACCAGGTACGATAAGCAATGTGCCCGGGGAGAACCTTCGTTGGATATTTGCAGCACTGACAGCCCCTACCACAATGTCTCTGGCATGGTTGCGTGCAAATTGGGCATTACAAAAAAAGGTGCCACGAATCTTTTCGGTGATCTGCTGAAGCGAAGGCTCGGTTAAGATTTTTTGGACTGGCATGATGCCGAGTAATTCCAAGCCGAGACGCTCAAATCCGCGGCGAGCAAAATCCGCCACTTGTTCCATTTTATCCGCTAGGACCTTGTTCATGATCACGCCGACGATCTCCACTCCTTCGCGATCAAAGAGAGCTTTATTGAGAGCGCCCTCATCAATCGGGCGCCCGATTCCGCCAGGAACCACAAGAAGAACCTTGCTGGACAGGATTCTTGCAACGGTGGCATTGGAGAGATCGAAGACTGCCCCCACTCCCGCATGACCGCTGCCTTCAATAATGGTGAAATCCTTTTCCCATGTGGAACGGTCGAATGAGTGTTGGATGCGACGCACCAGAGCGTCGCGGTTCGCCTCGTTGATGTATCGGCGGGTGAATTCCGGTTCGACGGCAATGGGACTCATGTCCTCGATCGGGGTGCTCGTTTGATAAACCGTTTGTATGAGCAAGCTGTCCTCATCGATTCGACGTCCATCGACTTCTGTGAAGCGCTGCCCAACGGGCTTGATATAGCCGATGCGAGGGAACCATTGCTGCAAGGCCGCGTATAGACCGAGCGATGTCGTTGTCTTGCCAGTATCCTGCTCCGTGGCAGCAATGAAAATGCGCGGCGTAACCGTGTTCAAAACGTCAATTCCCGACGTCGCCGGGAGGATAAAGTTTTCGGTATTCGATGGCTTGCAAAGCAACGATCGCAGCGGTGCATAGGATGTCCTCCGAGGAGGCTCCTCGGGGAAGATCAGCTGCCGGCCGCGTGAACCCCATAAAAATCTGTCCGTAGGTGCTGGAGTCCGCAAAAAGCTTTGTGAGCTTGACTGCGATATTGCCGCTATTGAGATCGGGGAAAATGAGGACGTTTGCTTTGCCTCCGACGAGACTCTTTCCCAACTTGATTTCCGAGAACGCTGATTCCAGGGCGGCGTCGGCTTGCATTTCGCCATCTATTGCCATGTCGGAACCGGATTTTTCGGCTATGTGACGCGCCAACTGGACGGCACCAGCAACCTTTTCCGTCGATGCCGTGCGCGCGCTGCCCTTGGTGGAAAAACTCAGGAGCGCAATCCGCGGGCGCCGGCCGAAAACCTGCCTTGCAAGCAAACCGGCTTGGACAGCGATAGTGGCAAGCTGTGACATGGTGGGATCAGGGACCACACCGGTATCCGCAAAGAAGAGAACACCGTCGTCGCCATAAGAACGGTTGTGGAGTTCAACAATCGTGCAGGAAGAGATCACATCCGCAAATGGGAGTGGCTTGACCAAGTGGAGCATCGGCCGCAAGAGGGCCCCACCCGATGCGTTCACCCCGCCGGCTAGAGCGTCCGCAAGGCCGTATTGAACCATCATGGCCGCAAAGTAATTCGGACGCACCATGAGCTCGCGGCTATCCTTCAAGTCAACCTTGCGATACCGCTCGATCCTTTCGAGGCGGCGGCAGAAAACGGGAAGCTCAGAGGAATTTTCTGGTTCAATGATGGAAACGCGATCGAGATTTATGGAATCCTTCTCGGCGAGTTCGCGAATAACCTCACGGCGTCCAAGCAGAATGGGTATGCCGAGTTGACTCTGGTAAAAAAGCTCAGCAGCCTTTATTACGCGTGGCAACTCGCCATCAGGAAAAACAACACGCTTCGGATGTCTCCTGACTTTTTCAAAAATTGTTTCGATGAAACTCATACACGTTCCAGTAGTATCCAAAATGTCGAAGAATGAACAGGGAGACAAGGACAAGATGGATTTTCCATGCGAACTGATGGCACGCGGGCGCCGGATCGCCTTGCGGAATAGGCCATTGGTCATGGGCATTCTTAACATCAACGATGATTCCTTTTCTTCGGATGGAAAAATCGACACCGAGTGGGCCTTGGCGCGTGCCGTCGAGATGGTCGCCGAGGGGGCGGATATCATTGATGTCGGTGGCGAGAGTGCCCGGACGAACCGCCAAGCGATCAGTGAGCAGGAGGAACTCCGCCGCATCGAGCCGTTCCTGAAAACCTTTGAGAGGACAATGAAAGGCGCCACTCCCCGCGATTCGATACAGGTTTTCCCCCCACTTGTTTCCTTGAATACTTGGCGAGCGGGAGTGATTGAGGGAGCACTTGAAGCAGGATTTGATTTATTGAATGACATGAGCGCCCTACCAGACAGTACGAACGCTCAACTCTGTGCCCGTATTGGCGCAGCACTCCTGATCATGCATTCACGGGGCGAGCCAAAGGTGCGCCACACCCATGTCACTTATTCCGATGTGATGCAGGAGTTGCGGGATTTCTTCGAAGAAAAAATACGCCTAGCCACCGAGGCAGGCGTCCCTCGCGAGTCGTTGATTCTCGACCCCGGGATCGATTTCGCGAAGCAGGTGGACGACAATCTTCGGATCTTCCGCGAACTCGGACGTCTGACCAGCCAAGGCGTTCCTGTGCTTTTGCCTGTCTCCCGCAAGAGCGTCATAAAACATGTGCTGGGAATCCAAGATCCGAAGGAGCGCGATGCAGGCACCATCGCATGCGTTGTCGCCGGGGCTCTCCGCGGGGCCTCCATCTTCCGGGTGCACAATGTCTCAGCGGCGTGGTTTGCTCTTCGATCTTTGGAGGCTTTGAGGTGAAGGCCATCATCGTCCTCTGCATGCGCTTGGCACTGGCCGGTGTATTTTTCTATGCTGGCGCAGTGAAGGCAGGAGCCAGCCAGCAATTCGCTGTCGCACTCCTGCCTTTCACTTTTGTTCCACCAGATTGGACCTTGCCACTTGCATATGGTCTGGCGTGCACAGAAATCCTAGCTGCCATTTTGCTCCTTATGCCCAGATTTGTTGATGTTGGAGCAGGGCTTATTTGTGCTCTGTGTCTATTGTTTCTGGGCGTTCTTTCATGGGCCTTGTGGAATGGAATCATCGTGAGTTGCGGCTGCTTTGGCGGAGACGATTCGCCATCCATCGCAAAAATGCTGATTGCCATGGCGCGCGACATCATCTTTTTCGGCGCGGCGATCGCTGTCCTTGTTCTACGCCGTAGTGGGAAGATCACCTCATGATCGGTCTGCTTGCCTGAGAGCAAACGGGTGTTAGGTTTTTCGTGTGAACAAATCCGCTATTCCCGTGCAAATCCGCGCCCTGATTCCCACTAATGCAGGAACGGCCGTTTTTCTGGGAAATGATGAAAAGGTTTTCACCATTTACATTGACCAAGCGATTGGCACAGCCATCGGCCTTTATCTGAACAGCGTCGAAAAAGAGCGCCCTCTCACCCATGACCTTCTTGCCAGTGTGCTAACCTCTCTGGGGGCAAAAGTCGAACGTGTCGTTATCAACGATTTTCGGAATGGCATTTACTACGGACGTCTGATCATCACGGCCGAGAACGAGCTCCAACAACGCAAGATCATCGAAATCGATGCCCGCTCGAGCGATTGCATGGCCATGGCCGCGCTTCAAAAATCCCCTATTTATGTGAGTGGAGTGGTATGGGATGAGGTGGAAGACATGCAGCCCCTGCTCGAAAAACTCCAAAAGAGCGGAGATACAGGAGATACGGAAAAGGACGAAACCTGAGGCTGGGCTCGGGCCACATCCAAGTCTCAGCTCCCGGTCCCGATGTAACGAGCGCGGTAACCACCGAACTCGCCCATTTCACCTACTGGAGGAACCGAGCGCATGTCATAGACAGTGTCGCTCACAATCGTGCCGGAATTGATGTCATAAATCATAACTTGGGCCTTGCCCTGTGTGCGGAAATCTTCCGTGCGAACTGCGATGTAACGTGTGGATTTTTTCGAATATTCTCCCGTGCGTGCCACATATTCCCTAGCTCGATCCTCTGCGACTTGACGTTGGCGCTTGGTGGCTTGGTTTCGAGAGATCAGATAAGCTCCGCCTCCTGCAGCAAGAGCGGCGCCGGCTGTGACCGGGATGGTGACGGCGGGATTCACTCCACTGAGGGCCAGCGGAAGACCCACAGCGAGTCCCGTCGCTACACCAGCAACAGCCGCGTTTTCACCAGGAGTGAGATTTGAACAACCGCTCAAAACGAGCGAAGCCGCTACAGGAAGACAAAGCAAACGAACCAGAAAAAATCGAAATCTCATATCGGAGAATCTGACACAAATAACTCGGAAAAACAAAAAGGAAGTGATCCGTAGATCACCCACCTTAAAACTCCATGGAATTAAAGTGATCAATGATTCGCTTGAGCGGTGAGAGCATGGGGCCAAGCCACCGAGAGGACATCGGGCTCGCGATCGGGGTGTTACAAATCGAGAATCTGCCCTCCATCGCGCAAGCATTTCTGGAGTTCGGCGATGGGAACATCATGAACGGCAATGCCGGCTTTGCTGGCAAGGGCTGCAGCTGTTCCGGCAGCTTGCCCAGCGACCATGAATTGGGGCTCCATGCGGAAAGAAGCAAAGGCGATCGTCGAGGCACTGATGCACACAGGGACAAGCAGATTTCGGCATTCGCTGAAGCGCGGCAGCAAGGCGCGGTAAGGGATGTCCCATGGTTTCACGGGGTGGCTCAGGTAGCCCTCCATGTAAACTTGATCCTCAGCTTTTGGAAAAAAATAAGTGCGCATGGAAACCCACTGCACCTCACGGATGTCGATGTTATAGCCAGCGATGCCGATGCGGTCGTTTTTACGGAGATCCTCCATGAGGTCTCGCTGCGTGAGAAGGTATTCGCCTTTCATCTTGCGAGCTTCGCGAATGTACAGTTGGTGTGGCCAACCGCCCGTATCAGTAAACTCATCTTTGCAGAGACCCCACTCGGAGTATTTTTTGCGGACACTTTCTGGAACGCAGGGATCGTTTTGGACAAAATAGACAAGCCCATGCGTCCAATCGAGGTGTTCCTTCCAGATTTCCTTGCGCCGTTCCAGCGATCCATCGGGGTAATCCTGGTTGGCTCCCAAAAGGTTGAGCGAGATCGGAGCCCCGGCATTCACATCTGACTTACCATTTGGCATGGGCTTGATCCCGAGAATGCCATTCACCTTCTCACCCCCGACCTCGAAGCATCGACGCAGGAGTTCGTAGCGCCCGGGATCATAGCCCTCGGGTTGAGCGATCGGAATGCGATTCTCCGGCACGTTCGTGAGACACAAACGAAAGTTGTAGGCTTGGATTTTTCCATCCCCTACCCCGGTGGGAGCGAGGTTTTCTTCAGCGGTGATATATGGAAGCAGTTTGCCATCTTTCCATGGCGAGATCGGAAAATTAACCTGATGATTGCTACGCAGGAGGTCACGACGACCTGCGAGGGCCTCCCCATAGGTGTCACGTCCCTCGCGTCCCACGCTGTAAGCAACGCCTGCCGCCTTCATTAAATCGCCCTCGTAAGTGGCATCGATAAAAACCTTCGCGGAATAGTTGTTCCCATCGGTCGTTTTGAGCGACCGGATACGGCCATCGGATTTTTCAATAGAAGCAAGGAGCTGTCCGAACTTCACAGGCACCTTTTGCTCGGCAAGCAGGGATTTTAAAGTCTCCTCGGCCACGTGGGGCTCAAAAATCCAAGCAACGTCTTTGCCGTAGTGTTTTCCAGCACGTCGGAAAAATTCCAAAGCCAGACCACCGATGAGATGTTCCTGTCCGTCTATGTCAGTGCGACCGAGGCCCCCTGAGAGCATTCCCCCAACGTGGTTTCCTGGTTCCAGCAACACGACATTTGCGCCTTGCTTGGCGGCCGCCACGGCTGCCATCACGCCGCTTGCCGTGGCTCCATAGACAACGACATCTGCATCGCCCTGAGCTTGAGTTTCTGGCTTGGAGCGCAGTAGAGGTGGCTCTGGAAGCGGCCCCTGAGCGGGCATGGTGCATGACGAGGCAAGTAGCAATGCTGAAAGGACCGAAGCTTTGATGCGGAAGTTCGATATCATATTCGGCCAGAGTCAGCGAAACCTGGAGGGCATGGTAGTAATTTACGGGACGATGGTGTTGAAGAAAACCGCATCTTTGAAACCAGCGACATCTTGTTGGATATTCTGGCCGACGACACATTGGGTGAAGTAGTTGTCTTTAGCCTTTGAGTTACCTCCCATGATTCCGTTGACTCGGTTGTATCGGGTCACATTGTTGAAAAAGAGGTTTTCGTGGGATGTCTTATCATCGGCACGTCCCCCGACGCTGGTTCCTCGGTGGTTGCCATTGCACTCGTTTGCCGAGATCACGTTCGGGCCAGTATTTTGTTTGACCTCCTCGTTCCACGTGTGGATGCCTGCACCAAAATTGTCGTTGAGTGTGTTCCCAAAAACGATGTTGTGATCGACACCTTCTTCAATGAACACACCATGGCGGCGATTTCCGTTGCTCGTGTTGAAGAGGGCCGTGCAATCGATCGAGTGGGCATCGAGGTCAATTCCGTCGGAGTTGTTGCCTACGCAGTTATTAGCAATCGAGTGGACACGGGTTGCAACGTGAGCCCAAATGCCGCGTGCGTTATTCCCATAAACATTGCAGCGGTAAATGAAGAGCGGATGGTTCGCATTACGGGCTTTGGTGTTAATGCCATCGCGCATTCCGGCCGTGATATTCACGTTTTCGATGACCGCAATGCTGCCTCTAAAAGCGTTGATCGGATGGTTGGCTTGGCGCCCTCCGTCGAGTTTCCCACCAGATACTGAGGAGTACCCGGTCTTGGGCAGCATGATGACCTGCCCGACGGGTTCCCCACGCACCCATGGCGGGTCAAGGGGCTGTCCAAGGTCGGCCAGAATCCGACCCTCAAGAATGAGGCAGGTGTTGGGGGGCAGTTCCAGACCCGCGAGTGAGCGAGAGATGAATTCACCCTGCAATTTCAGAACGAGCACGTCGTTCGGATGCTCTTGGCTCGCGGCATTGACAGCTTCTTGGACGATGGAGATGTCAACCGGAGGAATGCCTTCCGCATCACCTTTTTTGATTTTTCCACCTTGAATGTCGGGCAGATCAAAGCGGCCCATACCACCCACGATGACGGCGTCGTTGTGCGGATGGCCGTAGGTCGGCGGGTTGAAAAGTTTCAACCCTGGAGCGGTTGGCTCCACCGACAGACCAGTATTTCCAATGAGAAAAATATCCTTACTCTCCGGCGCGATTGTTGCCGTGCCTTGGAGGTCATTTCGGAAAAGTTGCTGAGTAGAGCCTGCAAGTGTAATTTTCAGGTCCTTGATCGTGCCGAGGTTCTCAGTTATCAACTGCCCCACCCCTGCGGCAGTCACCTCCAGGGCTGCGACGTCACCAATCCGATTGCGGGCGATCACACCTCGATCGGAGGCACTCACAATGGCGATTTTATTGCCGGAAAATTCATTGCCCGCAACGACGCTTGCGAGAGAGGTCATCGTAAGAGCGGTGCCTTGATTATTTTTAAAAGCATTGTCGAGACACTGAAATCCGCCTGTTACATCAACACGCAGGCCTAGACCATTTTCACGGAAATCCGAGCGCGTGACACTTGCCGCCTGATTGAGTGCTGCGGCATCGCGACCTTTAAAATCCATACCTGAAACGCCACAGCGGACGATTGCCAACTGGTCGAAATTCATCCTCGATCCACCGAGCACGTTGATGCCGGTAACTTGCTTGCCGGAACCATCGATAAGAGCGAGCCCCGACCCTCCGGATGTCACGGAAACAAATTCCGAATCCTGAATCTCAATCAGACTGGCTGCCGTGCAATCCGACCCCGCCGCAATACCCGCACCCGGGAGAAACCGAAGACACATCCGCGAACCAAGGCGCAAAGGAGAGGCACCGACCACCAAGCGAGACGCAGATTCAATCAGCAAGACAGCGTCGGGATTTTGAGCCCTTGCGTCATCGATCACTTTTTGCGCGGAATCGACGGAAAGGCTGTTGCCATTTTTCACATCGCCTGGCTTGAACGATGCTGATAATTCAACTTTCATCACACTCTCTTCAGCAGCTATAATAAACCCGATATCTGGCGGAGTAAAAAAACCGCCAGCAGCATTGACTGAAGCGAAAGGAAGGCAAATCAAGGCGGTAAGAAGGAGAAGTTGTATTGGAATCATAATGGGGCGAGAGCGGTTGACGCTGTAGAGCGTAGGCTACTCCCAAGTATCGATAAAGAAAAGCTACGCGCAACTAAAAATGCACATTCGTGCAAAAGAATGAAATTCACAGTTGCGCTTTTCGCACTGATGGCCGAGGCTTAAGCCCCATATGAAACACCTCCCTTTGATATTATTAGTTCCTCTCGTTGCAACGCTCCCCGCATTCGGCCAGACCCCCAGCGGAGCAGGTGAGCTACCTGTTACTGGCTGGACTGTTGTCGGCGACAAGTCCAAAGCTTATGGCCCCAAGGAAGAATCCGGCGCCGTCTTGTTTGCTGGACCTGGATTTGGAGATAAAGGCAAAACGATGGCTGCAGTTTTTCCCAAAACGACGTTGGATGATGGACAGGCTCTCGAACTGAGCGCGAAGGTCACGTTCACGGGCGTCTCTGGGCAGGGAAATTTCCGGTTTGGCGTTTTTAAGCGACGCTCTTTGGATCACCCTCGCGGGTGGTTTGGTTACTGCGCGTATGCTGGAATAGACAAGCGTTTTCCCAAAGGTGCCTTGTATGGTAGCCAGTCAGAAAATGATGTTGATTTTGACGCATCAAGCGCAAGACTCCTTGGAGAAGCAACGGGCGCTTTCCGAAACATAAAAGATGGCAGCTACAGCATTGCCATGCGATTGAGCAAAGTCTCAGCAGGCATTGAGTGTGTAGCCACGATGAGCCCAGTAGATGATCCGAGTAAGCCAGTGATGGAATACACCGTGATGGATGATGCCCCGACAACTCTGCAGTTTGATTCTCTAGGGTTCTCAACCCATCAAGCTCTCTCCACCGAATCATTTGAATTGAAAGACGTTGTTCTTCAGGTCACTTCATCGCCAAAGTAGTTGATGCGGCCCAGTTCCGCAAACTCAAGGACTTCGAAAAAAACGTGGGCGCCGATCTCTCGGCGCTCACTCGCTTATTGGATTTATCGCTGGGGGGGGCGACCTCGGCGGAAAAATTTACGCCCGTCCATACGGACGTCGGGCTTTGGAGATTTCGGAGCCACATTATTGCCGTTGGGCGGAACTTGGAATCCTTCGAGCGTGAGGCGTTCGATTTTCTGAGCGATAAAACGCTCGATGGCCACAAGTTTTTTTTCCTCATCAGGTGCGACGAGTGTGAAGGCATCGCCGGACATGTTCGCACGGCCTGTGCGACCGAGTCGATGAACGTAATCTTCGGGATGCTGGGGAATGTCGTAGTTGATGACATGGCTTACTCCGGCAATGTCGATGCCACGGGCGGCGATATCCGTCGCAACCATGACCTCGTATTTGCCAGACTTGAAGCCGCTGAGCGCTTCAATGCGCTGGTTCTGCGAACGGTTAGCATGTAGGACAGCGACAGCGTGGTTGTTGTCACGAAGTTTTTTTGCGATCTTGTCGGCGCCATGTTTCGTCCGGCTGAAGACAATGGCACTCTGGTAGTCCACGGCTGTCAGCAGGGCGAGAAGGAGGTCAAATTTGCGACTCGGATCCACCATGTAGACTCCGTGCTTGACGATGGAGGCCACCGAGCGAGCGGCTCCGATCTCAATGCGCACTGGGTCGCGGAGGGCGAAGGCGGCGAGTTCTGCAATTTCGGGCGGAAGGGTCGCAGAGAAGAAAAGCGTTTGACGATTCTTCGGAACCTTCGAAATGATGCGACGCATAGGAGGAAGGAAGCCGACATCGAGCATGCGGTCCACCTCGTCGAGGACAAGGACTTCGATGTCATTAAGTCGAACCGTGCCTTGCTGGAGATGGTCTTCGAGCCGGCCGGGTGTTGCGACTAGAACGTCGAGCCCCTCCTTGAGTGCGGCGCGCTGGTTTCCATAGCCAACGCCGCCATAGACGCAACCAATTTTGAGATCGGTGAAGCGGCTGAAATCGCGCATGGCGGTCTCCACCTGCATGGCGAGTTCGCGTGTCGGCTCAAGCACGAGACAGCGAAGGCGCCCGTGAGAGCCAAGCTTCTGAAGCGTGGGCAACGCAAATGCAGCAGTCTTACCGGTGCCGGTTTGAGCAGAGGCTATGAGATCTCGGCCCTCGAGGGCCGGTGGGATGGCGCGCAACTGGATGGGTGTCGGATCCCCGTAACCCATCGCTTGTACGCCTTGCAAAATATGCTTGGTAAGCCCAAGCGCTGAGAATGGCATATGAGATTTTCTTTCTTAACTGGGGAGGTTTTTGAGCAGTTGCTCGTTGGTCGGATATTTCCGAATGAAAAAGAGAAGCCGCTCGATTGCCTCGATCGGTTTGTGGCCTGCGAGACCGCGGCGGATGACACTGATTTTGTGGAGGTCCTCTTCAGGGATAAGAAGTTCTTCTCGGCGAGTGCCGGATTGAAAAATATCGATCGCTGGGTAGATGCGCTGGTCGCTGATTTTGCGATCCAAGACGATCTCCATATTGCCAGTGCCTTTGAACTCTTGGAAAATTAGCTCATCCATGCGGCTGTTCGTCTCAATGAGGGCCGTGGCCATGATGGTGAGGGAACCGGCCTCTTCGGTATTGCGCGCAGCAGCGAAGAGCTTGCGGGGAATCTCTAGGGCCCGAGCATCGACACCGCCGGACATCGTACGTCCCCCACCCCCTTGGGCATTGTTGAAGGCGCGCCCAATGCGTGTGAGAGAGTCCATGAGAACGAAGACATCCTTGCCCATTTCAACGAGGCGACGAGCGCGATCGATGCAGAGTTGGGCGATGCGGGTATGGGTTTTGATATCCGAGTCGTTCGAACTCGCCATGAGTTCGGCTGTCGGCACTGTGCGTCGAATTTCTGTGACCTCTTCAGGACGTTCATCCACGAGCAGGATGAGAAGTTTCATCTCTGGATGGTTTTTTACGACAGCATCGGCGATGTGTTGAAGAAGCGTTGTTTTACCCGTACGCGGGGGGGCGACAATGAGACCTCTTTGCCCCTTACCCACAGGGGAGACAAGGTCGATGATGCGCGTCGTGAATCGTTCGGGAACAGTCTCCAGCTTGATGCGTTTGTTGGGATTGATGACGCTGAGCTCTTCGAAAACAGGGAGGTTTTGAAACTGATCAGGGTCACCGCCTTCAAATTCGGTGAGCTTGTGCATCTGCGGCCCACGATTTCCTCGCCGGATTTCACCTTTAATCCACATTCCGTCTCGGAGTCCATATTTGCGGACAAGTTCAGGTGTAACAAAAATGTCGTTATTCGACTGGGTGAAGTTGCGGCGCGCTTCGCGGAGGAAGCCAAAGCCCTTGCCACTGACCTCAACGATGCCTTCGGCATAGACGATGGGCGCAGGAGGCTGGGGAGGTCGTTCCACGGGAGGCGCAGCAGGAACCACGGGAGCGGCGGCTTGAGGCGACTCTGGTGAGACCGGTACGGACTCGACCGGTACGACGGCATCCAATACAACGGCATCCAATACGACGGCATCCAATACAACGGGCTCGACCGGTACGACGGGATTTTCAGGAGTCTTCGGAGTTTTCGGACTCTCCGGACTCTCAGGAGCAGGGGAAGAAGAAGCCTTTTGTGGGAGCGAGGAGCTTTGTGACTCCGATGTCTTTTTCTGCCTCCGAACGCGACCAATTCGCGGAGTGCGTGTGGTGCGGCGACGGCGTGGAGTTTCTATGGTGCCGGCGGACTCGGTGGCTTGCGCCCCGCTGCCCGGGTTTTGCTGTTCTTCTGTCATGATTGATTTTTTGAGAGTGCCCGTGAAGTTTATTCCCTGTTCAGGCATGAAATCTCGTTGCGATAGTATGTCGGGGATTCGTGGGGTTCCGTGAAGTATTAGGAAAATTTCCACGATTCACGAGATCCTGCGACAGTGTGTCAGTAAACGCCACGTGCGGAGGGGATCTGCATCGCGTGTTTGAGAATGAAAGTAATAAAGGGAAGTCGTGAGAGTTTGTCAACGCCTATTCTCAACACATAGCGGAATGTTTAAATTTGCGCCGATGGATCAACACTTGCTCAGAGTGGGCCGAATGGGTAGGCAGGAGTCATGGCGATGATCCACATCAACCGCGACCGCGAGAGTATCGGAAAATTTAATGACCAGGAGGTTGCTGACGGATTAAAATCTGGACGCTTCCTGCCAACTGACTTGGCATGGTGCGAACCGATGGAGAGTTGGCAACCTCTCACCACCTTCACCGACCTACCACCACCAGAGCTGATCGAAACTACGAATGTCGAAACCTCGATTAGTTCCACGGAAGCCAGCATCGGACGGATTTCGCTGAGTGAGTGCTTCTCAAACGGGTGGGAATGTTTTCAAAGGAATATTGGGGTCCTCATGCTGGGAACATTTGTGTTCTTGGTGGTCAACATCTCACTCTGGTTCGTCTCAGAACTCGCCCAGAACGTGGTGCAAATGTTTCTGAAGAGCGAGGGCAGTGAAGAGCGATTTTTAAAAGTGGTTGCCATTGGAGTTGGCCTGTTTTTTTCGCTTCTTACTTCCACAATCACGACGATCCTCTCGGCGGGGTTTCTTTGGATGTTCATAAAAAACTCCCGAGGAAAAGCTGAGTTTGCGGATATTTTTTCGGGGTTTTCGAGCGGCGTATGGATACAGGTTCTCATGGCTGCGGTAGCTTGGGGTGCCATCATGGTCGGCCTTGCTTTCTGCACGATGGCTCCTGCTTTGCTTCTCAGCGATCGAATGGGATCTCAGATTCCTACCGCGATCGGCGCACTGCTGTTCCTGATCCCGCTGATCTACCTTTCGATCGGATTAGGATTCGTTTTCCCCCTAATCCTTGACCGCCGCTTGGGCTGGAAGGAGGCGATGCGATTGGCCATATCAACGGTGCACCGTCAATGGTTGCCAGCGGCAGGCGTTATTTTCATCTACTCGCTGCTCGCCCTGTCGGGTTTATTGGTCTGCTGCGTGGGCATCTTTTTTACCATGCCGTTCGGATATTGTGTGTGGGCTGAAGGCTATCGCCGCTTGTTTGGAGATCCGACTTCCGAAGACAAAAAGTGAATCTCAACCATTGAGAATCGACTCGATCAATAGATCAAGCGGCACAATCGCGAACCGAGTCGATGTATCGGAAATAGCATAAGGGAGGATCAATTTGCCAGCGTGAATGAGACTTCCACAGCTGTAGAGAACATTTGGGACATAACCTTCACGTTCGTCAGGGAGCGGGCGTAAAAGCGGTTTTTTCAGGCGCCCAAGAACCTTAGACGGATCGTTGAGATCGAGCAAAACCGCACCCAGCGAATATTTCCGCATCGGCCCGACGCCGTGCGTGATCACAAGCCAACCGGCACGCGTTTCCAGAGGAGAACCACAATTCCCGATTTGCACGAACTGCCAAGGTTCCGATGGACGGATGATCACTCGAGAATCATACCAAAAGTGCAAGTGGTCCGAAAACATGAGGTGGATATTTTCTCCATCTTGACGACCCAACATGGCGTAGCGGCCGTTGATTTTTTTCGGGAAAAGAGCCATCCCCTTGTTCATCACAGCAGGACCATTGAGCGTCGAAATATCGAACTCGTGGAAATCGCGAGTCTGCACAAGTTGAGGCAAGACCACATTACCGTCATAAGCCGTGTACGTGGCATAATAGTTGAAAGACCCATCGTCCTCACAAAATTTGACAAAGCGCGCGTCCTCGATGCCGTTGCTTTCTGTAGGAGCGTAAGGGAAGAGGATTTTCTCTGACATGCTGAGACCCTCGGGAAAGCTCACGCTATAGTTCGCCTGAGCCAAAAGAAGGGCCCTCTCGGCGGCTCGGCGTGTGCTTGGTTCTTCCGCCGTGGTGCTCATCTTTTGAACCATTTCGATGAGTTCCCCAATACTGAAACTCTCCTTGAGGTCGCGCGTGCAGCTCATCGCATCGGAATGCTCAACATTAATTTCCTGAAGTTTGCGTTGAAACGTTTTCCTATCATAACGAGCCGCTGCCATGGGCCGAGGCTGATTCACAAATCGAGAGACCTCATCCATGCGGATATCACCATCGCTGGTAACGACGCCGGATCGAAAGGTGATCGATGAGACGTGTCCCTCACCAGTAGCGCGCAGGCTTAGAACAAATTTCAACTCTCCAGCACTGATCCCATTTTGATCCGGCGACGGAACGATGCTGGGATTAAAAAGCGCGCTGGACTCCAACGAATATTCATTCGTGAAATAGGCTCCAATGAGAAGTCGCCGCGACTCGCTGAGATCAATATCGGTGGGCAAGATGCTCTGAATCTGGCGGTACCGCTCTTCAAAAATATTGTGAATATGCTGGTGGCGTTCATCGAACTCAGCAAAGACGCCTTTGAGTTTCTCATCAACCGCCTCATCACTCATCTGCATCAGGCGCGAGAAGAGATGCACAATACGTGGGTTCGCTTCCAGGCAACTGAGAGGTCGAACAATGAGCGATGGAATAAATGGCCGAAGCAAAACGCGCTTCGGATCAGGATGGAGAGTCAGGGGGAGACGCCGGATTTGGGATTCGATGTCATTCATAGGAATTTTCAGTGTGGTGATTTCCCTCGAAAAAGTTGGGAGGGGTCATTTTGGTTGTTCGGGTTTATGGTTCAGGGGGGATTCGAAGTCCAGCGGGGATTTATAGCCGAGGGCCGAGTGCAAGCGTGTTCGATTATAGAAGCCTTCGATGTAGTC
>VFJO01000221.1 GCA_009886045.1 Verrucomicrobiota bacterium
GACAGGTGGGATGGTCCGCCTACGGAAAGGCAACTCCGGCGTGATGAGTCAGGATGGTCCGCCTATGCGCTTCGCGACTCCGGCGTGACAGGCAGGATGGTCCGCCTACGCGCTTCGCAACTCCGGCGTGACAAGCAGGATTCACGGGAGGAGTTTTGAGACAAAATTAACAGAGTTTGACAAATTCGAGGGAGGGCGAAATTTGATAGGAAGCCTCTTTGAATCCAAGTTGCTCGCCTCTTGAGAAATGGTCATATACGAGACGATGCCCTGCCAGAGTCCTGGGCTTCTACCTGTCTTTTGCCTGAGCTATTTTCTGCTTTCTACTTTCTGCTTTCTACTTTTTGCTTTCTACACTTTCTTTCCCTTCATGCCAGACGGTCCGATCCACCAACCCCATGACAAGCTCGTCAAGTCGACTTTTTCCGATCCTGACAACGCCCGCGCGTTTCTTCAGGGTCACCTGCCGGCCAATCTCACTCGCCGCATCGACTGGACCACGCTGAGCCTGGCGAGCGGCAGTTTCATCGACCCGGAATTCGCCGCCACCTCGAGCGATCTCCTCTTCACGGCGCAAATCGAAGGCCGCCCCGCCTTCCTTTACATCCTCTTCGAGCATCAAAATGCAGAAGACCCGCTCATCGCCCTTCGCTTGCTCGCCTACATGGTGCGTATCTGGAACGATCATCTGCGCACCAATCCTGGCGCCACAAAACTCCCGCCGATCCTCCCGCTGGTTCTTGCGCAAGACAACAAGCCTTGGAAAAGTTCGACCCGCTTCGCCGACCTCGTTGACTCTCCCGAAGGGGTGGGGGAAGAGCTGAAAAAGCACATTCCCGACTTTGAATTCCAACTTGTGGAACTCTACCGGATGCCCTTCGACAAAATTCTCGGGACACCAATGGGAATCCTTGCGCTGCGCGCGCTGAAAGCCGAAAAACTGCAAGCTCTGCTGGATGACCCCGTGTGGGACGAGACCTTGCTGCTCCAGTTGTCTCCGGCTGCATTCGAGATGTTGATGCGTTACATCTTGGATCGCGACCTTGACAAGCCCGCGTTTCGCAAGAAACTTCAGACACTAAGCAATCCTAAACTCAGCCAAAACGCCATGTCACTCGCCGAACAATTTCGCCAAGAAGGCCGTCAAGA
>VFJO01000050.1 GCA_009886045.1 Verrucomicrobiota bacterium
CGGCGGCGGTGCTGGCATGGCCCCGTTGCGCGCCCACCTCACGCACCTCCTCGAGGGCGAGAAATCCGCGCGCCGGATTTCCTTCTGGTATGGTGCGCGTTCGCGACAGGAGTTGTTCTACACCAACCTCTTCGAACAACTCGCTGCCAAGCACCAAAACTTCGCTTTCCACACCGCCCTCTCAGCTCCGCTTGACGAGGACAAGTGGACTGGCGACACCGGATTCATCCATGAAGTCGTCCTCTCGAAAGCCCTCGAAAATCACGAAAACATCGGCGGCGTCGAGTTCTACCTCTGCGGACCGCCGATGATGATCAAGGCCTGCACAAAAATGCTCGCCGACCTGGGCGTGCCTTCCGCGCACATCGCTTACGACGAGTTTTGACCCTATGAAACATTATATCAACGACGGTTCGGCAGATGCCCCAAAACTCCGAGTTTTTCTCAACCTCGACACACTCCTTTGCCTTTCTCCTGAGAGTCTCTGGCCAGGTTCGCAGGGCGAAGCCATGATCCATCGCCTGAAGGCCGATGGATTTGAAGGCGTCCAGGCGCCAGGCGCCGAACGCATCGCAGGGTTTCCGCACTGTGGGCTGGGACGGGTCAACTTGCCTGAAGAAGCGCTACCCCTCGCGCAACGGCATGCGGATCTTGGCGACCTCTGCCTCACTCTCCATGTGGGATGGGGTACAGAGGACGACGACGAGGTCTTCCGATTGGTGGAAGCGATTCTCGCGGCCTCCGCTGCCACAGAACTCCCGATCTTCATCGAAACTCACCGCGCCACGATCACCCAGGATATGTGGCGCACTGTCCAAGTGGTGAAGCGCTTTCCGGATGTCCTCTTCAATGGCGACTTCAGCCATTACTACTGTGGCCAGGAAATGGTCTACGGCGGTGCGGACTATATGAGCGGTGTGCCTGTGAAGATGGAATTCATGGCACCAATCTTCGACCGCATCGGATTCCTCCACGGCCGGATCGCGTCGCCCGGATCCATGCAGATGCCGATTGACGACACCTCGAGTCGTCCCGCCGCCGCCACCGGCACGGCAGATTATTTTGCTGATTTCCGAGCTATGTGGACCAGGGCGATGAAGGGGTTCATCAACAGCGCCGGTCGTGGGGACGTGCTGGTTTTTGCACCTGAAATCCTCGCGCCCACTTACTACTACGCCAGGGTCTTTCGTGATCCGAGCGGCCGATTTGTGGAAGAGAGCGACAGGTATTCCCAAGCGCTTCTTTACCGTCAAGTCGCCCTCGACTGCTTCAAAGCTGCCCAGGGCTGAAGTCTTGTTTCGCTTGAAGGGCCACGAGGGCGCCGGCGTGGTTGGTCTTGCAAGGGAGTTGCTCGTGCCAGCGAGTGCGATGTGGATCGAACCGGGGATAATTTGGCTGCGGAATCCCGGCAGTCAAAATCCGGAAGCGTCCAAAACAAATGCGTTCATCCCCATCACCGGTTGAATTGTTTCCGAAGGAAATGCCGCTGACGTAGCGTCCGCCATCCACCGTCACCGTGCTGTTCGCAGTCAGGGACAAGCTTGAAAGTGGCGACGTCTGAGTTGTTGGCGCTGGTCGAGCCAGGGCTGCTGCGGGAGACCAACTGGCATCAGCAGCCCAAGCAGCGCTGGTAGCCTACGTGCAAGATATCAGGTAGGCTGCATTGGGAGCAAACAAAAGGGTTTTCAGACTCCGGAAGACTGGGGTTTTTATAGTTGTTGAGGGGATAATGGGACTAAAAAATTAGTAAAAAGTACAATCGCTGCCCGCGCGGCGTCGACTGGTGTTGCACTGGCTATTGGCTATCGGGATTCTATTATACGCTCCATCAAACCGATTTTAAGTAATATCGGCGATTCACACTTGGTTCGGCTGAGCGGGGTCACTAACTTTGCATGTCCCAATCTGGGAATATTGTGCTTCTGTAAGGAGGGCGCACTCGCTACAAAATTTGGCAGGGAGTGAGCTCATGGCCACTTCAAATTGCTGCCGCCAGATGAAAAAGCCGCAGCTTCTGCCCACGCCCTTGCTGCCGCAAGTCTTCCCTAAACCTATACCTGATATTCTATTATGACATTCCACCAGCCCACTGCCCAACTTTTCATTCCCGACGGAACGGGTGTCCCCGAAGCACTAGCGCGAGTGACCCACCTTGGTATCGGGGCGCATCAAGACGATCTCGAGTTCATGGCCTTCCACGGCATCCTTGCCTGCTATCAAAATGAGGCGGAATGGTTTGGCGGTGTGACATGTACCGATGGTGCTGGCAGCGCGCGAACGGGCCCCTATGCCCGCTACAGCGATGAGCAGATGCGGGCCATCCGACGAGAGGAGCAAAACCTTGCTGCGCGGATCGGCCAATACGGAGCTATGATCCAGCTCGACTACCCGAGTTCCGCTGTGAAGAGCGCCAAGGAGACCTCACTGCGCGATGATTTGATCGCCGTGTTGCGTGCGACCCAGCCCCATGCGGTTTACACTCACAACCCAGCCGATAAACATGATACGCACATTGGAGTTACCGTTGCGGTGATCGAGGCGATTCGAGCTCTGCCGCCCGCGCAGCGCCCGCAAGTGCTCTACGGCTGCGAAGTCTGGCGTAACCTCGACTGGATGCCTGACGACACCAAGGTAGTGCAGGACGTCGATGGGCGGGAGAACCTCGCCGCCGCACTCAGCGGGGTGTTCGATTCGCAGATCGCCGGCGGCAAACGCTACGACCTCGGCGTGATTGGGCGCCAACGAGCCAACGCCACTTTCTTTGAATCCCACGCGGTGGATCAATCCCAGAGTATCGCCTTTGCGATGGACCTCACTCCGCTCGTGCGCGATGAGACGATCGATCTCGCCGACTTCGTCGATACGCTCATCGAGCAGTTCCGCATCGATGTTCGCAGCAAGCTGCACGCTAGAATGGGGCGTTAGGAAAGAACCGACATCATGGAAATCATCATTCTCCCAACGCCCGAGGAAGCAAGCGCCGTAGCGGCCCTGCTCGTTGCCCGCCAGATCCGTGAGAAACCCGCCCCCGTGCTCGGTCTGGCTACCGGCAGCACCCCTTGCGTAAACTGGGGGTCAGTAAACTGGGGGTCAGTGTTCATTTTCGTTCATTTATAAACTGGGGGTCAGTGTTCATTTTCGTTCGTTTATAGGTTCCGAGTCTTGCTTTCATCTGCTGGAGTCGTCTCATGTCGAGATGTATGTTGAATGAAAATGAACACTGACCCCCAGTTCCCCCGTAACAAAAAAATTCCATAAAAGTTACGAAATGCAAAACAATCTTTGGTCGTTTGGAATGCGGGCCGAATTTGCGAATCTGCCTCAGAAACAAAAAAACCGCCCGCGGTCTTGCGACGCGCGGGCGGTGGGATTTTCGGGAAACCTTACTTGGTTTCTTCGAGGGCGGCTCTGACTTTCTACGACACCCTTTGTCTGATCTCCGCCAGCAAACGACGACCCCGCTCCGGATTCCCTTGCTTTTGACGCAATGCAAAGCGGGCTTCCAGTTGGCGCTCCGCAAGGACATGGGTCACAAAATTGTCAAAAAGCCTTTGCACACTGGTGCCCGACGCCTTGGCCGCGCCGAGAAGGGCTTTGTGCCGCGATTCATCGCAACGATAGGGAATGGTTTTCATCGATTTTATAAATGTTGCAGGGGAGTCACCACTTCGGGCAGGGAAAAATGAAGCTCGCCGCGTTGGAAGTCTCGCACATTGTGCGTCACCAAATGCTCGACCCCACAGGCCACGGCCAGGTCCATCACGTGGTCATCCGAGACATCTGGTAGATTCGGTCTGCATAGGAAATAAATTCTTTGCCATCGGGCAGCGGCACAAAAATCGTCGAACAACATCTCCCGCTCCTCGCGTGATACCGGAACACCCTCCCACACGCTCTCTCGCGAGATCAATTCCTCGTATTCCAAGTAAAGGGAAGCCCCCAGATACGCTTGATCAATCAAAGCCAGGCAACGATCCAAAACAGCAGCGCTCGCTCCATCCTGCGACCTCAGCGCTGAGACGAAAACATTTGTATCCTGCACAATCTCCACTCGTCAAAAATGACATCACCGATGATATCATGCAGTGCGCTTTTTTTAGCTTTTTTAAACCAAGCTCAAACGCCACGGCGTTTCCACCACATCGCCTGCTGCGCAAACCTCTCACGGAGACACCAAGACACGGAGAAAAGTTCTCGGCCGGAACGTCGACGTCCTCGTCGGCATCCGCACCTCATAGCGATGACAATGCGGCAACTCCGCCAAACCAAGCGCATCAAAATACTGTGCCAATTCTTGTGCTTTATGAATTCAAACGCGTGCTCAAAGGAATAGCATATCAATAATTTATTCCTGACACCTATGGCTAGGAACCAAAACCTTTAATCCACGATGCTCCGAAAGCGCAACTCCTCGGTCATCATTCGTTGATTCACGATTTTTACACCCGAAACGGTCTTTCCCATCCACATCCCGAAGTGACTGGCATCTCCCGTAAGAAGGTGGGTGCAATTTCCGGAAATCGCGGCATCGAGAATTGGCCTGTCTTTTTCTGCAAGTTCCAAAGGCGATGATGCTTGTCCTGTATCATCCAAGATATTCACGCGGGCGAACCATTTTTCTAAGCCATCAATCAAATCTTCAGAAAAAGCGGCCACATTCCTTCTGGCTTCCTGGGCTGCAAATTCTGAAGTCACTAACTCCCCGTGCAGTTCCAACACATCCAGCAAAAGTCTCGTCAACCACTTCGGATTCGAAGCTGAAAACAAGATATTCGCGTCAAGAAAAACTCTCACGGCTCGCCCTTTTTCGCTGCCTTGCGCAAGCCCACTGCGAACTCTGCCAACTCGGCATCCGCAGACTCAAACTCCGCAATCCGCTCCGGAGAATTGCTCTCCACAGCAACCACACTTCCAGGGCGGAGCAGTATTCCTTCCGGTCGCTCCTCCGCCACCAGGATCCCTCGCGTCTCGCCGTAACCAATCCGTTGCCTCATTCGCTTTGGCAAGGTCACCATTCCCCGCTCGTTCATCGAAATCATTTTTGTCATGATTTCAACATTCTTGAATTATTGAAAAATGCAAGACCTTATATCATCGAAAGCCGCATCGCCGCCTCCGAGAGCAAAGCGCAAGGGAGTCTGAGGACACAACTTCAAGGGATTGACCACAA
>VFJO01000126.1 GCA_009886045.1 Verrucomicrobiota bacterium
GACCCCCAGTTCCCTGTTGAATGAAAATGAACACTGACCCCCAGTTTTGCTTTCATCTACTGGAGTCGTCTCATGTCGGAATGTATGTTGAATGAAAATGAACACTGACCCCCAGTTCCCTGTTGAATGAAAATGAACACTGACCCCCAGTTCCCCACTGACCCCCAGTTCCCCAAAAAAGGGCGCACGCTCGTCTCAACCGTAAAAGCCACCGACGGGGCAACTCATAAAATGCGACCGTGGTGCGGATCGCTCTCCAAGCAAAGGCAATCTGAGTGATCCAACAAGTCGTATGTCCTCGACCCTCGCCGCCGCCCCCTTCGTCACGCAGGAGTCGCGCACTCCCAGTTGCCTGAAATGTCAATAATTAACCTGACTTCTCAGACCAGCGCTATTCATGCCAGACCCCTCGAACTACGCGGAGAGAAAAAGATGAAATCTCCAGGCCTCAAGTTGTCAACAAGAGGAATGATATCATTGGCATGGGGTTGAAGCAACCGCCAATCGTTGGTCCAAAGCTCCAAGATCGCCAATTTGCGTCCTTTCCTATTTTGCTGATATCGCAGACTTTGATCGGATGTGATAAAGGCATCGAAATCAATTTCTGCTTTCGCCAACAACTCTCCGTTTTTCAGTCCATCCCACCCCAAGCTGTGCGGATTTGTGCATTGGTGGAATTTCAAGTGCCAACTCACTGGCCAAGGCACACACTCATCAAGCAAAATTTTCACGCTGCGAGCAAAGCAGCCTCAGAGCGCTCAAGCACTTTTACTACAAACTCTTTGGAGACAGATGGGAAACACTCCAAAAACTCATCCAAAGTGTAGCCCCGTTCAAGATAATCAAAGAGGGTCTTTATCGGCACACGCGTCCCCTTGAAAACCGGTTTGCCGCCCAGAATCTCTGGATCTACCAAAATTAAATCCGATGAACTCACAATTAAAAAATTTATCATCTATTTGAGACCGCACAACCAAAAATTCCAGCTGCTCGTTACCAGCTACTCGCCTCCAGTTACTCGCAACTCGCCACTTCTTATAGCCGTCACTGCTCCTTAAATTCCTTGAATGTCAATAATTAATGCTGTTCCCTCATAAAAACATCTACAACTCATTCATAGGCAGGCTGTTTCTTAAGGGTTGGAAAAATTCTTCCGGGGTTTTTCCAGTTAAACGCATGTATATGGAGTCTTGGCATAAATCCAACTCCCTTGGACATTCCAAAGCGCCGCAGTTCGTGGTTTTGACGCTCTCGAAGACTCCTTCTTTAAGCCACTGGCTGAAAGCTCCTCTTCCCGCGATGTCCGCGAAATCCACAGTCCCATGGGCCCCATCGTCAAACCTAACCTCGTTGGCAAATCACGAAACCGGTTTTACAAAAACAATTTTCAAGGCCTAATTTTCCGCCCCTGCTTGTAGAAAATCCCACGCTTCAATTCATGAAAACACCCCGTCCATTTTGTGCCGCCTCCCGCTGGGGAGTCTTGATATTTTTACTCTGCGCCGGGACTCTGCCTGCCGCTCTATTGGTCCAGTCCGGCCAGACGATCGCCTTCATGGGCGATTCCATCACCCAGCAGGGGACGCGCAGTCCGAGCGGTTATGTTAGGTTGGTGGAAAGCGGGCTGAAAGCAAACGGCATCGAGGTGAAGGTGGTTGGGGCTGGAGTCGGCGGTCACAAGCCGAGGCCATCAGAAAGATAACTCACCCGCACTGAACGGCTGCGCCGGCAGGCCGTCTTTGTTGAAGAGATTCGCCCACGGAAACGAACTGGCCCACGCGTAGCGGACGGCGGCAGGCTTGGCGACCGTTTTGCTCGAAACGACTACACTGTCGCCTTCGATCACCGCA
>VFJO01000081.1 GCA_009886045.1 Verrucomicrobiota bacterium
CCAAGAAAAAGGCCGCCAAGGCCGCTAAAGCCGAACAAGAGAAAAAAGCCGACCAGTAATCCACCAACCCTCACCGAAATTTTACAACCCAATCCCTATGTTCAAACGCACCCTGCTCGGCCTGAGCCTTGCTCTGGCCATTCCCGCCTACGCCGCACCCGCTCCGAACATTGTTCTCATGCTCGCCGACGACCTCGGTTGGCAGGAGGTGAAGTGCTACGACATCGACGCGCCGAGCCCGGCGGATACTCCGAATATCGACGCTCTCGCCAAGCGTGGCATTCTCTTCCGCCATGCGTATTCGCCCGCTCCGAGCTGCACACCGAGTCGATGCGCGATCATGAGCGGCAACCATCCCGCCCGCGCTCAGACCACCCATGTCGCCGGTGGCAATCCACCGGGGGCGAGCCCCAAACAAAGAATGATCACGCCGTGGTTCAGCGGGCGCATGCCGGCGAACGAGCAGACGCTCGCCAGAACGCTCCGCGAAAACGGCTACAAAACCGGGCACACCGGAAAGTGGCACATGGCACATGGTCATTATTCTTTTCCGCGCCCGTTGGACCAAGGTTTTGATTTCACCACCCATCAAGGGGGCGGCCCCCGAGGAATCCAGGTGGGCATGGATCGCCTCAAAGCGTTTGCCACCGACCAGCCCGGCGATCCCTTCCGACTCGATGCCGAGGGCTTCCCCACCGACTCCGTCACCGAGGGCGCGTTGAAGTTCATGGAGTCGAACAAGGACAAGCCGTTCTTCCTCTACTATTCGACTTGGCTCGTTCACACACCCATCCAGTCCCGCAGCAAGGCGCTCCTCGACAAATACTGTCAAAAGCTCGGCGTCGATCCGGCCAACCGCAAAGCGTGGCCGCCCAATCAAGGGCAGAAAAATCCCTTCTTCTGCGCCATGGTGGAAACGCTCGACCACTATGTCGGCAAGCTCGTCACATTCCTCGAAACCACTGACGACCCGCGCAACCCAGGCCACAAGCTCATCGACAACACCTATATTTTCTTCTCGTCCGATAACGGCGGCGTGGAAGGGGCCAAGGGCGAAGGCGTCAGCGACAACGCCCCGCTCGACAAAGGCAAGACCTCGCCGCGCGAAGGCGGCGTGCGGGTGCCGTTCCTCGTCGCCGGCCCAGGCATTCCCGCCGACAAGGAGAGCGATGTCGTGGTCAACGGCCTGGATTTTTATCCCACCATTCTTTCGATGGCCGGGGTCAAGAAGCCCGAGGGGAAAAACCTCGACGGCGCCAATCTCCTGCCATTGTTCACTGGAGCGGTGGAGGACGCCTCACTCGTGCTCGACCAAAACGGCAAGCCGCGCACGGATATGATTTGGCACTATCCCCATGGCAACAACCAAAGCACGATCCGCGCGGGGGATTTTAAACTCATCCGCAACTACGACACTCAAGGCGGAAAAGTGCCGGCGCTCGAGCTCTACCACCTCGTTGACACCAAAGACGGCAAGTCGGCGCGCGTGGACATCGAGGAGGCAAAAAACATCGCAGCCGAGCAGCCTGATAAGGCCAACGCGCTGAATATCCGCCTCACCGAAATCCTCACCGAGATGAAGGCGAGCCTGCCTTACTGGAATCCCACCAGCAGTTCCCCGGTCACCAACAAGGAAAAAGTTCCCGCTGTCACAGGTCATACGGTGGACGGCCAAACGGTCACCGCGACCTTTCAGGAAAATGGCGCCCGCGTCGTCCGTGCGGATGCGATTTACACCACAAAAGACAGCCCGGGTGAGTGGTTCCGCATGATCGGTGAGGTGGACAACGGCACGGCCAAACTCGCCCTCCCGCCGGAGGCCACCCAAACCTTCATCAATCTCATCGATGAAAACAATTTCATGGTGAGCTATCCCCAAGCAACCGCTGCCAAGCCGACGGGTCGCGGAGGCAAAGCCGAGGCTGGGGGAGACGGTGAAGACGGCGGCGGCGCGGCAGTCGGCGGCGCGATTCCGCTCGCCGTCACCGTCATGGGATCCGCTCCCTCCAACGCGCAGGAAAACCCGAAGCACAAGCAATTCAACAAACTCGACGCCGATAAAAGCGGAACGCTCACTATGGTGGAATACACATCCATAGCCAAAGGTCCGGAAAGAGAAGCGAATTTTACTGTGCGTGATACCGACAAGGACGCTTCTCTGACCTTGGTAGAGTTCTGCACGCCGCCTGCCAAATAAGTCGCGGAATAACCCTAATGTCTCTCCGAAATGCGACGAACAACTTATATCAATCTCTCTCGGAAATGCGACTTTCGGAGGTTTTATTGTAGGGCGGGCGTCTCGCCTGCCATCGAACGACTTACCCACGCAGGCGAGACGCCCGCGCTACATTCAGAAGTCCAGAAGCAAGCTGCATTTGGTATTACGCCCGAGGGCGGGCGCGCTCCCAGGAACGCCTGCGCTACATCCCAAATGCTTAATCGCTCCATGAAAAAACTCCTCACCCTCGTTGCGGCCCTCGCGCTTTCCTTGCCGGCAGTCCGCGCGGATGTGGTTCTGTCTTCGATCATTTCGAACGGCATGGTCCTCCAGCGTGGGGTGAAGGCTCCGGTCTGGAGCTGGGCCGATGCCGGCGAGGAGGTCACGGTCGAATTTGGAGGTCAGGTCAAAAAAGCCATGCCCGGCCCCGACCGCAAGTGGATGGTGGAACTCGATCCGCTGGAGGCGTCTGCCACGCCCCGCAGGATGTCGATTTCAGGAAAAAACAAGATTCTCCTCGAGAACATTCTCGTGGGTGAGGTCTGGATCGCTGCGGGCCAGTCGAACATGGATTGGACATTCCACCAAATCGATCCGGCCGAGCGGGAATTTGCGGAGAGCCAGAAAGAAAATCCCTTCATCCGCGCCTTCCATGTCCACAAGAACCTCAAGGCCGGAATCCCGATGGATGACACAGCGGGTGTTTGGAAAGATGCCGCGCAAATGGTCGCCGGACCGAACAGCGTCTCGGCGGTCGGCTTTTTCTTCGCGCTGGACCTGGCCAAGTCGCTGGGGATTCCCGTGGCGATTCTTGATGTGAACTGGGGCGGTCAAAAGATTGAACCCTTCCTCGCTCCCGAGGGATACAAGGCTGTCGGGTTGCCTTTTAAAGAACCCGACCGCAGCGTATTCACAGGCCCCCAAGCCCCTCCAAACGGCCTCAAGACGGCCTTCAATGTGCCCCGCAATCAATATGGCAATGCGGAAAATTTCATCTACAACGCCATGGTCGCCCCCCTTGCCCCCTACGCGGTTCAAGGCACAATCTGGTATCAGGGTGAATCCAATCGGGGTTCGGAAGACTACCTCAAGAAACTCCAAGCCCTCTCGGCGGGATGGTCGCAGGTTTTTCGTGTGAAGGATATGCCGCTCCTGATGGTGCAAATCGCCCCATTCGACTACTCCAAAGGCAAGGATCTGAGCGCGAGTCTCCTTGCGGATACGATTTGGGCGGCTCAATACCAGGCGGCCGACACGATCCCCGGAGTCGCCGTGGTTCCCATCCACGATACGAACATCGATATCACGAATATCCATCCCACCCATAAACGACCCGTGGGAGAGCGTCTCGCTGCCGCGGCTCTCAAAAACCAGTATAAAAAGTCGGGCGTGGTCGCATCCGCCCCGCGCTTTCAATCCGCCACCCGTGAGGGATCGCGGGTCGTCGTCTCCTTCAGCGGCATTTTGAACGGCTTGACCACCAGCGATGGACAGGCGCCATCGTGGTTCGAGCTTTCGAGTGATGGTGCGGCCTTTGTCCCCGCACAGGCGGAACTCAAGGCGAACACCGTGCTTGTCTCCGCCGAGTCGATCCCCGAGCCGAAATTTGTCCGTATGGGCTGGTGCGACATCGCCATTCCGAACCTCAAGGACAAGGACGCCTGGCCGGTCTTCGCCTTCCCGTCCCAGCCGGTGGTGCAGCCAGTGCAGCGACAGGAAAAAACGAGGACACCATGAAAATAAGAATGCCCTCATATCAAAATCTGGTTGCTATTGGACTTCTAAAAGGTAGCGCGGGCGTCTCGCCTGCAGGCTCAGTTTGTTCGATGTCAGGCGGGACGCCTGACCTACATGCTCCTTCTCGAAGCTCCGCGCTTTTGCAGAAATTGGCACTGCTTACCCTCTGTATCGGCGCTTCCAGCTTGTCTCTCGCTCAGACCGCCTGGGCCGAGCAGTCCGCCATTTCCCAGACAGCAACCTCCCCCAACCCTATGATCGTCGCCCACCGGGGATCCTCCGCACAGGCTCCAGAAAACACCCTGCCCGCATTCCAAATGGCTTGGGAGCAAGGGGCCGATGCCATCGAAGGCGACTTCCAGTTGACCAAGGACGGGCACATCGTTTGTTTCCACGACAAGGACACGAAGCGCATCGCCGGGCAGCCACTGACCATCGCCGATGCCACCTTGGAGGAGTTGCGCCAACTCGATGTGGGCCGCATTCAGCCTCAAGACTCTGAGCGCGCCCTCCGCTCCTGGAGCAGCGACCAATACAAGGGCGTCCAGATGCCGACGATCGCCGAGGTTTTTGCCACCGTGCCTGCGGGAAAGAAAATCTTCATCGAAATCAAGTGCGGGCCCGAAATCATCGATCCTCTCCTGCTTGAACTCGCAACCAGCGGATTGACCCCCGATCAGGTCGTGGTCATTGGCTTCGATAGCGCGTTGCTCAAATCCCTCAAAGAGCGCGATCCGAAATGGCAGACCGCTTGGCTTTGCTCCTTCGACAAAAAACCCAACGGCAAACCCCGCAACGCCCCGGCAAAAGTCCTGAAAACCTTGAAGGAGATGCGCGCCCTCGCCCTCATGTCCGGGGGAGGGGATGTGGACAAGGGTCTGCTCGATCAAATCCGAGCCGCCGGCATGGAGCACTATGTCTGGACAATCAACGATCCCAAACTCGGCCCCACCTACAAGTCCCAAGGCGTGGATGCGATCATCACCGATCTGCCCGCTGCAATGCGCGCCGCTTTAAACGCACCGACTAACCTATGATCAATATCAACCTCTCCAAGTTCGTGGATTTTCCAAGTCGCTCATGTAGGTCAGGCGTCTCGCCTGACACCGAACGGCTTGAGCTCGCAGGCGAGACGCCCGCGCTACATTCCTGTAGGTCAGGCGTCTCGCCTGACACCGAACGGCCTACTCCCGCAGGCGAGACGCCCGCGCTACATTTCAGAAGTCCAAAAGCGACCGGATTTTGGTATAAGAACCCCATCGCCATCGCACTGGCCATCGTTTCGGCCGCAGGCCTGGCCACAGCGAAGGAAATCCCTGTCGGAGCCGACCACCCGCTGAAAACGATCTCGGCGGCGGCGGAACTCGCGCAGCCGGGAGATACCATCATTGTCCACGAGGGCATCTACCGCGAGGAGGTCAACCCACCACGCGGTGGAACCTCGGACGCCGCACGCATCGTTTACACCGCCGCGCCGGGCGAGAAGGTTGTCATCAAAGGCTCGGAACCCGTCAAGGGTTGGACCCATGTGCAAAACGACACATGGAAGGTCACGCTGCCGAACAGCTTCTTCGGCGACTTCAATCCCTACTCCGACCTGATCCGTGGGGATTGGTTCCAAGGCAAAGGCCGGACCCACCACACGGGGGCGGTTTACATTGATGGGCACTGGCTCATGGAGGCCCCCAATAAAGACCTGGTGCTCAAGCCGGCGGGAACGACACTGATAAGCAAGGCCCAGCCTGGTGCCAATCTCCTGAACCTCGCCTGGCTGCAGCCGGTGGGAAATCCAAACGGCAAGGTTCTGGCGACCTCTGCAACCAACCGCAAGGGAACCAAGAATATATCAAGTGCCGAACACGGACAGGTTGTCGGCCACATCAAAAACGGAAACTGGCTGGAGTTCGAGGGGGTTGATTGCGGAAGCGAGAGCTACGAAATCGCCTTCCATGTCGCCTCGGAGGGTTCCTCCAAACTGGAAATCCGGAAAGACAACATCGACGGCGTGGTTTTGGGCACTGCCATCATTCCGGCCACGGGCGGATGGGATCAGTGGAAAACCGTGAAGGTGGGTATCAATGTCCTGTCCGGCGTCAATAATTTCGCGGTGGTCTTCAAAAACGACGATACGGCGAACGCGGAAGAGGTGTTCAATTACAAGGGCCTCTATGAGTCCTGCCTCTGGTTTGGCGAGGTGGACGACAAGAACACGACGATTTACGCCCAGTTCAAGGATCTCGATCCGAACGCACGCGAGACCGAGATCAATGTGCGGCAGGCGGTTTTCTATCCTCGCAAAACCGGACGCAATTACATCACCGTGAGTGGCTTCACCATGATGCACGCCGCCACCAACTGGGCGCCCCCGACGGCCGAGCAGGTCGGCTTGATCGGCACGCATTGGAGCAAGGGTTGGATCATTGAAAACAATAAGATCAGCCACTCGAAATGCGTGGGGATCACTCTCGGCAAATACGGCGATGAATTCGACAACAAGTCCGCGACAGCTAACGCCTACAATGAAACCATCGAGCGCGCGCTGAAGAAGGGTTGGAACAAGGAAACCGTCGGCAGCCATGTGGTGCGGAAAAACAAAGTCTCTCACTGCGAGCAGGCCGGCATCGTGGGCAGCCTCGGGTGCATTTTCAGCACAGTGGAGGGCAACGAATTTCGCCACATCCACACCCGCAAGATCTTCAGCGGCGCGGAAGTGGCCGCGATCAAATTCCACGCGCCGATCGATACGGTGATCAAGGACAACCTGGTCCGCCAATCTGGAGGCTACGGGCTGCTTTGGTTGGACTGGATGGCACAGGGAACCAGAATTTCTGGGAACCTGTTCTTCGATAACCTCGACCCAAATGTGTTCATGGAGGTCAATCACGGCCCTTATCTGCTGGATAATAACATTTTCCTGGGATCGAACTTCAAGAATTGGTCCCAAGGCGGGGCGTATTGCTACAACATCCTCCCCGGTGCGATCACCGTGAGTTCGCAAACACGGGAGACCCCCTACCACCGTCCGCACGCCACCGAAGTGCTCGGACTTTCCAGCATCGCCGGCGGGGACGACCGGTATCTCAATAATCTCATGACGCAGCCGAACGCCTTCAACTCGATCAAAAAAACGATCAAGAACATGGTCTTGGAAGGCAACCAGCCGGTGCAATCCGCCAAGATCATCGAGAAGGAAGACGGGATCTACCTCTCGTTCGATTTGCCGGAAACGCAGCCCACACAGCCGGTGACCGCCGAACGCCTTGGCAAAACTCTCGTTTCAAAAACCACCTTTGCGAACCCCGACGGCACGCCAATGAAGATCGACACCGATTACTTCGGCAAGCCCCGCGACCCGGCAAATCCCGGAGCCGGCCCCTTCGCCGGGCTGAAAGCGGGAAAACACGAAATCAAGGTCTGGCCGAAATGAATACGAGAATGAAGTTTTTGACAGGAGGACAGGATGAACAAGATTCAACAGGAGAGTTTATGACAACGATAGCTTCAGAAAAACGGAGTCATCTCAAGAGCCGTATGATTTTGGACTCGTGCACCGCAAAAGAAGGGGGCATGGCCGTCTCGGCCGTGTGGAGACTGGTCTGCCCGCTCGCAGCATACCCCTCGGAACCAAGGAGCAGACCGCAGCACACAGGCGAGACGCCTGTGCCCCTCTCCAAAAATCTAAAAGCAAGCGGCTTTTGGTATCATTTCCTGAAAAAACAAAGCCGCTTTCTCGCGCACAGAGCGACTGGCCGCGAAGAATTTCGCCCGTATCCACCTTGCCTCCTTGATATCAGTGCATAAGGAGCCATCTTTCCATAATACTGTGAAACGCTACCTCCCAAGAAATGCAGAAGACGCCTCGGCGCTCATTATCACGCTGCTCGTGGTTTTGTTGCTCTCGACAATAGCAGTTTCGTTCCTCTCCACTGCCCGCATGGAGCAGACTGCCACGCGCAACTACAGTTCAAAGACCCGGGCGGAGCAGTTCGCAACGAGGGCCACCGAGCAGGCTATGGCGAAGATTCAGCAGGGGTTCAACGCCACCGGAAATGGCACTGGAAATTTCACATCCGTTCTCACCACCCAGCCCGGAGCTATCAAAAAGTATTTTTTTAGTAACGGAACACTCCAAACCAGCAGCACGATCACCACAGAACTTTTCACCAGCGGCTCCGGCAATCTCACAAACCTGAACAACCTTCAAAATCCCGGGAACTCAACGAGCAATGCCACCAGCAATCAATGGACCATCACGGGAAACGCGAGTGAGCGGATCAATGTGTTTATGGAAAATGTGACCACCACCGTGAATGGAGCCAATCAGACGGTCGGCCGCATCGCCTATTATGTCGATGACGAGGGTAGCAAATTGAACCTCAATGCGGCTACAGGCAATCGCACCACACTGAATGTCGGTAGCTCGCGCTCCCTATCCCTATCCACATTAACGAATTCAACCCAATCGGCTAATTTCACCGCAGTCGTGAATGGCAATGCGTCATCCAACTCCACCACTAATATCAAGAACTGGGCCCACTTTTTCCGACCTGAGCAACTTGCAGGGCTGTTTGGCGATGATGCGGCGATCAGTGGCAATCTTTCAAAATTCAGCGCCGCTCCGATTGCCGGCAGCGACTACCACCTCAAAAAAACCCCGTGGGGCACGGATCGGCTCTTTATCAATGATCAACCGCTAAACTCGACTGGGGTGAATGCCATCTATGAAGCGCTCAGCGGCAAGAATGCGACGACTGGTAATCTCACAGCAGATCAGGCCCTGCGAAATATCTACGGCACCACCTTTGCCGAGAAATACACGGATGTC